>NZ_JAGKRK010000078.1:86981-304542 GCF_017939325.1 Aeromonas sp. MaB10011B | reverse complement strand
AACCTGACGCCCAAGGGCGAGGGCGGGGATGCGAAGGTGTACGAAGACGACCTGCTGGCGACCCGCGGCGAGAATGAGTCGGCGGGGTCGGACAGCAGCAAGGAGTCGACCACGGTGACGGGGGACTTCACCATCAGCGCGCCGGATGGGGTGAAGACCCTGAGCGTGGGTGGCATCAACATCGTGGTGAACGGGGTGGTGGCGGGCTTCCCGCTGAGCGGGGTGACCACGCCGCTGGGCAACACCCTGACCATCACCGGGTACAACCCGGCGACGGGGCTGGTGAGCTACAGCTACACCCTGAACGACAACGAGGCGCACCCGACGGCGGACGGCAACAACAGCCTGTTCGAAGACTTCGCGGTGAGCCTGGTGGACAGCGACGGGGACTCGGCCTCGAACACCCTGAGCGTGCAGATCGTGGACGACGTGCCGACGGCCAACGATGATGCTGACAGTGCTACTGAAGGTGTGTTCACTCCGGTGACGGGGAATGTGATTACCGGGGCGGGTACCATCGGCGGTACAGCCGGTGCTGGGGTGGACGTCATGGGGGCTGATGGTGCAGCAATCAGCCAGGTCGTGAGCTCGAACGGCAATTCAGACAGTAATCCTGCCGGTGGATTCACCGTGACCGGGCTGTATGGGACGCTGACCATGGGGCTGGATGGCGAATACAGTTATACGCTCACGGCGGCATCGGTTCCCGTGGGGGCCTCGGAGGTATTTACCTACACGCTCAAAGATGGCGATGGTGATACGGATCCGGCAACACTGACAATCAATATTGCTCAGGATACCCGTGTCCCTGTATTGACCATCGGCAATGCGACGGTTGATGAGGAGGGACTGCCTGAGGGGACCGCTGCCAGTGGTAATTCGGAGATATTCAATGGCAGCTTCACCATCAACACCCAGGGGGAAAATCTGACTACCTTGACCATCGGTGGGCAGGCTTACAATTTGACCAGTGGCGGCAGTCAGACCTTGATCAACAATACGGAAGGAATGCTGACGGTAACCGGTGTCAGCGGCCCCACAGCCGGTGTCTACACGGTGAACTATACCTACACGCTCAAAGACAATGTGCTGACTCACAACGTTCAGGGCAACAGTGATACAGCGAATGGTCCGAGTTTCGTCGTGTCGGCTACGGATGCCAGTGGCGACAGTGGCACGGGTAACCTGCAGGTTGTGATCAGCGATGATGCCCCCATTGCCAATGCTGTTACCAATGCAGGCCAGGCGACTCAGGTGCAGAACACGAATCTGATGTTGATCCTCGATATCTCCGGCAGTATGGGTGACCCATCGGGCTATCAAGGCATGACTCGGATGCAGGTGATGCAGAAGTCCGCGTTGGAGCTGCTGGACAAATACAGCGCCTACGGCAGCGTCATGGTCAATATCGTGACCTTCTCCACTTCAGCCGCCAATCCGACCGGGGTGTGGGTCTCGGTCGATGTAGCCAAGGCCATCATCCTTGGCCTTACCCCCACGAACTCGACCAACTACGATGATGCACTGAACGAGGCAATCAAAGCCTTTGGCGATACAGGTAAACTCGCTAATGCGCAAAATGTCTCTTACTTCATGTCGGATGGTCTGCCAAATGCCAACTCGTTGAGCGGTACCCCCGCCACAGTTCCTGATGGCAACAACTCGCTTGGCGGTGGAAACGGGATCGATGGTGACGGCACGACACTGAGCGGTGAAACCAAGGACTGGGCCGATTTCCTGACGGCGAACAACATCAATTCGTACGCGCTCGGGATGGGATCGGGAGCGACCCAGTCTGCACTGGATCCCATTGCCTACAACGGGGTCAGTGGTGCCAGCCCGGCAAATACCACCGCAGTGGTGGTGACTGACTTCAGCCAACTGACCGCGACCCTTTTGAGCACCGTGGTAGCTCCGCCCCTGGCAGGACAACTGATCAACGGGGTAGCGGCGAGTGCCGGGGCCGATGGTGGCTGGCTCAATGCCATTACCGTGGGAGGGGTGACTTATACCTACAACCAGAAGACGGGCTTCGCCGGCGTCTCGGGAGGGACATCAGCCGGGACCTTCAATACAACGACCAACGAATGGACCATTACACTTGCAGGCGGCATCCTCAAGGTGGACATGGACAACGGCGCCTACACCTATACTCCGCCGTCATCCATTCCGGTCGGGGGGATAAACCAGGTCGTAGGTTACAGTGTGATAGACAACGATGGGGATACTGCGTCCAGCACCTTGTCCATCGTTATCAACCCGGCGGTCGGTCCTACCGTAGTTCGTGATGACTTTATCATCACCAACCAGGACCCGGCGACCATTCCGGATTGGGCTCTGCTTGCCAATGACACCGGGCCTCTGGCTGCGACCCAGATGATCACGGGCGTCTCGGGAGCCGTTGGAGGGACCGTCACAGACAATGCAGGCTCGGTAACATTTGATGATACCTCCGGCAATGCGACTCCCAACTCTTACGAGGGTTCGTTCAACTACACCAATAGCACGACCACAGATACGGCCAAGGTGTATGTGGATGTGCAGAGCGGTTTGACACTTACCGGGAGCTATCTCGACGAGATCCTTATTGGGGGATCTGGAAACGATACGCTCAACGGCAATGCCGGGAACGACATCCTGCTTGGAGGACTCGGTAACGACACCTTGAATGGTGGTGAGGGCAATGATCTCCTGATCGGTGGCGCTGGCAACGATACCCTGAACGGCGGCAACGGCAATGATACGGCCAGTTACTTCGACAGCGCTGCTGGGGTCACGGTTACAGTCAATGGTGCCAGTCAGAATACCGGAGGGGCAGGGACAGACAGCCTGAGCAACATGGAAAATCTGGTAGGGTCCATGTTCAACGACAGCCTGACCGGCGATGGTAATGCCAACGTCTTGAGCGGACTGGCAGGTAACGACATCTTGAGTGGTGGTGGTGGCGACGACCTGCTGATTGGGGGTACCGGCAGTGATACCCTGACTGGTGGGGCTGGCAAGGATACCTTCAAATGGATGGCAGGTGATGCAGGAGGCACGGATACCATCAAAGACTTCACCACGGGGGCCAATGGAGATGTTCTGGACCTGAGTGAACTGCTCAGTGGTGAGCATGCCGATGCGAGCACACTGGATCACTATCTTACCTTTGCTCCTGGTCCGGGCAGTGGCAAGTCGACTCTGACCATTGATCTGGATGGAGCGGGAAGTGGCACCACGACTCATACCATCCTCTTTGACAACGTGGATCTGACGGCTGGCAAATCCAATCTGCAGATCATTCAGGATCTGCTGGATCAGGGCAACCTCAAGGTCGATCCGTAAGCAGGGTATGGGGGCCGGGTGTGCCCGGCCCCTGTTATTTGATGGAGTGGGCAGATAAGATAGCTGCAGTATCAGGAGAGGGTCACCATGCAGTCATTCAACTGGGTCGACATCGACGGCATTCGCTATAGCTGGAACGGGCAGGACAGTATCGTCTGCACCGGCCGCTTTGGCTATCAGGCCACGATGACGGGTGACACGCTCAACGGTCTGGAGCTGGAGAGCGAAGATGGTGAGGTGGCGGGGTTGCTGAATGTGGACTTTGCCGCTTCTCGTATCAGCTTCACGCCAGCAGAGGATGCGCCCCTGCCCCACATGATGGTGCTGGTCGGCCATGAGTGGGGGCAGCAGGAGTATTCGTTGCAGAGCCTGAGTGATACCTCCTTGCAGGGGCTGCTCAGCCACGGTGAGGAGCTTGACTGGGGAGCGCTGGCCGTCGTGACGACGTCCGAGCCGAATCTGCCATCACAAGGTCATGTTCTGTCGTGGGATTCGTTCCACTTTGAGGATGAGTCGCTGTTTGGCAGCCAGGCGCCTGCTCCCGTGATGACAAGTCATGGCAATTCAGGAGGAGGGGAGATCAGCATCAATATCGACATGACCAATCAGGTGCTGGACCAGATCCCGCCGACACACGATATATGAATCCCAATCGACGACATGCATAATGACCTCCATCTAAATGATGGAGGTTTTTTTATGTGGCGTCCCCTTCTTACCCTGTCCGCGCTGGTTGTCAGTGCTCCGTTGCTTGCCATCGAGGTTCCTCAGGCCCCCCATCTGGTCGTCAGTGGCTATGCGGAGCAGAAGGCTGAACCAGACATGCTGACGCTCAATGTCGCCGTCACGGCACTGGAGAAGCAGGGCATCAAGGCCAAACAGCAGGTAGATACCAAGGTAGCAGCCTTCTTTGGCCAGCTGGAGAGCCTCGGCATCAAGCGCAGCGACGTGGAGGCTGGCAATCTGGTGATCTCCCCCGAGTACCAGTACCCCCAGAACAAGCAACCCGAAATGGTGGGTTACCGTGCCCAGCGTCAGCTGGCGGTCAAACTCTACCAGCTCGACAAGTTGAGCCAGCTGATGGACACCGCCCTCAAGGCGGGTCTGGAGTCCGTGACCCAGATAGAGTACGGCCTGAAGTCACCACAGGTCATCAAGGAGCAGGCCCGGCTTGGTGCTGTTGCTGATGCCACGAGCAAGGCGGAATCCCTGGCCAAGGCTTTCGGCATGAAGCTTGGCAAGGTATATAGCGTTGAATACCGCAACAGTTCCCCCATGCCGGTCTATACCCGTGCCATGAAGGCTGCGGCAGCCCCTGCCGCCGACATGATGGAAAACAGCTATCAACAGCAGCAGATCAGCATCACTGACAATGTAGAAGCCGTCTTCCTGCTGGAATAACACAGCCCCTTTGTCCATCACTCAAACCCGAGGCAACCCCTCGGGTTTGTCATTGCAGGGGCTTGCAGGACAAGCGAGCCGCGAACTGGGTTAGGTGAAACGGGAATGGAATAAAAAATGCCGGTCAGTGACCGGCATTTTTGTTGGAGGAGGCTCGATGCCTAGCCCAGGTTGGTCGCCAGCTTGCGTTGGCTCTTCTGTTTGAGCAGATAGCCGATACCGAGTACCAGGACCCAGGCCGGGATCAGCTCGACCGAGATGCGGGTGCCGTCGTTCATGTACATGATCACCAGGATGGCGGCCATGAAGGCGAGGCAGAGGTAGTTGCCAAACGGGCTCCACAGTGCCTTGAACTTGGTGGTGACCCCTTCTGCGGCCTTCACCTTGCGGAACTTGAGGTGCGCCAGGCTGATCATGGCCCAGTTGATGACCAGTGCGGAGACCACCAGGGACATCAGCAGACCAAAGGCCTTGCCCGGGATCAGGTAGTTGATGAGCACGCACAGCAGGGTGGCCGCGGCCGAGATGGTGATGGCGGTCAGGGGCACGCCGCTCTTGTTGGTCTTGAGCAGGGCCTTGGGGCCGTTGCCCTGCTTGGCCAGGCCAAACAGCATGCGGCTGTTGCAGTAGACGCAGCTGTTGTACACCGACAGCGCGGCGGTCAGCACCACCAGGTTAAGTACGTTGGCTACCAGGTTGCTGTCGAGCGCATGGAAGATCATCACGAACGGGCTGCCGCCTTCCACTACCTTGCCCCAGGGATAGAGGGAGAGCAGTACGGTCAGGGCGCCGATGTAGAAGATGAGGATGCGGTAGATCACCTGGTTGGTGGCCTTGGGGATGCTCTTCTCGGGATTGTCCGCTTCCGCTGCCGTGATGCCGACCAGCTCCAGACCGCCGAAGGAGAACATGATGAAGGCCATGGCCATCACCAGCCCGCCGACGCCGTTGGGGAAGAAGCCACCCTGGGCCCAGAGGTTGCTGACCGTGGCCTCGGGGCCGCCGCTGCCGGAGAACAGCATCCAGCCGCCGAATCCGATCATGCCGAGAATGGCGACCACCTTGATGATGGCGAACCAGAACTCCATTTCGCCGAACGCCTTGACGTTGGAGAGGTTGATGGCGTTGATCAGCACGAAGAAGAAGGCCGCCGACATCCAGGTCGGGATCTCGGGCCACCAGTACTGGACATAGATACCGACTGCCGTCAGCTCGGCCATGCTCACCAGCACATAGAGCACCCAGTAGTTCCAGCCGGAGGCGAAGCCGGCGAAGTCACCCCAGTACTTGTAGGCAAAATGGCTGAATGAGCCGGCAACCGGCTCTTCCACCACCATCTCGCCCAGCTGGCGCATGATGAGGAAGGCGATGAAGCCGCCGATGGCATAACCCAGCAGCACCGCAGGGCCCGCCATCTTGATGGTGTCGGCAATGCCGAGGAACAGGCCAGTACCGATGGCACCGCCCAGTGCGATGAGCTGGATATGGCGGTTTTTCAAACCGCGCTTGAGCTCCTCGCCGTGTTGTTGAAGATCCATGCTTCCTTCCTTACGTCGCTGAAATCACTCGGCTCGCGTCCCGTCAGCCACAGCACGTCCTCTGCCTGGCGCGGCATCTTGTGCCGAAAACGTGACGAAATCCGTATTTATATCGTTACGGTTTGCCGCTGGCTGTTTTTTGTAGCGGCTACCAACCCGAGCAGAATAGTGATAATCGACCGACCATGCACCTGTTTTCCTCATCATCGGCTGCTGTTTTGTGCGCCATGCAGGTTTTTCATGATCTGGAAAGGGGTTTTGAGAGTGATTGCTGGTTTTATGTTCGAATGGATTTCCATATCTTGACTCTGTCCGGTTTTCATGGCGTTGTTGCCCTTTGATAAAAAGGGACTCATATGATGGAGCGCATAGTAGGTGGCCTGGTGATGGCCGTGCTCTGGCTCGGGATCTGGCTATCCCCCATGTTGCTGACGATGGCGATGAGCAGCCTTGTTGTCTGGGGCTGGTTGGGAGCGGATTACCTGGTGAATCACATCGCCATGGTGCTCATCCTTGCTGCCGGGATGGGGCTGGTGCCAGCCTGCTGGCTGAGCGAGCGAGTCCGCAAGGGCAGGGGACTCATTAATTTTCACGGCATGTTGATGAACAACAAGGAACTCAACAAGCCCTGAGCCTGCTTGCCCCGCGAGTGATGGGATGCCAGCGATGATGCTGGCATCATTTTTTCATCCTGTTCTTCTGTTTCGTTATCTTGCCACTCATCTGTTTCATGGTGCGTTGTGCTGTCACAGCCTTGCAGGTTAGCAGAGCTGGCGGCGAAGGCCGGTTGCTTCCAGGATCTTGGCGCTGATCTCCTCGACCGAGTGGGAGCTGGTATCGAGGAAGCGGATCGCCTCCTGGCGGAACAGCCTCTCGACGCTGGCCAGCTCCTGTTTGCATTGATCAAGTGAGGAGTAGCGGCTGTTGGCGCGGCGCTGGTTGCGGATCTCGTGCAGCCGCTGCGGCATGATGGTGAGGCCGAACAATTTGTGGCGATTGGCCTTGAGGGCGGCGGGCAGCTCCAGCGATCCCATGTCCTGCTCGATAAAGGGATAGTTGGCGGCGCGAATGCCAAATTGCAGTGCCAGATAGAGGCTGGTCGGTGTCTTGCCGCAACGGGAGACCCCGATGAGGATGATGTCTGCCTCGTCATACTCCCTGGTGGTGATGCCATCGTCGTTGGCCAGCGCAAAGTTGACCGCTTCGATGCGATCGTCGTAAAGCTTGCGGTTTTCCATGCCATGGGTGCGATGCAACCTAGGCTCGGCCTTGATACCGAGCTCCTGTTCGAGAGGGCTCACGAAGGTGTTGAGAAAATCGTGGCTGCTGGCCTGGGCCTTGAGCACCTCTTCACGCACCATGGGGTCGACGATGGTGTGAAACAAGATGGGGCGCACCCCGGTCTGGCGAAACTGCTCGTCAATGCGTGCCCGTACCTGGCGCGCTTTCTCCTGGGTCTCGACAAAGGGGATGGTGACCTGCTCGAAGGCCAGGGGAAACTGGCTCAACACGGCGTGGCCGAAGACTTCGGCGGTGATGGCGGTGCCGTCGGATACATAGAATACGGTGTGCACTGCGGACTCCTGTGGTGCGCTCCAGGGGGCGGCGAGAAATAAGTATCTCTCGAAACCATATCGTTTTTGTCAACAGATCTGCCATGCCCAAGTTGTGAACTCGCTTGCAAACCTGAGTCGTTACCTTTTTGTGTCGCTATTGTAGAATGCCTGTGTCAAACGACCATCCCCAACTCTTGCTCGGGGATTTTTTTGATAATAAATAGAAAACGTTTTCATGGTCGTTGGCAACAGACACTAACAAAAACACACGACTTGGCACAGCAGGTGAATTGTCACCCTGGCCCCCCAACCTGGAGACATGCAAATGCAACAGTACGTACTCTGGTACGAACAGCTCGGTATGCAGGACGTTGAACGCGTCGGCGGCAAGAATGCATCCCTTGGCGAGATGATCAGCAACCTCTCGGGGGCCGGCGTGTCCGTGCCGGGCGGGTTTGCGACCACGGCCTTTGCGTTTAACGAGTTTCTGGAGTTAAGCGGCCTCAACGGCAAGATCCATGATCTGCTCGACAGTCTGGATGTGGATGACATCGCCGCCCTCAACCGGGCCGGTCAGCAGATCCGCGACTGGGTGGTGGAAGCGCCCTTCCAGCCCGCTCTGGAGCAGGCGGTGCGCGAGGCCTATGACAAGCTGAGCGCGGGGCTCGAGGCATCCTTTGCCGTGCGCTCCTCCGCCACTGCGGAAGACATGCCGGATGCGTCGTTTGCCGGTCAGCAGGAGACCTTCCTCAACGTGCGCGGTATCGATGCCGTCATGACTGCCATCAAGCATGTGTTTGCCTCGCTGTTCAACGATCGCGCCATCTCCTACCGGGTCCATCAGGGCTATGACCACAAGGGGGTCGCTCTCTCCGCCGGGGTGCAGCGCATGGTGCGCTCGGATCTCGCAGCCTCAGGCGTCATGTTTACCCTGGACACCGAATCCGGCTTCAACGACGTGGTCTTCATCACCGGCGCCCAGGGTTTGGGCGAGATGGTGGTGCAGGGGGCCGTCAACCCGGACGAGTTCTATGTGCACAAGCCGACCCTCAAGGCCGGGCGCCCTGCCGTGGTGCGCAAGACGCTGGGCTCCAAGCTCATCAAGATGACCTACTCCGGGGATGCCGGTCATGGCCGTCAGGTGAAGGTGGTCGACACCACCGATGCCGAGCGCAACCGCTTCTGCATCACGGACGAGGAAGTGATGGCCCTGGCAAAGCAGGCCCTCATCATCGAGCAGCATTACGGTCGTCCGATGGACATCGAGTGGGCCAAGGATGGTCAGGATGGCAAGCTCTACATCGTTCAAGCCCGTCCGGAAACCGTGCGTAGCCGCCAGGAAGCCAATACCCTCGAGCGCTTTGCCCTCAAGCAAACCGGCAAGGTGCTGATCGAGGGGCGTGCCATCGGCCACAAGATTGGCGCGGGTCCGGCCCGTGTCATCTCCTCCATCAGCCAGATGGATGAAGTGCAGCCCGGCGATGTGCTGGTCACCGACATGACGGATCCGGATTGGGAGCCCATCATGAAGCGCGCTTCCGCCATCGTCACCAACCGGGGTGGACGCACCTGCCACGCCGCCATCATCGCCCGTGAGCTCGGCATTCCGGCAGTGGTGGGTTGCGGCAACGCCACCGACCACATCCAGGATGGTCAGCTCATCACCGTCTCCTGCGCGGAAGGGGATACCGGCTTCATCTATGACGGCGAGCTCGACTTCGACGTGGCGGTGACCGAGGTGGGCAACATGCCGCGCCTGCCCATCAAGATCATGATGAACGTCGGCAATCCGGACCGCGCCTTCGATTTTGCCCAGTTGCCGAATGCCGGCGTGGGCCTGGCCCGCCTCGAGTTCATCATCAACCGCATGATCGGGGTCCACCCCAAGGCGCTGCTGGAGTTCGATCAGCAGACCCCGGAACTCCAGGCCACCATCACCAGGATGATCGCGGGCTACGAGAGCCCACGTGAGTTCTACGTAGCCAAGCTGACGGAAGGGATCGCTACCCTGGCGGCCGCCTTCTGGCCTGAGCGGGTCATCGTGCGGATGTCGGACTTCAAGTCCAATGAGTACGCCAACCTGGTGGGGGGCCGTGGTTACGAACCCCATGAAGAGAACCCCATGATCGGTTTCCGTGGTGCGTCGCGCTACATTGCCGACAGTTTCCGCCCCTGCTTCGCCCTCGAGTGCGAGGCGATGAAACGGGTGCGGGATGTCATGGGGCTGACCAACGTCGAGGTGATGATCCCCTTCGTGCGTACCCTGGGTGAGGCGGAGCAGGTGGTGGAGATACTGGCTGAGAACGGCTTGCGCCGTGGCGAGCGCGGCCTGAAAGTCATCATGATGTGCGAGCTGCCTTCCAATGCGCTGCTGGCGGACAAATTCCTCGAGCACTTCGACGGCTTCTCCATCGGCTCCAATGACATGACCCAGTTGACCCTGGGGCTGGATCGGGACTCCGGGCTCATCGCCCACCTGTTCGACGAGCGAAACGAGGCGGTCAAGGCACTGCTGGCCATGGCCATCGCCGCCGCCCGCAAGGCGGGCAAGTACGTGGGGATCTGCGGCCAGGGGCCGTCCGATCACCCGGACTTCGCCGCCTGGCTGGTCGAGCAGGGGATCGATTCCGTGTCGCTCAACCCCGATACCGTGGTCGACACCTGGCTCTATCTGGCCGAGCAGCACAAGGCCGGCTGAGCCGCTTTTGTGCCTGTGTGGCGATAGCGCTGCACTGTGATAAAAGACACGGCGTCCGAGAGGGCGCCGTTTTCATGCCGGCATGCGGTGCATGTCTATGTTGTCCGATGCCTGCCTTCTCCTGCGCAAAAATGGCGTGCCAGATCATGCTGTTACGATCCACAACCTCGCCGAACTATAGGCCAATCTGAGGGCCGGGATGTCGATAAGGGCGTCGGGGGAGGCCGTGCGTGGCCATGAGCCCGAGCCGCAGGCAGGCTAGCAAGTCGCCGCCGCGCCTTGCCCCTGGGGGGCGGGAAATGTGCAGTTGCGGGCAAGCAGATCAAGTTGTGACTTTGGTCCCATTGGTTGGCATAAGTCAGGGAATGAGTGAGGCCGGTGACACTGCGCCCGATGAGAGGGCGCGAGAATGATGCCGTCATGGGCTGCAATCCAAAGCGGGTGCCTCATATTGCCTCTGCCCGGATGGAACCTGGGCAAACACAGTCGTCACCATCGCTGATAACACTCCAATCACAAATAAAGCAATAAGAGGGGTCATGGAGAGAGATATCAGTTTTTTGATGGTCGGTCTCCTTGCCATGATATCAAGGTAAGCCTTGAAAATGCTTTCTCTTGGCGCTCCTCTGTTTTAATAACGGCAATACCTCAGAGTTTAATTCCGAAAAAATTTAAAACTCATTTTTTTATCTTGCTCATTCACGTCCCTTTAGCAGAAATATGTTCATATCTCATTGTTATTAAATGATTTTATTGTTGATGAATGGCAAGGTAATTTGATTGGCATGCACTGGCGGTCTTATTATGTGAGCATAAAACGATTCAGTCTGGATACAGCAATTGAACTGATAATGGTGCCGTATGAGGGGAGATGCCGGTGGGCCAGATAGGGCATGGCTTGATAAAGAGGTAACCATGCTTGAAGTGAATGTCAGCGATGATGAGGTGACCCGTGCCACTTGCTTTTTGCCGTCATTGTGTGGTGGCTGTCGCCATATTAAGCCCAATTCATTCAGTAGGGGGGAATAGCGGGTGACGACCATCATAAGCCATAGCATCGAAGGTCATGATTATATCAGGCATACTATTGAACCCATCGCCAACCTGCATGTCGGGGATATTGTTGCAGTTGAGGTTATTTCATTTTCAGAAAAAAAAAGCTGTCTTTTCCAGAGCCAACTTCAGCAACATGACCACCTCCTACGCCGCATGGCTATTTACGCAACAACTGGTGTTCTTTAAAGATCTTAATAAAATCGACAGTCGCCTCTATCAGGCGGTGTTTCTCCGTGTCGATATGCATTTGATGGAATGCTTTATCTCTTGGGAAGATTTCGGTTCGTATATATCGAATTTTGGACTGAGTATGGCCTTTGAGATGGCGGATATTGCTGATGGTATCCCAGATTTGGCATTGAATAATATGGCGAGGCTTAGAAGATTAGGGGTCAAGTTATGGATAAACAATGCCGATGAATCCTTGTTGTCGATGGACCATGTATCCGCAGCCTTGTTCGATGGCATTAGGGTCAATAAACAGTTCTTCTGGCGCTGCTTCACCCGATGTGATGGCACCGCCATGACCAGGCTCACTGCTGACTGGGGGCATGACAATGTCATCATCGAGGGGGTCGAAAACAAGCATCACCTCTCATTCCTCAGATTACATGGCTTTGTTCAGGGGCAAGGGTTTTATTGGCGGGCCAGGTTATTACGCAACCTCATTTCGAGTCTGTGATTGATGAAAAACCTGACCGGTCCTAACGGAATTAGATGAAAACATATTATGCGTGTTTGGTCGTGATTTAAAAAATAGTTAGAGAAATGCCAGCGCTCTTCACCCTGTAAACAAGGAGCAACGGCAATGAATTACTGCATATTGATGGCTGAGATAAATATCAACGTGATGTCGTGTTGCATCAATGAATTTCCCTGACCTGAGAGAACCTTGTCGATAATATGGACAAGACGGGCAGATGCCGGCTTTATCGCGAGCGGGTCGGGGGACCATACCACAGATGTATCGAGGGTCTCCTGCATGTCTCACACCGCCCGTCCAACGACCAAATACGCCTTTAGTACCAAATATTTCTGGTTACTTGCCATGCCCATGTTGCTGGGGATCGCTGGGGTGTTTGCACTCTCTATCTTTAATCATCGCGCCGGGGTGGAGCAGAAGCTGGTGATTCTCAACCACGCCATTGCGATCGCCGAAGCGGAGAGCCTCGAACAGGTGGAGCAGGTGTTGGTCGCCGAGGTCAATGCCGACGAGCTGCGTCCTCTGACCTTCTCCGAGGAAGACAAGGCCTACAGCCGCAACCTGTGGAATGACAAGGTGACGCTCGGCGAGCAACTGAACCTGATCTACTACGCCGATGCGAGCGGACAGAGTTTTTCCAATAACGAGGAGCAGGATCTGGCCTGGGACACCACCCAGTTTGACTCGACGAATCGTGCCTGGTTCAAGGGGGCGCTCGGCACCTCCGGTTTCAGCTGGACCGGCGCTTATCCGGATGCGCTGACCGGGGCCTATACCCTGACCGTCTCCCATCGGCTAAGGCCATTTGGGGGGGGAAGGAGCGTGTCATCGGCCTCGACATCAACCTGCCCGCCTGGTCGCAGCGGCTCAGCACCATGCTCTATCGGGACAACGGCTTGAATCACCTGCTGTTTGACCGATCCAGCGGCCAGATCCTGGTCCATTCCCAGGCCGAGTTCAATGGTCAGGTCATCGCCTATCCCTGGCTAGCGCGGCTGGAGGGAGCGTCCGGCACCTTCTTCTCGGAGGAAGTCGGCCAGTATGTGGCTTATCAGGCCCTGCCGGGGCGTTCGAACCTACTGGCCATCACTATGCAGCCGAGGCGAGACGCGGTGGCCTTGGTGGGGGGCGGTGCCGTCATTGTGCTGTTGCTGTTGTCGAGCGCTCTGTTCATCGTGATGGCGATCCTCTTTCGCTTGCGGCTGTCGGCGCTGATCGGGGGGCTTATCCAGATGGTGCGCCTGCTGCGTTTGAGCTCGACGCAGGAGAGGGCGACGATGATACTGCCGGATTTCCCGGAGATAGCGGAGCTGCACGAGGAGCTGAATCTGGTCTCCGATCGCTTGCAGGCGTCGCACGATGCCGCCAACCGGGATGCACTGACCGGTCTTTATAATCGCCGCTTCCTGGATGAACGGCTCAGGCAACTGCACAGCGAGGGGAGGCCGTTCGTGCTGGCGCTGGTGGATCTCGACAACTTCAAGAGCATCAATGATGGCCATGGCCATGCCGTCGGTGATGTGGTGTTGCGCCGCTGCGCCTCGCTCGGGCAGGAGCGGCTCGCCAATGCGGCCTCCCTGTGCCGGTATGGTGGCGAGGAGCTGGTCGCCCTGTTCGAACACTGCACCCTGGCCGAGGCCGAGTGGCTGATGGCACAGTGGCGCCAGGGGGTGGGTGAGATGAGATGGCGGGATGAGGCGATGAAGGTGACCTTCAGTGGAGGCATCGGCGCGACCGAGGGGCGCACTCCGGAAGCGTTGATGGAGCAGGTGGATCAGGCCCTGTACCGCGCCAAGCAAGATGGCAAGGATCGAATCTATCGCGCCACCGGGCTTTGATGGCACAGTCCGGCAGCCCTTCTCTGTGGTGGTGCAATTGTGGGCTGGCCAGCCAGCACGATCAGGGGGCGTGACAGAGGGGGCCCGGATGCCCCTTATCGATACACTCTCACCCCTCCAGCTGTTAAGGTAGCGAGAGACAGGTTAACTGGATGGACTCATGACCCTATTGCAGTGGCACAAGGCCAGGCTGGCCCTTCACGGCAGCCAGACCCTCTTCATTCCCGATCTTGAGCTGGCGCCTCAAGCGTGCTGGGCCTTCGTCGGCAGCAACGGCAGCGGCAAGACGGCGCTGGCGTCGGCCCTGTGCGGCGAGCTGGCTGTGCGTGCCGGAGCGGTATCGGGTCGAGTCCGGGCCGAGCGACTCTCGTTCGAGTCGCAGCAACGGCTGGGGGAGCTGGACTGGCAGCGGCGCAATACCGACATGCTGGGGGAAGAGGAGGAGGCGGGGTATCGGGTATCGACCCTGATGCTGGAGGCGGGGGGTGAGGAGCATGAGGCACGCGCGCTGCTGGCCCGTTTTGGCATCGAACCCCTGTGGGATCGCCCCTATCGCTACCTCTCGAGCGGGGAGGGGCGCAAGCTGTTGCTGGCCCGGGCCCTGCTGGGGCGGCCCGAGCTGCTGGTGCTGGACGAACCCTTCGATGGCCTGGATCAGGGGGCCAGGGCTTCTTTGATGATGTTGCTGGCCGACCTGGTGTCAGAGGGGCTGCGTCTGGTGGTGATCGTCAACCGTTTTGATGAGATCCCCCCCTTTGCCACTCACCTCGGCCTGCTCGGCGAGTGTCGTCTGCTGCTGGCGGGGGAGCGCGAGGCGGTGCTCGGCAGCCAGGAGGTGGCCCAGCTGGCTCGCGCCGAAACCACGTCCCCCCGTTTGCCGCCACCGCTGACGACACCCGAGCCCTTGCCTCCCGGCCCTCGGGTCGTCATGAAAGCCATGCGTATCGCTTACGGGGATCAGGTGATCATCGACGGGCTCGACTGGACCATTGACGAGGGGGAGCACTGGCAACTGGTGGGACCAAACGGCGCTGGCAAGTCGACCCTGCTCTCCCTCATCACCGGAGATCACCCGCAAGGTTACAACAATGAGCTCCATCTGTTCGGACGGCGGCGGGGCAGCGGCGAGAGTATCTGGGAGATCAAGCGCCACATCGGGCTCGTGAGCCCGGCGCTGCATCTGGACTATCGTGTCAGCTGCCCGGTGCAGACAGTTATCCTCTCCGGTTTCTACGACTCCATCGGGCTTTATACCCGGCCGGGGGATCGTCAGCTGGCGCTGGCCAACCAGTGGCTGGCCCTGCTGGGGCTGGCCGATCAGGGGGCGCAGCCTTTCCACTCTCTCTCTTTCGGTCAGCAGCGACTGGTGCTGATCGCCCGTGCCCTGGTCAAGCATCCGCCGCTGCTCATCCTGGACGAACCCCTGCAGGGACTGGATCCCCTCAACCGTCACCTGGTACGGGAGATGGTGGCGCGCCTCGTGGGCGAGGGAACCCAGCTATTGTTCGTTTCCCATCATGCCGATGATGCGCCCCCCGGTCTGACCCACAGGCTGAGCTTCGTGCCAAGGGAGGGGGAAGGATACGACTATCTGCAGGAGCGTCTGGGGAGCTGAGCCGTCCGGGCGGCATGGTCAGAGAGGGGCTGGTTCGGCGAGGAGCGGCGGCATCCCCAGCAGCGTCCACCACAGCCCGAAGAAGAGCATGATCCCCAGCCAGAGCCAGGCCAGATAGTGACGGGTGGCGGCCATCCCCGTCACCGTCACCATGAGTGCCGCCCCGAAGGCGATGAGGGCGAACAGAAAGGGCGCCATGTTGTCCATCATGGCGGTCATTTCACCAGGGAGAGGATCTGGCGAAATGCCGGATGGCGGCAGTCCCCCATCAGCTCATAGAGGCACATCTCCACCGACGTCAGCGCAGCTCCCCTGGCCGCAAGCTGGCCTATGGCGAGATCCCGGTTGGCAGCGGAGCGAGACGACACCGCATCCACCACCAGCGAGACCCGGGCGCCGCTGGCCAGAAGCCCCAGCACGCTCTGGTAGACGCAGATATGGGTCTCGATGCCACATACCAGCCAATGCTCGACCCCGCTCTCGGCCAGCGCGGTCGCCACAGTGGGCTCCCCCAGGGCGCCGAAGCTGTATTTGGGCAGCACAAGATCGCCTGCCTGCAGCGATTGCAATTCGGGCACGGTGGCACCGAGCTTGTCCGGGTTCTGCTCCAGCCAGAGCACCGGCAGGCCCAGCGCCCGGGCCCCTTGCACCAGCCTGGCGGTATTGGCAATCAGGGCGTCGCTCTCCTCGACCAGGCGGGCCAGCTTGCCCTGGATATCGACCACCAGCAGGCCTGGGTGATGGTGTTTGTGCATTTTTTGTCTCCTTTCTCCGTTGCGGATGAGATACAGCGCCATCCTGGGAGCCATTCTCGCGTACATCTTGATACAAATTGTGAGCTGACCGACGGCGTGGGGGACACTAGGATGCCCGTCATGGAGCCCGTTTTCTCAGTTGTGGTGCGCATGACAAGGGGCGACGCATCAACCCACTACTGCGTAGTTGGACGATTTTCCATTAACGATGAGAAGTACCATGAAGAAGATAATCCTGTTCGTCTCCCTGGCTGGCCTTTTGGCCGGTTGCGCCAGCCCGGCACAACGCATGGCGGAATGCCAGGCGCAAGGGATCAGCAAGGACGCCTGCTACCAGGCCGAGCAAAACCGCCAGGCGTCCATCATGAACGCCGCCGAGAAGCAGGCCTTGGAGAACGCCAGCAAGGCGGTCAAATAATCTAACCCGACTCACTACGTGTACTTCTCAGGCCCTGGATTCACCGAATGCAGGGCCTTTTGCTGGGTGGCACTGTGCTGCGATGTGTTTGCGGCGTGTGAGGACTCAATGTAGGTCATCGCCTCGATGTTGTTGCCATCGGGATCGCGCAGGAAGGCGGCGTAGTAATTGGGGGCATAGTGGGGACGCAGCCCCGGCAGCCCATTGCAGGCAAAACCTGCCTTGATCCCCGCGTGATGGAACGCATCCACCTGGGTCGCGTCGTCGGCCCTGAATGCGAGATGGCAGGAGGCGCCCTGCTGCCCCCGCTCAATCAGGAAGCCCACGTGATCGCGGCCCATCAGGCCAAAACCGGCCGCCGTCTCATCAGACCATTTGAGTTCTATCAAAAAAGGAGCCAGTACGGTGGCGTAGAAGTGCTGACAGGAGTCAAAACGCACCACCTTGATTTCAACATGATCGAACACGGTGACTCCTTGTGTGGCCTGGGTGTAGAGCAGCCCATCAGGCCCTCATGGGAACCGTTGAAATGGGTATCGAATGACCACAATAAGTTAGTTTGACTCCAGGCAGGGAGAGGGCAAGGCGCATAACTGCGTGCTCTGTCAAAGATTTTTCATCCAGTTGCGGGATGCGCTTTGCTTCGCGCTGGCCAAGCTTGCCCGGTTTTGTTGCTTGGCGAAGGCTACGAGCTCTGTTATGGTGTGCTCAATTAGCCGTTTGGATGGCTAGATGGTTGTGCGCTGACTGCATGTTCGCGCCCCCGACCGCTCACCGTTTTGATGATCATGTTGACAGGGAGTTTTTATGCAACGTCGTTCCTTCTTCACCCTTTCCGCCCTGGCGCTGCTCGCCAGCAGCCTGCCGCTGTCCGCCTTTGCCATCGATGAGGCGAAGAAAGAGATCGTCATCGGCACCACGGTTGGCGACTTTGCCGACATGGTCACCGACGCCATCAAGCCGCAGCTCGAAGCCAAGGGCTACAAGGTCAAACTGGTGGAGTTCACCGATTACGTGACCCCCAATATCGCCCTGGCGGACGGGTCGCTTGACGTCAACTGCTTCCAGCACAAGCCCTATCTGGAGAGCTTCGCCAAAGACCGGGGTCTCTCTCTGGCGCCCATCACTCAGGTGCCGACCGGTCCCATGGGGCTCTACGCCGGCAAGCTGGGGGATCTGAAGGCGGTGAAAGAGGGAAGCACGGTCGCCATCCCGAACGATCCCACCAACCAGGCGCGGGCACTGCTGATGTTGCAGGATCTGGGCTGGCTGAGCCTCAAGGAGGGGATCAATCCCCTCAAGGCGAGCGAGTTCGACGTGGTGAAGAACCCCCACAACCTCAAGCTGGTGCTGCTGGAAGCGGCGCAGCTGCCGCGCTCCCGTGAGGATGTGGACTTCTCCGTCATCAACGGCAACTTTGCCGCCTCAAGCGGGATCCCGTTCAGCTCCGGCCTCTTCCTCGAGCGCAGCTATGACTTCATCAACTGGGTGGTGGTCAAGAGCGCCGATGCGGGCAAGCCGTTCGCCAAGGATGTGGCGGCCGCCTACAACTCCCCCGAATTCAAGGCTTATGCCGCCAAGCGCTTCGTCGGCTACAAGTATCCCGAGGGCTGGCAGCAGAAGGGGTGAGTGGCGTACAAGCGATAAAAACGGGCACCCAGGTGCCCGTTTTTTATTGGAGGTCAGTAGTGGCGCAACCACCAGCGGGCGGCCAGGAGGGCGGTAAGGCTGCCAAGCAGGGCGCTTGCCAGCACATCCAGGGGCCAGTGCATGCCGATAAGGGTGCGCGAGAGGCCGATCCCGATGGCCCAGAGTGGCAGCAGCCAGGCCCCGGCGGGTGCCCGGGCCAGCCAGATCAGGCCGAAGAACTGGGCGAGGCTCATGGCGGCGATGCTGTGACCGGAGGGAAAGGCGTAGTTGACCTCTGCCTGCCAGTGCTGGCCGAGCCAGGCGGGCAGCGCCAGCAACTGGGTCGCGGCGTGGACCTGTTCGCTGCGAAGGGCCTGGCTTCCCCCATAGAACTGGCGGATGGCGGGGATCAGCTCCTGGCTCTCCAGCCAGATGAGGTAGGGCCTGGGCTCCTCGGTCAGCAGCTTGATGAGGCTCTTGATGACCCAGTCGCTCGCCAGCACGGCAAAGAGGGCGCCAGCCAGCGCCAACAAGGCGCGACCGTCCAGCGTCAGCTTGTGTCTTGTGAGCAGCAGCAGGGCGGCGATGGTGAAGACCAGCCCCGGCAAGTCCACCATGCGGGTGAGGGCGTAGGGCCACCATAGCCAGCCCGATTGCAGGGCCTGGGTCATGAACGGCTGCCAGGGCAGGCAGACGAGCAGCAGCAGGGGAAGGAGCAGGAGGGCATTGAAATGAAGCACCTTGCGGCGTGGCAACGAAGAGGAGTGAGTCGGCATCAAGGGGTCCGGTTCGGTGGCGCGAGCGGCTAGAAAGAGGCGTCATTGTGCCAGTCAGGTTGCTCTGGTCAAGGCGAAGGGGGCGAGGGCAACAGGCTGTTACATATGATGCTGCCGGACATCGTGCCCGCACCTGAGGCCGGAAGACGGAAAGATGGCCGCAGAGCGGTCTGCCAACAAGCCTCTGAAAATCCGTCGCGTTTGGGCTAGAATGGCGCGCCTGTGGCCCTTGTGGACGAGATGCGTGCCGATGAAGATCGTCGTTGATGAAAATATGCCCCATGCGGTGGAGCTGTTTGCGGAATTTGGTGAAGTGGTTCCCCTGCCGGGACGAGAAATAAGGGCCGCGGATCTGCAAGAGGCGGATGTGCTGCTGGTGCGCTCCGTGACCCGGGTCAACGAAGCGCTCCTGGCGAGTTGCCCCAGGCTGGGGTTTGTCGGTACGGCCACCATCGGCACGGATCACATCGATCAGGGGCTGCTGGCGGCGCGGGGCATCCCCTTCTTCAGCGCCCCCGGCTGCAACAAGGTGTCGGTGGGGGACTACGTGCTCTCCGCCCTGCTGGTTCTGGCGGAACGGCATGAGCTGACCTTGAGCGAGATGAGCCTCGCCGTCATCGGCGCCGGCAACACCGGCGAGAGCGTGGCCGGCAAGGCCGAGGCGCTCGGGATGAAGGTGCTGCGCTGCGACCCGCCCCTGGCCCGTAGCGGCGCCGCTGGCGACTTCGTGGATTACCGCACTGCCCTGGATGCCGACATCGTCAGCTTCCATGTCCCCTATCTTCGTGAAGGGGATGAGGCCACCTTCCACCTGCTGGGAGCCGAGGAGATCGCCGAGCGTCCGGCCGGGCAGATCCTCATCAACGCCTCCCGCGGCGAGGTGTGGGACAACCGTGCCCTGCTTGTCCGCCAGCAGGGACCCCATCCCCTGCGACTGGTGATGGACGTGTGGGAAGGAGAGCCGGAGCCCCTCAATGAACTGGTGCCCCATACCGAGCTGGCCACCCCGCACATCGCCGGTTACAGCCTGGAAGGCAAGGCCCGTGGCACCTGGATGCTCTATGAGGCGCTGTGCCGGCAACTGGGGCGCACCCCGCGCCAGGATCTGCAATCCCTGCTGCCTGCCCCCGAGGTGCGCGAGCTGACGCCGGGGCAGCCGGCGGATCAGGCGCTCATCAAGCAGCTTGTCCACCTTGTTTATGACGTGCGCCGTGACGACGCCCGTTTTCGCAACCGGATCGGGCTGCCCGGCAGCTTCGATGAGCAGCGCAAGCGCTACCCCGAGCGGCGCGAATTGGGCGCCTTGCAACTGAAAGGGCCCTTCGCCGACGACAGACTGGCCCGACTGGGCTTTGCCGTCTCGAAGCAATAAACCCGATTTCAACAAGGGGAGGGGCTTGCCCAGGCGGCGCTTCCCCCCGGCCCGGCATCATGGCGGGCCTGTCATCAAACCGATACGCGTGCCAGCCGGGGCCCTCATGCCCGGCCCCGACGGGCCGCATCACAGGAGAACAGATCAGTGAGTCAGCAATTCAACGTAGCGGTATTGGGTGCCAGCGGCGCCGTGGGTCAGGCCATGATCGAGATCCTGGAGGAGCGCGCCTTCCCGGTAGCGACCCTCTATCCGCTCGCCTCCAGTCGCAGCGCTGGGGACACGGTGCGCTTTGGCGGCAAGAACGTCGACATCCTTGACGTGGAGGCCTTTGACTGGAGCCAGGTGGAGATCGCACTCTTCTCCGCCGGTGCCGAGGTCTCGGCCAAATGGGCGCCCATCGCCGCCGAGCACGGCTGCATCGTCATCGACAACACCTCCTGCTTCCGCTACGACGAGGACATTCCCCTGGTCATTCCGGAAGTGAACCCGGACGCGCTGGCCGATTTTCGCAACCGCAACATCATCGCCAACCCCAACTGCTCCACCATCCAGATGCTGGTGGCGCTCAAGCCCCTGCACGACGAGGTGGGCATCAGTCGCATCAACGTGGCGACCTACCAATCCGTTTCCGGCTCCGGCAAGGAAGGGGTGAGCGAGCTGGCGGGCCAGACCGCCCACCTGCTCAACGGCCGCCCGGTGGAGCCGACCCTCTATCCGCAGCAGATCGCCTTCAACCTGATCCCGCAGATCGATGCTTTCACCGACAACGGCTACACCCGGGAAGAGATGAAGATGGTGTGGGAGACCCAGAAGATCCTGGGGGATGCCAGCATCGCCGTGAACCCCACCTGCGTGCGGGTACCGGTCTTCTATGGTCACGCCGAGGCGGTCCATGTGGAGCTGCACCAGCCGCTGGACGCCGAGCAGGTCAAGGATCTGTTGCGCAATGCCCCGGGCGTCACCCTGTTTGATGATGAAGGGGACTACCCGACCCCGGTGCGCGATGCCACCGGTCAGGATGATGTGATGGTCGGGCGGGTACGCCAGGATATTTCTCATCCGAGTGGTATCAATATGTGGATCGTGGCCGATAACGTTCGTAAGGGCGCGGCAACCAACAGCGTGCAGATTGCCGAACTGCTGGTACGCGACTACCTCTGAGGCCGGATGTCGGCCCCGGGCGGGGAGGGAACCCCGCCTTGATGTGGGCGCCCTGGCCCCGGGATGTGACCGGGAACCCACTCTCCGGTTTTTGGAATACCGTGTGATATCAGTGGACTAGGTTTTTTTCTACACTCTGGTTCGCGTCTGGGGCTGCTTTCTGGTCGCCGCCGGGCGCGAAATATGTCGGATCGCTGGCTTGAGACCGGCGCCTGATTTATATTGAGCCGATTGTTTTGGGGTAACTATCCAGATTTTTCAATGTGATAGGGCCGTCATACGAAGGAACGAATATGGGACATTCCCGCATAACGCTGGCAACGCTACTCGCATTGGGGCTTCTGGGCACGGTTCAGGCCGAAGAGGGGGCGCGAGAACCCTTCTTTGTCGAACTCAAGGGACCGGATGGCTCACCGCCCCCCGCGGTGCAACCAGAGCCCCGGGCCCAGCCCGTGGCGCCCGTCACCCTGCCCAGAGCCCAGCCCATCGTGCGTCAGGTGCCTGCTGCGTCGGCTGGCAGTTATGGTCCCGTGCGTCCCACCGATACCCTCTGGAGTCTGGCGAGCAAGCATCGCCCGTCCAACCGGGTAAGCGTCTACCAGACCATGGTGGCCATCTATGACAAGAACCCCCGAAGCTTCGCAGACGGCAACATCAACCACATTCTGGTGGGTTCCCACATCCTGCTGCCCACCGCCGCAGAGGCGGGGCGCATCACAGATGCCGAAGCACGCCGTCGCTTCAACAGCGACAACGCGAGCTGGAAGGGGCTGAGCCCCAAATACCTGGCCAACAAGCAATCCCACGTCGCCCAGCCGGTGGTGAGCAAGCCTGCTCCGGCCAAGCCGGCTGTGGTGGCCAAGAATACACCGCCCAAGGCGGCGCCGATCCCGGCGGCACCCAAGGCGACGGCTCCTGCCCCCGAGGTGAAGGAGACCGCCAAGGCGGCTGTCTCCACCCCCGTGGTGGTGAGCGCTGCTGCGAGCAGCGCCGCCAGCACGGCGCCGGCGCCCCTGCCCGCCACTGCGGTGGGCAAACCCTCCACCGAGATGGCGCTGGCCCTGGAAGATGCCAACGCCCAGCTCGGCCAGGTCACCGAGATGAACCACAGGCTCAAGCTGCGCCTGCAAGCCCTGACCGAAGAGGTGGAGACCCTCAAGGCCCAGTTGCAGGATCAGACCGCCCTGCAAAAAGAGGTGGCGGAACTCAAGGCCAATCCGACGCCTCCCGTGGTGGCGCCGGTGCCCAAACAGGGCTGGTTGATGGAGCTGCTCTCTTCGCCGCTCAATCTCGCCATGATCATCCTGCTGCCGGTACTCCTGGTGCTTGCCCTGGTCACGCTCTGGCTGCGTGCTCGTGCCCGCCGCGAGCTGGAAGAGCAGGAGAAGAGCCTCTCCGAGTCGACCTCCATGGTCATGGGAGACGAGAACAGCGAGTTTGAGCAGTTGATGACGGTGGGCATCGCGGATGACGAGCCCCTCCATGGCATGCCGGATCTCAACGAGCCGGAAGTGATCAGGAAGCAAGATGGCGCCAGTGCTGCCGCCGATGTCATCTTCCGGGATGACGAGACGGCGCTCTCCGCTTTTGATGTGAAGCCTGCGGTGACGACGGCGAACCGGGATCCGGATCTGGTGCCCGAGCTGGATCTGGCCCACGAGGGGGACTTCGATCTGCCCGTGGTGCCGGAACTCGATCTCTCCGACGAGCCCACCTCTTCTGCTCGTGGTCATGACGAGATCATGACCGAGGAGGAGCTGCAGGCCGCCCTGTTTGCCGAACTGGACGCGGATCTGGAAGCGGATCTGGCCCAGGCCCAGGAGGAGAGCCGCAGCCAGCGTGACGAGACACTGGCCAACTTCGATCTGAGCGATCTAGAGACCGGGTTTGGCGAGCCGACCGACGATGAGCTGGCCGCCAAGGCGCCGCACATCGATGAGACGGGGTTTGGCAAGGACGATGTGGACGACATGCTGGCCGAACTCGGGCTGGAGCCCACCAAGCCGGCGGCGTCCGAGTGGGATCCCAGCGAGCTGGCCCTGGCGGACTTCGAGGATGCCTTCGCCGAGGTGGAGTCCCATCAGGGGGAGGTGAAACCCCGCGAGCAGGTGCAAGACAGCGACTTCGTTGAAATCGACAAGCTGCTGGCCGATGCCGATGCCAGCAGCACGGAGCAGGAACCCTATCAGGGTTTCTCCCTGGATGTGGGGCTGGACGGTTTCCCCGAGGTGCTGCCGGAGTCCAACGGCTTTGATGTGGATGCCGATGACGGTGGGGTGGGGGCCAAGCTGGATCTGGCCCGGGCCTACCTCGAGATCGACGACAAGGAGAGCGCCCGTGAGCTGCTGGAAGAGGCGGTGGCCCAGGGCAGCGAGCACCAGCGCAGTGAGGCGCAGAAGCTGCTCAAGCGCCTGGGCTAGGCAGGCCCTTGTCATCCATGCACCAGAGAGGGCAGCCCGTGGGCTGCCCTCTCTCTTTGGGGGCCCCGCACCGCGGCCTCGCCCGGTCTGGGACTTTTGAGCCCGAGCGCGTATAATCCGCCCCGTTTCTTTCACTGCATCCTTTCATCAGAAGACACCGTTACCCATGCGAATTGCCCTTGGTATTGAATATGACGGCAGCCGGTACTTCGGCTGGCAGCGCCAGCGCGAAGTGATCAGCGTTCAGGAGGAGCTGGAAAAAGCCCTCAGCCGCATCGCCAACCACCCCGTCTCCATCCAGTGTGCCGGTCGCACCGATGCGGGGGTGCATGCCACCGGCCAGGTGATCCACTTCGATACCGAGTCGAACCGCGCAGAAGGCGCCTGGACCCTGGGGCTCAACTCCAACCTGCCCCCTGACATCGCCGTGCGCTGGGTCAGGGAGGTGGACGAGCATTTCCATGCCCGCTTCAGCGCCACCGCCCGTCGCTACCGTTACGTCATCTACAACCACAACTACCGCCCGGCGATCCTGGGCCAAGGCGTCAGCCACTACCACGAAGCCATCGATGCGGATCTGATGCACCAGGCCGGCCAGAGCCTGCTGGGGGAGCACGACTTCAGCACCTTCCGGGCTGTCGCCTGTCAGTCCAACACCCCCTGGCGCAATGTGACCCACCTGTGTGTCAGCCGTTCCGGCCCCTATATCGTGCTCGACATCAAGGCCAACGCCTTCCTGCATCACATGGTGCGCAACATCACCGGCTCCCTGCTGCTGGTGGGGCAGGGGCTTCAACCGGTGGAGTGGATTGCCGAGGTGCTGGCGGCGAAGGATCGCAACCTGGCGGGCCCGACCGCCAAGGCGGGCGGCCTCTATCTGGTGGATGTGGATTACCCGGCCGAATTCGGGTTGCCCCGGCCGCCCCTCGGCCCGTTGTGGCTGCCGGACTCGGCACCGGGTACGACCAGTTTTTAGTAACTGGGCCCGAAAATTTGTGGTTTAATGATCCGTCGTTTATTGCCATCGAGCCGTTAAGTCATTGAACAATCAAGGCTCGATGTGTTTTGTCAGGCACAAATGCATTAAGGAATTCCATGAGCTGGCTTGAGAAGATCCTTCCCAAGAGCAAGATCACCACACCGCGTCGTCACAACATTCCGGAAGGGGTGTGGACCAAGTGTACTGCTTGCGAACAGGTGCTCTACCGGGCAGAGCTGGAGCGCAATCTCGAAGTGTGCCCCAAGTGTGACCATCATATGCGCATCAGCGCACGTGCCCGTCTCGAGAGCTTCCTCGACGCCGAGGGACGCAGCGAAGTCGCGGCCGAGCTGGAGCCGCAAGACATCCTGAAATTCAAGGATTCCAAGCGCTACAAGGATCGTTTGTCTGCCGCCCAGAAAGAGACGGGCGAGAAGGATGCGCTGGTAGTGATGAAGGGGACCCTCAAGGGGGTACCGGTCGTCGCCTGTTCATTCGAGTTCTCCTTCATCGGGGGCTCCATGTCCTCCGTGGTCGGAGCCCGCTTCGTGCGCGCCGTCGAGGAGAGCATCAAGGAGGGCCGCGGCCTGGTCTGCTTCTCCACCTCCGGTGGTGCGCGGATGCAGGAAGCCCTGTTCTCCCTGATGCAGATGGCGAAGACCAGTGCGGCCCTAGATCGCCTCACCAAGGCGGGCCTGCCCTTCATCTCCGTGCTGACCGACCCCACCATGGGTGGCGTCTCCGCGAGTCTGGCCATGCTGGGTGACATCAACGTAGGCGAACCCAAGGCGCTGATCGGCTTTGCCGGCCCCCGCGTCATCGAGCAGACCGTGCGCGAGAAACTGCCGGAAGGCTTCCAGCGCTCCGAGTTCCTGCTGGAGAAGGGCGCCATCGATCTCATCATCGACAGGCGCGAAATGCGCAACCGTCTGGCCGGTCTGCTGGCCAAGCTGATGAACACTCAGGTCATCGAAGACTGAAGATGAGTTCACACATGCAACAACCCCAAAGCCGGTCGCTGGTCGACTGGCTTTCTTATTTGGAGCAGATCCACCCGGCCAACATCGACATGGGGCTGGAGCGGGTCGGCACGGTTGCCCGCCGCATGGGCCTCACCGAACTGCCGTTCAAGGTGATCACGGTGGCGGGTACCAACGGCAAGGGCTCCTCCTGCGCCATGGCGGCCAGCATCCTGATGGCCGCCGGCTACCGGGTCGGTGTTTACTCCTCACCCCATCTGCTGCGCTTTACCGAACGGGTGCGCGTCAATGGCCAGGAGCTGGCCGATGGCGATCACTGCGCGGCCTTTGCCGAGGTGGAAGCCGCCCGGGGCGACATCGCCCTCACCTTCTTCGAGTTCGCCACCCTGGCGGGTCTGTGGCTGTTTCGACGCGCCGCGCCCGATGTGCTCTTGCTGGAAGTGGGGCTGGGGGGGCGGCTCGACGCCACCAATGTGGTGGAATCAGACGTCGCCATGATCACCTCCATTGCCCTGGATCACTGCGACTGGCTCGGGGATACCCGGGAGGCGGTGGCGGTGGAGAAGGCTGGCGTCTATCGCAAAGGTAAACCCGCCATCAGCGGGGAGCCCAATCCGCCGTCGACCATCGCCAGCGAAGCGGCGCGCCTCGGCGCCTGCCTGCGTCAGGTTGGCATCGATTTTCGTGGTGACGAGCATGAAGGTGACTGGGATTATCACGGCCTGCACCACTGGTCGGGATTGCCCAAACCGGCCCTGCCGCTGATGAATGCGGTCACCGTGCTGGCGGCCCTGGAGTCCCTCGGTCTGCCATTGGCGGAGTCCGCCATCCGCGACGGCCTGGCCAATGCCCGCCTGGTTGGCCGGATGCAGCAGTTGCAAACCTCGCCGCTGGTCATCGTCGACGTGGCCCACAATCCCCACTCTGCGGCCTATCTCGCCAGCCAGCTGCGTCAGCGCCCCGGCAAGGGCAAGCGCCGCGCCGTGGTTGGCATGCTCAAGGACAAGGACATGGCGGGGTCGCTGGCCGAGCTTGACGGTCTGATTGACGAGTGGTTCCTGGCAAGCCTCCACGGCCCGCGCGCGGCAACGGCCGCCCAGTTGGCGACGGCACTTGGCGGCGGCCGGGGCGTGGCGCTCACCTTTGCCTGCGTGGGGGATGCCTACGGCGCCGCCTTGGCCGCATCGAGTCCTGACGATATGGTCATTGTGTTCGGCTCGTTTTACACTGTCGCCGACGTGCTGGCTCTGGGTTCGGTCTGAGCCGTTCGCTCCCCTGGCTCCGTCAACGTGACGACGGGCCGGGTTTTGCACTGGATAATCCCCTTTCAGGCCAAGTGGGTGGCGAGGGACCCGGCTTCGCCAGCCGGCGTGAGGGGAGGCGTTCTTTGCGAAGTGTGCAAGATTGCAATGGATCCTAAGTAACATGGGTGGAAATTAACTTGGCTTCGAAGTTTCAAAACAGATTGGTGGGGACCGTCATCTTGGTCGCCCTGGTGGTCATCTTTCTGCCGGACCTGATGGACGGCAACAAGCTGGAGCAAAAGGACGAGGACTTCGCCAAGATACCCCTGCGTCCGGAGCTCGAGCCCGCCAAGCCTGCGCTTCAGGTCTCGGCGGCGAGCACCCTGCCGGCCGAGCATCTGGCGAGTCAGCAGCAGGCCTCTGCCGCGACCCAGTGGCAGGTAGAGGAGATTGGCGATACCGTGACCCTGGCCAATCAGGGGGGAGCCAATCCAGCGGGAGCCAGCCAGGCTCCCATCACCCAGCAGCAGTCGGTACAGGCCGTGGCGCAACCCAAGCCCCAGCCCAAACCCGAGCCCAAGCCGGAAGTGATCGCCAAGAAACCGGTGGAGCAACCCAAACCCAAGCCTGTGCCAACCAAGCCGGTAGAGGTGCAAAAACCGGTGGAGGCCAAGCCGCAGGCGGGCCAGATCAAGACCATGGATGATCTCATCGCGAGCAAGATGGCCCAGCCGACTACGGCACCGGCGGCAGCAGCTCCGGCTCAGGGGAGCTGGATCCTGCAGCTCGGCGCCTTCAAGAATGCAGACAGCGTCAATGCCCTGGTGAGCAAGCTGAGGGCGGCGGGTTACTCGGCCCAGACGTCGCCGAGAACTCCGGTGCAGGGGCAGATCAACCGGGTCTTCATCGGGCCGGATGTCTCCAAGGCCAAGTTGCAGGGCATGCAGAGCCGGATCAGCCAGATGACGGGCTTGAGCGGCTCCGTGGTGGCCTACAACCCCTGACAGGACGATGAAATGAAAAGACCGCGCCTCATGGCAACATGGGCGCGGTCTTTTTTTGTGTCCAACACGGGGGAGGCAGTGTGGCTATCGGGCTGCCGAGGAGGACTAGATGCACTTCACCGGCTTGGGGAGGCCTGCGATCTTGGTGGCCTGCTTGGCGGGGCCTTCCGGGAACAACTTGTAGAGGTAGCGGCTGTTGCCCTTCTCCGGGCCGTACTGCTTTTCCATCGCCTTGACCAGGGCGCGGATGGCGGGGGAGGTGTTGAACTCCAGATAGAAGGCCCGTACGAAACGCACCACTTCCCAGTGGGGATCCTCCAGCACTATCCCCTCTTTCTCGGCCAGCACCAGGGCCAGCGCCTCGCTCCATTGCTCGCTGTGGCGCAGATAGCCTTGGGCATCGGTCTCGATGAGTTGGCCGTTGAACTGCAAATGGTGTGGCTCGGACATGACGCTTCCTCGAAAAGGCTATCTCAATGGGGCGGGCATGGTAGCGCCTTGCGTCCCGTCCGGCAACCGGGGCGGCGCTTGGCGCCTGCCTCGGGTGGGACTGGCCCGGCGGCTATGTCCGGCTAGGTTCGCCCCTGACCTGTCAGCAACTGGCCGTCGTTGGCCAGCACCAACAGCTCGTCTGCCAACTGGCTGATGAGGGAGAGCTGCTGGCTCAGCATCAGCTGCTCCTCGCTGCTCTCCGGAGCGATGGCCGGACAGGCTCCCGTGAGTGGCGTCGGCATCTGCCCCGCCAAGTGACCGGCGGCCTGCTCCAGGGTCTGGCTGATATGGCGGCTTATCTCCTCCAGCCCCTCGATGGGCTCGAGTTTGTCGCGATGGGCCCCGAGCGCCGAGATATAGGAGAGCAGGGCATGGTTGCGCCAGGTGAGGGTAAAGCAGAGATCCAGGAAGCGGCGGCGCTTGCTCGGTTCCACCAGCATGCTCTGCCAGGCCATGGCCAGCTCGCTGTCGGCGAGGTGGGCACACTTGCGGGCCACCCGGTAGTCCAGGGATTCATCCCGTTGGCGATGCAGGCTGGCGAGTACCGCCGAGAGGTACTTCGCATTGGCGGACAGGGAGTTGGCGATAAGGGTCGGCAACCGCTTGTATTGCCAGTCGGGCCAGAGCCAGGCCACCAGGGCGTAGGAGAGCAGGCAGCCGAGCAGGGTATCGAGCAAGCGGGGTCCGAGGATGGCGAAGCCGATGCCATCCAGCAGGTTGAACGCCATCAGCACGTAGAGGGTGATGAAGCAGACGGCGGCGCTGTAGTTGCTGCGCACCTGGGTGAAAAACAGGAAGGCGGCAAGCCCCATGATCCCCAGTTGCAGGTGCAGCTCGGGGAAGAACCAGAGCACGGGCACGCCGATGAGGATACCGGCGAAGGTGCCGAGCATCCGCTGCACCAGACGACGGCGGGTGGCGCTGTAGCTCGGCTGGCAGACGAACAATACGGTGAGCAGGATCCAGTACCCCTTGTCCAGGTGAAACGCCTGCAGAATGCCATAGCCCACTACCAGCCCGAGGGAGAGCCGCAGGGCATGGCGAAACACCATGGAGTTCGGGGTCAGGTGCTGCCTGAGCAATGCCAGCAAGGGTAGGGCGACCGGCCGTGCCAGGGGAGGCAGGCTGGTGGGCGGCGCGGCGGGGTTTTGCAGCTCTTCGGCGCTTTGCAGCAACTGGTTGATGCTGGCTAGGTTGCGACGCAGGAACTTCATCGGTGTCAGCAGGGTCTTGGGGTAGTGCTGCTTGAGGTGGGTGAACTCCAGCTGATCGCCGAGGGCCTCCAGGGTCCAGTGAATGCGTTTGTGGTGGGTGTAGGGCTTGTGCACCAGGATGGCGTAGCCAAGCTGCTGACAGGCGTCGGCAAGCTGTGACAGCACCTCCTGGAAGCCGTCGAGGACGATGCCCTGCTTGAGCTCCGCTTCCAGCTTGCTGTAGGGGTAGTGGCTGGAGGTGGCCCGCTCCTGGATCTCCAGGGCAAGCAGGTATAGGCGCAGCAGGCCCGCGAGCTCGGGGGCAACCCCGTGGCGGCCGGGGGCATGAAGACGGGCATTGAGCGCCGTCTTGGCCTGGTTCAGGGCATTGACCAGGTTGATGTTGAGCTGGGCCAGATTGTGGCGGATGGCCTGGGCGCCGTGTTCGTCGGCCGGGAAGAAGCGGGATTTCTCCTGCAAGTAGCGGGCGAGGGCGAAGTAGCTCTGGGCCAGTTGCTCGTGCAGGGTCTTGTAGGGCAGCAGCCAGAGCCAGACCAGGGACACCAGGCCGTACCAGAGGGCCCCGGCGCACAGGGCCAGCGGCTGATAGAAGAGATCCGGCGCCTTGGCGGCCCCCAGCATGGTGTAGATGGCAATCAGCAGGGAACCAAAGCTGATGGTGGCGTAGCGTTGGCCGAGGGCACCCACCATGACGAAGATAAAGGTGGAGCCCGCGAGCCCGATGGCAAAGAGCCAGGGAGTGGGGAAGAGATACTGCACGCACAATGAGGCGAACAGGAAGCAGAGCAGGGTCATGGCGAGGTTCTTGACCCTGCCCCAGAGGCTGTCGTCGGTCTCGGCGATGGCGCCGGCCACCACCCCGAGGGAGAGCAGCACGGTGAGCTGGATGTCACCGGTAGCCAGCGCGAAGGCGAGCAGCCCCGCGATGGCGAGCAGGACCTTGAGGGCGAAATAGATGTGGCTGTCTGTCAGCAGCCGGCGCAGCAGGCCGGAGAAATCCATCGGCATGCTAGGCACCACCCTTGAACGAGGTGAAATCGATGTGGCTGTCGGTCAGCAGACGGCGCAATAAACCTGAGAAGTCCATGGGCATGGGATGAAGGCAACCCTTGAGCGAAACGAAAGCGACAGCATAACCCGTCGATAACGAAACGGCCCTGATTTGGATCAGGGCCACTTCGCTTCATATCCTTGATTTGCAACTTATCCTGACAGAAATGGGCGCCAATAAAAACCCCGCCGAAGCGGGGTCTTGTGCATCTTATGCATCCATCAGTTGCGGTTGCCGCCAAGCAGGCTCAGCAGGCTCAGGAAGATGTTGTAGATGGAGACATACAGGGTGACGGTGGCAGAGATGTAGTTGGTCTCGCCGCCGCGCACGATCTGCTGGGTGGTCAGCAGGATGGCGCCGGAGGAGAAGAGCATGAACATGGCGGACAGGGCCAGGCTCAGGGCGCTCATCTGCAGGAAGATGTTGGCGACCATGGCTACCAGCAGTACCCAGAACCCGACGAACAGCATGCCGCCGAGGAAGGAAAGATCCCGCTTGGTGGTCAGGGCATAGGCAGACAGGCCGAAGAAGGTGAGCGCAGTGCCGCCCAGCGCCGTCATCACGATCTCGCCGCCGCCGTTGTTCATGTACATGTTGATGATGGGGCCGAGGCTATAGCCCAGCAGGCCGGTCAGGGCGAAGGTGAACACCAGCCCCATGCCGTTGTCACGGTTCTTTTCGGTCAGGAACATCAGGCCGTAGACACCGATGAGGAACACGGCCCAGTGCAGGGGCGGCATGTTCATGACGGTTGCTACCCCGGCTACCACGGCTGAGAAGCCAAGAGTGAGGGAGAGCAGCATGTAGGTGTTGCGCAGCACCTTGTTGGTGTCGCGCACGGCACCCTGGGTGCCAGTGTAGATAGAACGGGTATCCATCTTGATGTCCTCTTGATTTCCGGGGTGAAGCGACGAGTTGTGCTTCGTTAACGCATTGTATGCACTGAATGTGTGGATGACGAGCGCTGATTTCAAGCGCCACCCCACCTGCGTGGTGCCTACTATCCCAGAGCAAAGATGTATTGCGCATGAACAAGGAGGCTCAAGGCGTTGCAGAGGGCGCCTGCTCCTGCTCTTTACCCTGTCTGGCGATCCGCGTCGGCGAGAAGCCGAACTGCTTTCTAAACGCCGTGATGAAATTGGCCACATGGTCATAGCCGGCGTGGGCGGCGGCCCCTTGCAGAGAGAGGCTGCGGGCCTCCAGCCTGGCCCGCGCTTCTTGCAGCTTTCGCTGGCGAAGGTAGCGCTGCAGGCTCATGCCCAGCTCTTTTTTTGCGGCCCGCTGCAAGGTGGAGACGCTCATGCCGAGGGTGGCCGCGATCTCGGTCAGGGTCATCTCGTCCACTTTTTCATCCCTGAGCAGCATCTTGAGGCGCGTTGGTTGCTCGTTCTGGCGCTGGCAACAGGGGGAGGCGGCCTGCTGGAGGTGGGTCATCAGGCTCTCTCAGACACTGAGAGCAAAGGCCTTGCGCATCAGCATCTCGGAGGCGTTCTGGCTGCTGGTGAGATTGAGCGCTTCCGCAATCTGTCCAAGGGCTGCGGGCAGGGTCCAGTCGACGCGGCTCAGATGGCGGCTGAAGGTCTGTGCGAAAGCCTTGCGATGCGCCTGTGCCAGATTGTGGGCGAGCCAGGTGTGGTCCAGGGAGAGGACGATGCTGCGGCTGCGCACCTGGGCTTTGGCCGCCCCCTGCACGATGTCGGGCTCGGTATAGAGGATGGCGGTTGCCACTATGGGGTCGGACTCGTGGAAGCGACACCCCTTGAGCCTGTGAGTGGCGCCATAGGTCATCAGGGCCCGGCTCTCGAGGGGAATGGCGATGATAAACTGCGGCGGCAACTCCCGCTCGGTGGCGAAGTCTGCCTTGTGAACGATGTCCTTGTTGTGAAAGCGAAGACCCTCCTGGATCACTAGGTTCTCCCCCCTGCCGGTGAAGCGCCCCCGTTGGCGTGCGCTGGTGTCCCTTGCCACTGTGTCAGTCATGTGCAATTTGACCATGTCGAAGAGTGAAATGACCACACCGCAAAACTGCGGCGGAAGATGGAGTGATATATTAGCCCCCGGAAAATTAAATGAAAATGATTATCATCTCTATCTTGGGATCACTCTTACTATGGTTGTCTTGAAGGATAAAGCGCGAAGCCCGCTGGCTCTGGCCATCTCTGCCGCTCTGGCCGTCACCTTTGCCGCCCCGGCAGGGGCACACACACCGGACATCAAGCCGGACGAAACCCTGGTCGTCTATGGCAATCCACTCTACGGGATGTCGCCGTCGGAGGAGACGGGAGGCTATGGGGTCGACTCGGCCACCGTCGGCACCAAGACGCCGGCGGCCCTCAAAGACATCCCCCAGTCGATCACCGTGTTGACCAACGACTACATCGAGGAGCGTAACTTCGTGGCGGTGGACGATCTGGCCAAGTTCACGCCGGGTCTGCGCACCCTGGTCAACGACAGCGGTCGCTCCTCCATCTTCTCCCGTGGCTATGAATACGACGAAGTGAACCTCAACGGCCTGCCATCGCCCATGCAGAGCAAGTACGGCACCCTGCCATCGCTGGCGGCGGTGGATCGGGTGGAGATCATGCGGGGCCCCTCCGGCCTCTTCAACAGCACCAGCGAGCTGGGGGGCGTGATCAACATGGTGCTCAAGCGTCCGACCGACGCCTTCAAGGGCTCGGTCACGGCGCGCTATGGCAGCTGGGACAGGCATTACCTGGAGGCGGACATGGGGGGCGCACTCAACGACGAGGGTTCCCTGCGCGGCCGCGTCGTGGTGGCCAACGCCGACATCAAGAACCAGGTGGACTACAACAACAACGACAACGGTACCTACTACGGCACCCTGGAGTTCGATCTCTCGGATCGCACCCGCCTCTCCGTCTACGCCCTGCACCAGACCAAGGACATCCTGCCCACCAACGGCCTGCCGGCGTACAAGGACGGTTCCCTGCTCGACATCGGCCGCAGCACCTACCTGGGGTCGGCTGAAGACTTCTTCGACGCCGACACCACGGATGTGGGGGCCTCGCTGCAATACGCCTTTGCCAACGGCGGGGTGGGTCAGGTCTCGGCCCGCTACATGGATCACGACATGCGGCTGGAGCAGACCTTCACCAACGGCCCCGTGGACGCGGCGGGCAACACCGGGCTGATGTTCAACGGCCAGGGGAACCAGCAGAAGAACATGGCCTTCGATGCCAACTACAGCCAGATGTTCGATCTGTTGGGGCACAAGAGCGAGTTTGTGCTGGGCTCCGACTACAAGCGCTACGAGTCGGACATCCAGACCTACACCAACCGCAACCTCGGCAAGATCAATGTGTTCGATTTCGACCCGACCCGGGTCGCCAAGCCGGACTACAGCTACACCAAGAATGACCATGAGGAGCAGTCGGAGCTCGGTCTGTATGGCAAGGTGACCTGGCGGCTGATGGAGCCGCTGGCGGTGATCACCGGGGCCCGCGTCTCCTGGTACGATCTGGATGCCGTCAGCACGACCCTGAGTTCCGGAGCCCAGAGTGGCGAGTCCAGTGCGTTCAACGGCAAGCTCACCCCCTACGCGGGGGCCGTCTATGACCTGAGCGACGCACACGCCTGGTATGCCAGCTACTCCAAGGTGTTCAAACCCCAGACCAGCCAGGACGAGAGCGGCAACCTGCTCAAGCCCCGGGAGGGCAGCCAGTGGGAAACCGGCATCAAGTCCTCGCTGCGTGACGGCCTGCTCAACACCCGGGCGACCCTCTTCCTGATGAAGGACGACAACATCGCGGCCCAGGCCTACGACGATCAGGGCATTGCCATCACCAACACCTACTGGGCCACCGGCAAGGTGGAGACGCAAGGGGTGGAGCTGGAGGCGAGCGGCTATCTCAGCCAGAACTGGATGGTGATGGCCGGCTATACCTTCACCGACATCGAGGAGAAGGCCGGGGATCACAACCCGAAATTCGACACCATCCCTCGTCACGCCCTCTCACTCTGGACCGACTACCACCTGGCCGACTGGGTGCAGGGGCTGCACCTCGGGGCAGGCATGACGGCGGTGAGCGACTACGGCTTCAACCAGAAGGGGGTCGAGACCCATCAGGGGGGCTATGCCCTGTTCGATGCGGCGGTGCGTTACGAGATCAACGACAAGATGCAGGCGACCCTGAACCTCTACAACCTGCTCGACCGGGAGTACTTCTACCGGGTCGGCTCCACCAGCACCTTCAACATGTACGGCGAGCCGGCGAACCTGATGGCAGGCTTCACCTACAAGCTGTAACGACCGACGACAGCAGGGCCTGCGGGCCCTGCTGTCGTCTCTGTGCGCTGCCCTACGGGGGATCCCCAAGGCTGGCGACACAATCCTGGTTCATCCCATGACAAGACTCATCACCCTGCTGCTCACCATGATCACACTCTCTTCTGCCCAGGCAGACATGCTCCACTACGCCCAGCGCTTCACCCACCATTCGGCCCTGCTGGGGGAGACGCGGCAATACAGCGTCTCCCTGCCCCAGGAATATGAACGCGAGCCCGGGGCTCGGTTCCCCGTGCTCTATCTGCTCGACGGGGAGAAGAGCCTGCTGGAGGTTGTCGGCATCACCCGGGCCCTGCGGGCCGGGCTCAATCCGGCTATCCCCCCCCTCATCATCGTCGCGGTCCACAACACCGACCGGATGCGGGATTACACCCCGAGCCACACCATGACCTTGCCAAATGGGGCACCGGCGGGGCCCGGCTATGCCGTGACGGGGGGCGGGCCCCGGTTCCTGCGCTATCTGAGTGAGGAGCTGCGCCCCCTCATCGAGGAGAGGTTTCGGACCCGGGCGCCGGCCCTGCTGGTGGGCCACTCCCTCGGCGGCCTGCTGGCGCTCGATGCACAGGCGCAAGACGGCGGCCAGTTCCAGGGAGTGATCGCCATCGACGCCAGCCTCTGGTTCGATTACCCCCGCAATTACGAGCGCATCGCGTCGGAGTTGACCGGGCCGCTCAAGCACGCCTCCTCGCTGTTCATGGCGGTGGCCAACAACCCCTTCACCCCGGGATTCGGGCGCTCGGCGTTTCACCGGGATCGCCTGCAGCAGTTTGCGCGGCAGGTAGTGGGGGCACCCGGCGCAAACCTGCACGTCACCAGTCGCTACTTCGAGGAGGAGGATCACCACAGCGTCTACCACCCCGCCGTCTATCAGGGACTCCAGTGGCTGTTTCAGGGCTACCGGATGGATCTGGCGCCCGGGCACTTCAGCCGACAGGGGGTGATCGCCCGCTTTGATGCCCTGAACCGCCACCTCGGCAGCGCACTGCGCCCGGAGCTGGGGAGTCTGCGGGACATCAGGGAGAAGGCCGCGCGCTGGCCGCAGATGGCGATCTCCGTGGACGAGGCCGATGCCCTGCTGGCCCACTACTACGGGACGAAGCCGTGAAAAGCCGATATTTTTGCCTGTGTCTGGAATCGTCACAACGGCGCCGGAGACGGGTGTCGGTTCGGCGCCATCCCTGGGTAGACTGCCGAAACGAGGGGCGCCGGGTCGGTGCCCCGACAGAGGCAGGGAGTGAACGATGGCGGTTGCAGGAAAGAGGGGAGGCATGCTGGCTCTGTGGTGCGGCGCACTCCTGATGTCGGGGTGCAGTGGGTTTGCGCCTGCGCCCATTCCCGTCACCTATCTGAGTCAGGATCCGCCCCCAGGCAGGCTGCCCCTTGGGGAGACCGCCTATGTGGATGACGGTCGCTGCCCACCAGGGCAGGTCAAGCGGCTCATCGGCGGGGACGCGAAGCACAATGTGCCAAGAAAGGTGGAGTGTGTGACAAGACCGCAATGATGATGTGATTTTCACAGCCTGAAACATCCAAAAAAGAGCCCTGAGGCAGTCGCCTTGGGGCTCTTTTCGTCTGGCTGGCCTGATCGGTGTGATGCCGCAGCGGGCTAGAAGGCATCTCCAGGGACCCGCACCCAGCCTTCCATCAGGATGCGGGCGGAGCGGGACATCAACGCTTTGGTGACCGTCCACTGTCCCGCGACCTGCTCTGCCTGGGCTCCGACTCTCAGGGTGCCGGAGGGGTGACCAACGCGCACCGCTTCGCGCTCGCCGCCCCCGGCGGCCAGATTGACGAGGGTGCCGGGAATGGCCGCCGCCGTGCCGATGGCCACGGCGCAGGTGCCCATCATGGCGTGGTGCAGCTTGCCCATGGAGAGGGCCCGCACCAGCAGATCGATCTCGCCAGCAATAATCTCCTTGCCGCTGGCGGTGCGGTAATCCTTGGCGGGTGCGACGAAGGCAATTTTCGGGGTGTGCTGGCGGGTGGCCGCCTCTTCGGGGCGCTTGATGAGCCCCATGCGCAGGGCACCGGCAACCCGGATCGCCTCGAAGCGGGCCAAGGCCTCGGGGTCCGTGTTTATCTGCTCGCGCAGCTCGGTGCCCTCATAACCGATGTCCTCGGCGTTGACGAACACCGTGGGGATGCCGGCGCTGATCAGGGTGGCCTTCAAGGTGCCGCTCTTTACAACAGAATCCGGCACCTCCAGCTCGTCTATCAGATTGCCGGTGGGGAAGAGGGCGCCGCCGTCTTCACCCTCGTCGGATGGGTCGAGAAACTCCAGCACGATCTCGGCGGCGGGGAAGGTCACCCCGTCCAGCTCGAAATCGCCTGTCTCCTGCACCTGGCCGTTCGTCACCGGCACGTGGGCGAGGATGGTCTTGCCGATATTGGCCTGCCAGATGCGCACCTCACAGGTGCCGCTCTCCGGGATGCGGGACGGGTCCACCAGGCCGGCGTGGATGGCGAAGGCCCCGGCGCCGGTGGAGAGGTTGCCGCAGTTGCCGCTCCAGTCCACGAATGCCTTGTCGATGGCGACCTGGCCGTAGAGGTAGTCCACATCGTGATCGGGTTGCTGGCTTTTGGAGAGGATCACGCACTTGGCTGTGGAGGAGGTGGCCCCCCCCATGCCGTCCATGTGGGCGCCGTAGGGATCGGGGCTGCCGATGACCCGCAGGAAGAAGGCATCCCGTGCCGGGCCCGGCTGCTGGCAGCGCTCGGGCAGGTCAGATAAGCGAAAGAAGACCCCCTTGCTGGTGCCGCCGCGAAGGTAGGTGGCCGGAATTCTGACTTGTGGTATGTGGGCCATAGAGAGTGTCCTGAAAAGAGTCATGGATCCTGCTCCCTCTGGGAGAAGGTGCCCGAAGGGCGGATGAGGGGGGTTTCCCCTCACCCCAACCCTCTCCCAAAGGGAGAGGGTGCCTTATGCCTTCCCCTTTTTCAAAGGGGCGGAGCGGGGTTGCGATTTAGCTTGCGGCCTTTTGCGCAGCCGACGCCAGGAAATCCTGGGCGAAGCGTTGCAGCACGCCGCCCGCCTCATAGACCGAGACCTCCTCGGCGGTGTCGAGGCGGCAGGTCATGGGCACCTGGATCACTTCGCCGCTGCGACGGCGGATCACCAGGGTGAGATCGGTGTGCGGCTGGCGCTCCCCCACCACGTCGTAGGTCTCGGTACCATCGAGACCCAGCGTGAGGCGGGTGGTGCCCGGCTTGAACTCCAGCGGCAGCACCCCCATGCCGATGAGGTTGGTGCGGTGAATGCGCTCGAAGCCCTCTGCCGCGATCACCTCCACCCCGGCAAGGCGCACCCCCTTGGCCGCCCAGTCCCGGGACGAGCCCTGACCGTAGTCGGCACCGGCCACGATGATGAGGGGCTGCTTGCGTGCCATGTAGGTCTCGATGGCTTCCCACATCCGCATCACTTTGCCGTCTGGCTCGACGCGGGCGAGGGACCCCTTCTGCACCACGCCGTTCACCACCGCCATCTCGTTGACCAGCTGGGGGTTGGCGAAGGTGGCGCGCTGGGCGGTCAGATGATCGCCGCGGTGGGTGGCGTAGGAGTTGAAGTCCTCCTCCGGCAGGCCCATCTTCGCCAGGTATTCCCCCGCCGCGCTGCCGGGCAGGATGGCGTTGGAAGGGGAGAGGTGGTCTGTGGTGATGTTGTCCGGCAACAGCGCCAGGGGCCGCATGCCGCGCAGGGTGCGCTCGCCCGCCAGTGCCCCCTCCCAGTAGGGCGGGCGACGGATATAGGTGCTTTGCGCACGCCAGTCGTACAGGGGCGTCACCTTGGGACCCTGATCCTCTTCCTGGGTGAACATGGGGATATAGACCTGGCGGAACTGGGACGGCTTGACCGACGCCTTGACCACGGCGTCGATCTCTTCATCAGACGGCCAGATATCCTTGAGGCGAATCTCCTGACCGTCCACTACCCCCAGCACATCTTTCTCGATGTCGAAGCGGATGGTGCCCGCGATGGCGTAGGCCACCACCAGGGGGGGCGAGGCGAGAAACGCCTGCTTGGCATAGGGGTGGATGCGGCCGTCGAAGTTGCGATTGCCCGACAGCACCGCCGTGGCGTAGAGGTCCCGCTCGATGATCTCCTGCTGGATGGCGGGATCCAGGGCACCGGACATGCCGTTGCAGGTGGTGCAGGCAAACGCCACGACGCCGAAGCCGAGCTGTGCCAGCTCATCCATCAGCCCCGCCTCTTTCAGGTAAAGCGCGACCGTCTTGGAGCCGGGGGCGAGGGAGGATTTGACCCAGGGCTTGCGCATCAGGCCGAGCCGGTTGGCGTTGCGGGCCAGGAGGCCTGCGGCAATCACGTTGCGCGGGTTGCTGGTGTTGGTGCAACTGGTGATGGCGGCGATGATGACGGCGCCATCGGGCAAGAGGCCGTCAGCCTCCTGGGCACGAGCCTTGTCCAGGTCCACCGCGATTCCGCGCTCGGCCAATGCCGATACCGGCAGGCGACGGTGGGGGTTGGAGGGGCCGGCCAGGGTGCGCACCACGCTCGACAAGTCAAAGTGCAGCACCCGCTCGTACTGGGCGCCCGCCAGGGCATCGGCCCAGAGACCGGCCTCCCTGGCATAGGTTTCCACCAGCCTGACCTGCTCGTCGTCACGGCCGGTGAGCTTGAGGTAGTCGAGGGTCTGCTGGTCGATGAAGAACATGGCCGCGGTAGCACCATACTCCGGCGCCATGTTGGAGATGGTGGCCCGATCGCCGAGGGTGAGGGCGGCGGCGCCCTCGCCACGAAACTCCAGGTAGGCGCCGACTACCTTCTGCTGGCGCAGGAATTCGGTGAGCGACAGCACCAGGTCCGTGGCGGTGATGCCGGGCTGCGGCTTGCCGGAGAGCTCCATGCCGACGATCGAAGGCAGCCGCATCCAGGAGGCGCGCCCCAGCATCACGTTCTCGGCTTCCAGCCCGCCCACCCCCACCGCGATGACGCCGAGGGCATCCACGTGGGGGGTGTGGCTGTCGGTACCGACGCAGGTGTCCGGGTAGGCAATACCGCGGTCCGCGTGGATGACAGGGGACATCTTCTCCAGGTTGATCTGGTGCATGATGCCGTTGCCGGGCGGGATCACCTCGATGTTCTTGAACGCCTGCTTGGTCCAGTCGATGAAGTGGAAGCGATCCTCGTTGCGGCGATCCTCGATGGCGCGGTTCTTCTCGAACGCTTGCGGGTCAAAGCCGCCGCACTCAACGGCCAGGGAATGGTCGACGATGAGCTGCACCGGCACGACCGGGTTCACCTGGGCGGGATCGCCCCCCTGCTCGGCGATGGCGTCGCGAAGGCCCGCGAGGTCCACCAGGGCGGTCTGACCCAGGATGTCGTGACACACCACCCGCGCCGGGAACCAGGGGAAGTCGCGATCGCGCTTGTTGTGCACTATCTGGCCGAGGCACTCGCCGAGGATTGCCGGATCGCATTTGCGAACCAGATTCTCGGCGTGGACGCGGGCGGTGTAGGAGAGCCTGTCCCAGGCGCCGGGAGCGATGGCGTTGACCGCCTCCCTGGCATCGAAGTAGTCGAGCGCCGTGCCGGGCAGGGGCTTGCGATATTGCGTGTTGATCATCACTTGCGCTCCTGATTCTTCTCGGCGTGCACGCGGGCGGTGTAGGAGAGCCTGTCCCAGGCGCCGGGGGCGATGGCGTTGACCGCCTCCCGGGCGTCGAAGTAGTCAAGCTGTGTGCCGGGCAGGGGCTTGCGATATTGCGTGTTGATCATCACTTGCGCTCCTTGAGCGGCACGAACCTGAGATCCTCCGGGCCGACGTAGTTGGCGCTCGGGCGGATTATCTTGCCGTCGATGCGCTGCTCGATGACATGGGCCGACCAGCCGGAGGTGCGGGCGATGACGAACAGCGGGGTGAACATGGCGGTGGGCACCCCCATCATGTGGTAGCTGACGGCACTGAACCAGTCGAGGTTCGGGAACATCTTCTTGACTTCCCACATGGTGGATTCCAGCCGCTCGGCGATATCGAACATCTTGGTGTTGTGCTGCTCCTGGCTGAGGGCGCGCGCCACCTCCTTGATCACCTTGTTGCGCGGATCGGAGACGGTGTAGACCGGGTGGCCGAAGCCGATGACCACCTCCTTCTTCTCGATGCGGGCGCGAATGTCGGCCTCCGCCTCGTCCGGGTTCTCGTAGCGCTTCTGGATCTCGAAAGCCACCTCGTTGGCGCCCCCGTGCTTGGGCCCGCGCAGGGCTCCGATGGCTCCCGTGATACAGGAGTACATGTCCGAGCCGGTGCCGGCGATGACGCGGCCGGTGAAGGTGGAGGCGTTGAACTCGTGCTCGGCGTAGAGGATGAGGGAGGTGTGCATGGCGCGAACCCAGGAGTCGCGTGGCTTGTGCCCGTGCAGCAGGTGGAGGAAGTGGCCGCCGATGGAGTCGTCGTCGGTCTCCACATGGATGCGTTTACCGTTGTGACTGAAGTGGTACCAGTAGAGCAACACGGAGCCGAGACAGGCCATCAGCTTGTCGGCGATGTCCCGGGCGCCCGGGTGGTTGTGATCGTCCTTCTCCGGCGACAGGCACCCCAGCACGGAGACGGCGGTGCGCATCACGTCCATGGGGTGGGCGGAGGGAGGCAACTGCTCCAGGGCGGTCCTGACCCCGGTGGGCAGGCCGCGCAGGGCCTTGAACTTGGCCTTGTAGGCGGCGAGCTCCGCCACATTGGGCAGGTGGCCGTGCACCAGCAGGTGGGCTATCTCTTCAAACTCGCAGCTGGTGGCTACGTCCAGGATGTCGTAGCCACGGTAGTGCAGATCGTTGCCGCTGAGGCCCACGGTGCACAGGGCGGTATTGCCGGCGGCGGTGCCGGAAAGGGCGACGGATTTCTTCGGCTTGAAACCGGTGGTTTCGGGCAGGGCGCTCATCACATGTTTCCTCATTCAGTCCGTTGATGCGCCAGCCGCCAGCATAAGGCGGCCGGTCGCCGTCTTATTCCTTGGTCGAAAGATCCTGGGTGAACAGCCTGTCCAGGGTCTGCTCGTAGTGGTGGTAACCGAGAAAATCGTAGAGGGACTCCCGGGTCTGCATGGTGTCGACCACGGCGCGCTGGTGGCCGTCGCGGCGAAGCGTCTGATAGACGTTGAGGGCGGCCTGGTTGGCGGCGCGGGCGGCGCTCAGGGGGTAGAGCACCATGTCCACGCCGTGGGCGGCGAGCGCCTCCTTGTCAAACAGCTCGGTCTTGCCGAACTCGGTCATGTTGGCGAGGATCGGCACCCCGGCCGCCTGCCTGAAGCGATCGTACTGATCCAGCTCGGTGACCGCTTCGGCGAAGATCATGTCGGCGCCCGCCTCCACATAGGCGGCGGCGCGCTCCAGGGCCGAGCCCAGCCCTTCCACCGCCAGGGCGTCGGTGCGGGCCATGATGACGAAATGTTCGTCCTGGCGGGCATCCACCGCGGCCTTGATCCTGTCCACCATCTCGGTGACGCTGACCACGGCCTTGTTGGGCCTGTGGCCGCAACGCTTCTGGGCCACCTGATCTTCCATGTGGACGGCGGCTACACCGCCGCGCTCGAAGGCGCGGATGGTGCGGGCGATGTTGAAGGCGCCCCCCCAGCCGGTGTCGATGTCCACCAAGAGTGGCACCTGGGTGGCAGCCGTGATGCGTTCGGCATCGATGAGCACGTCATTCATGGAAGTCATGCCGAGGTCCGGCAGGCCATAGGAGGCGTTCGCTACCCCGGCGCCGGAGAGATAGAGGGCCTGGAAGCCGCTGCGCTCTGCCATCAGCGCCATGTAGGCATTGATGGTGCCGACAATCTGCAGGGGCTTTTCGTTGGCCAGGGCCGTGCGAAAACGCTTGCCGGCCGAGGGGGAGAGGTGGGACATGGTGACTCCTTTCATGGGGTGCGTGTCTGCTGGATGTGTAGGGTGAACGGTATCATCTCATACTACGTTTACGTTAACGTCAATTATGCTTAGGTCCAAGGTCGTATCAAGTGTGCTCTCCCCTGACGGACCCCTGGCAACGCTAGCACCACAGACTCGTTGGAACCATTTTTTGGTGTGATGCATCGTGTGGGAGAGCGGTGAACCTGGGAAAATGCCGAGTGTTTTTTGGCCAAACTGGGGCTTTGGGGGCCAATATCTTGCGCGGCGTCAAACAGGATGCAAATTGTATCTCAGCCATCCTCCTCGACTGGGTCTCTGCGTTGCTTGCCCGTAGGCGTTTGGCTACGCTCAGTGGGTGATCAAACAAGGGGTGTGCGCCATGAAGAAAACCCAGGTTCATCTCATCGACGAAGAGGTGGATTTTCCTGCCAATGAACAGCTGGTCTCCACCACGGACCTGCAGGGTGTGATCACCTACGCCAATGATCACTTCTGCCGGGTAGCGGGGTACAGCCGGGCCGAGCTCATCGGCCAGCACCACAACATGGTTCGCCACCCGGACATGCCCAAGGCCGCCTTTGCTGACCTCTGGGGCAAGCTCAAGCAGGGCAAACCCTGGCGCGGCATGGTGAAAAACCGCTGTAAGGATGGGCGTTACTATTGGGTGGATGCTTATGTCACTCCCATCTTCGAGCAGGGGCGGATCAATGGCTACCAATCGGTCCGCAGTCGCGCCGCGCCGGAGATGAAAGCCGTGGCCGGGCGCACCTATGCCAGATTGAAGAGCGTGGAGCGGGGGGAGCGAAAGGGCGGATTGAGCCTGCGCCCGATGCGCCACGGGCTGGCCATCGTCGGTGTCTTGCTGCTGCTGGCGGGGGGGGCCTATCTGATGGGGCCCTGGGGGCCGCTGTTCACCCTGTTGCCCCTCTTGTGGCTGGCCCTGATCTATCGTGACACCCTCATCACCACCCCCCGTTATCTGCGACAGCTCGCGGAGGAATATGACAGCCTGACCCGGCTCATCTATTCGGGGGAGAATGCCAGTGCCATTGCAGACTTCCACATCAAGCTGTTGCAGGCCAGGATCCGCACCGTCCTTGGACGAGTGGACGATGCGACCCTCTCCCTGCAGGATCTCGCGGTGCATCTGAAAACAGCCTCCAGCGAGGCGAGCGCCGACATCGCCGAACAGGATGTCCAGACCCAGCAGGTGGCGACGGCCATCACCGAGATGGCGGCGACAGCCCACGAGATTGCCCGCAATATCCTAGAGACGGACAACCAGATAGCCCAGGCCAAGGCGCACTGCCAACACACCGATCAGCAGCTGGAAGATACCCAGCACAGGGTGACGGAGCTGGCCACCCAGGCAGAGCATGCCTTCACGGCCGCCGTGGCACTGGCGGAGGAGTCGGACCGCATCGGTGTGCTGATGAGCGAGATCCAGGGCATTGCGGATCAGACCAATCTGCTGGCGCTCAACGCCGCCATCGAGGCGGCGCGGGCAGGGGAGCAGGGGCGAGGCTTTGCGGTGGTGGCGGACGAGGTGCGAACCCTCTCCACGCGCACCCACAAGGCGACCGAGCAGATCCAGAGCAGCATAGGCCAGATCCAGCGTACCCTGAACGGCTGGAAGGGCATGATGCAGCAGAACCTGCAACAGACCCAATCCTGCGTGACCCTGACCCGCCAGGGATCAGAGAGCCTGCATCAGGTGCTGGCGGAAATAGAACGGGTGGTGGACCTCTCGGCCCAGATCTCGACGGCGGCAGAGGAGCAGCAGGTGGTGGTGGAGGACATCAGCCGCAACGTCAACGCCATCTCCCAGCACTCCCACACCAACAGCAACAAGATGCAGGACATGGACGCTTCGAGCGACATCCTGCTCACCAAGGCTCGCCAGCTCAAATCCCTGGGGCAGACCTTCGGGTAAGAGCGGTCAGACTCATGCAATGCAGGAAGGCCACCCCTGGGGTGGCCTTCCTGTTTATTGGTTTCATGGGGGTATCGGCTCTGTGTGCCGGGAGATGAACCAGTCAGCCGGACTGCTCCGCCAGCGTGATGACGCGGCCACCCTTGTCACAATACATGGCCCTGTCGGCCTGGATGAGCCACTGCTCCGGGCTCCAGTCATGCTGGTAGTGGCTGACGCCGATGCTGATGCCCACCTGCATCGGCTGGTCATTGACCACGAAGGGGGTCTGCATGGCCTGGCGGATCACGGCGGTGACCTCCTCTGCCTGACGGATATCGTAGCCCGGCAGCAGCAGGATGAACTCGTCCCCTGCCAAGCGGGCAAAATAGCACTGGTGGCCGATGGCGTCGTGGATCCGTCGGGCCAGTTGGCAGAGGATGGCATCCCCCTGGCTGTGGCCGAAGTTGTCGTTGATGCGCTTGAAGTCATTGAGATCGCAAAACAGCAGGCAGCCAGGATTGTCGCTTTGCACCTGGTGTTTCAACTGCTCCATCAGGCTCAGTCGATTGGGCAGCCCGGTAAGGGGATCGAGGCGAGCCAGTTGCAGTATCTCCTGCTCTCGCTGCTTGCGCAGGGCCACTTCCTGGTTGAGCCGCTTGTTGCTCATCAGAAGATAGAGGGAGAGCAGCAGGATGAGGCCACCAACACCCAGGCTCAGCAGGAACCATGGACGCCAGAAGCTCCACTGTTCTGAGGGAACCTGATAGAGGAAACGGGTCAGGGAGACCGGTTTGGCAAGGAGGCCTATCTCCACCAGCTGCTGCATGATGTGAGCGAAGCGATCCGGATTCATATACCCGATCTCCACATAGAGCGGCTGGATCATCTCCTTGCTCATCTGCAACTCGTATTCCATGTGGGCCTGGCTGCGGTTGACGCCATACTCCGTGCGCAGCAGGGCGATGGCTTCCTCGGGGTGGGTGAGGGCATAGCGCCATCCCTTGAGGCTGGCTGCACGAAAACGTGCCACCCGCTCCGGATTGAGCCGCTCCTGCGCCTGGGTGGTGAAGAGAATGTCGCTGTAGAAATCGATGCCGTAGTTGCGAGGGTTGATGACGGACACCGAGATGCCGCGCTCTTCCAGATAGAAGGGCTCATTGCTCAGATAGGCGTTGAAGATGTCTATCCGGCCGGCGATCAGATCGTCGATGTTGACCGAAGTGGGTACCGGGATGAGCTGGCGCTCGTGAAGCCCCTGATAGTAGAGGGTGGCCAGCAGTTCGGCATCCTGATGACCCGGAAACATCATGATCCGTTTGCCACGCATGTCCGCAACGGTGAGAATGCCGCTGTCGCGGCGTGCCAGGAAGATGGAGGGAGAGTGCTGGTAGACGCTGGCCAGCGCCAGCAGTGGCTTGCCCTGGGCGTAGTGGGTCAGCACCTCGGTGTTGCCGACGCCAAAGTCGGCGCGTCCGGCCAGCACCTCCTGAACCGGACTTATTCCCTTGCCACCTGGCCTTATCTCGACATCCAGACCGGCGTCGGCGTAATACCCCTTGGCCTTGGCCATGTGATAGCCCACAAACTGGGGCTGATGCAGCCAGCGCAACTGCAATACCACCTTCTCCGGCAGATCACGTGTCCGTTCACTGGCCTGGAGGGGCGAGAAGCAAGTGATGCCAAGCAACAACAGCCAAAACAGGCATTTTTTCATTCGTGCGATTCTTGTGCTGAGGGTCCATGAAGATGGCCTGCAGGCCTGCATTCAAGTTGTTAACAAGTAACATTCTAAAGGGTTATACATGTACCGGATACTATTGCAGCACAAAGATTTCATGGTGATCAACAAGCGTCCGGGCATTGGCATGCACGATGATGCCGGCGAGCCGGGTCTCGTCAATCGGGTCAGAATGGATACCGGTCTTGACCTCTATCCGGTCCATCGACTGGACAAGATGACCTCTGGGCTGGTGCTGCTGGCCCGCACCGCCGAAGCGAATCGCGCCCTCAGCATGGCTTTCGCGGCGCGGGAAGTGAGCAAGCAGTATCTGGCACTCTCCGATCGCAAGCCGAAGAAGAAGCAGGGCTGGGTGAAGGGGGACATGGAGAAAGGGCGAGGCGGCAGCTGGATGCTGAGCCGCACCCAGGATAACCCGGCCATCAGCTGGTTCGACTCCGTTTCGGTGCGCGAGGGGCTGCGCCTTTATCGCATCAAGCCCCGGACCGGCAAGACCCACCAGATCCGGGTGGCCTTGAAGAGCGTGGGAGCCGCCATCCTCGGAGATGAGCGTTACGGCGGCACGGCGGCGGATCGCGGTTATCTGCACGCCTGGCGCCTCGCCTTCACCCTGGCAGGTGAGAGCTTCGATCTCGTTTGTCCGCCCGATGAGGGGGCGCTGTTCCTCCTGCCCGAGTTGCATGCCGCCATCGCAGAGATCACCGAATGAGCGCTGCAACCGCGAGAGTCCCAGCCCGTGGCTGGATCCTGGCCGACTTCGATGACACCCTGGCGCCGGATGACAGCCATGCGGGGTTGCTGCGTTTCATCTTGCGCCGCCGTATCTGGCCGCTGCTGCTGTGGCCACTGATGGCGTTCGGTGCCGTGATCTATCTGCTGCCAGGTCAGCGCAGTCGCGGCATTGCACTCATCTGGTGGGCCATCACCCTCGGGCTATCCCCCCTGGCCTGGCGCGCCCTGGTACGGCAGTACAGCCTGACCCGGCCCGGTCTGTATCGGGAGGCGCGAGCCCTCCTGACGGGGGAGGGGCACCGCTGCTGGGTCATCTCCGCCAGTCCCCGCGCCCTGGTCCGTGCCCAGCTCCATCGTCAACTGCCAAGGCTCCCTCACCGCATCATCGGCTCGCGGATGGGTTACCGTTTCGGCGGCCTGGTGCCGCGCTTCTATTGCCATGGCAGGCACAAGCTGCTGCCCGAGCTCCTGACCCTGGAGGCCGCACTCACCCTGAGTGACAGCCTGCACGATCTGCCCCTGCTGGCGTTGGGGGAGCAGGCCTGGCTCATCAACCCGCAAAGGACTCGATTGCTAAAGGCGAGGGCGGTGCTGCCCCATATCGAACCCCGTTATTGGTCGCTGTAAGGCAAAGCTGACAGCCTTGCGGGACGCTAACGAGCGCAGTGCAAGGTTGGGGCTGCTATGTCACATTTCATTTACATTTTTTGGCGCGGATCCCCGCCAAACTATCTGAACGCCGCCCCTTCTCATTCCCTGCGCTCGCCACTCTAATGAAACAAGTTGTTAACAAAGCCGTGCGGGCTGCCTGTCGAGCCCTTGCGGCGTGAACCGTTTCGTTATCAGTTCATCGCAAGGAGCGCATTATGACCACCCCTTCTTCCCGTACTCACACCATCAACCCCCTTGGCACCGACGGGTTTGAGTTCGTCGAGTACACGGCGCCGGATCTCAAGGGCATTGCGGCTCTCAAGGCGCTGTTCGTCTCACTGGGCTTTGCCGAAGTGGCCAAGCACAGGCACAAGCAGTGCTGGCTCTATCGCCAGGGGGACATCAACTTCGTGGTCAATGCCGAGCCCCACTCCCAGGCGGAGGAGTTTGCCCGGGCCCATGGTCCGAGCGTGTGCGGCATGGCGTTTCGGGTGAGCGATGCCGGCCGTGCCCAGCAGTACGCCATTGGCCAGGGGGCCAAGCCGTTTGTGGGCAAAATCGGCCCCATGGAGCTCAACATCCCCGCCATCTACGGCATCGGCGAGAGCACCCTCTCCTTTGTCGATCGCTATGGCGATCGGGGCTCCATCTATGACGTGGACTTTATCTTCTACCCCGACTGGCAGGCCCGCATGGCCGAGGTGGACGCGGGGCTCTATGAGATCGACCACCTGACCCACAACGTCCATCGCGGCAACATGAACCTCTGGTCGAATTTCTACGAGCGGATCGGCAACTTCCGGGAAATCCGCTATTTCGACATCGAGGGCAAGCTGACCGGATTGCACTCGCGCGCCATGACGGCCCCCTGCGGCAAAATTCGCATCCCCATCAACGAGTCGGCGGACGACAAGTCCCAGATAGAGGAGTACCTGCGCCAGTACAAGGGGGAGGGGATCCAGCACATCGCGCTCGCCTCTGCCGACATCTATCGCACCATCCGCACGCTCAGAGGGCGGGGAACCGGCTTCATGCCGACGCCGGACACCTACTACGAGAAGGTGGACAGCCGGGTCGCGGGTCATCAGGAGGATCTGGCGGCGCTGAAAGAGCTGCGCATCCTCATCGACGGCTCGCCGACGAAGGACGGCATCCTGCTGCAGATCTTCACCGACACCGTCATCGGTCCCGTGTTCTTCGAGATCATCCAGCGCAAGGGCAACGAGGGCTTTGGTGAGGGCAACTTCCAGGCATTGTTCGAATCCATCGAGCTGGATCAGATCCGCCGTGGCGTGCTGGACGGATCCACGCAAGGGGAGGTGAACAGTGCCGCGCAGGGCCAGAAAAACGGAGAACCGAGCGATGCGTAACTGGATAAGCTTCCCCCATCGGGAGGGAACCCACTCCCGCCAGGCCCATGCCGACCTGCCGGAGCAGGCCATCTATGAGCGCGAGCTGGGGCGCTCGGGCTTCTTCGGTCCGGCCACCCACATGCACCACAAGCACGCACCCACCGACTGGGTCAACTGGGAGGGGCCGCTTCGGCCACGGGCGTTTGACTTGAACGATCTGCAGGAGGAGGTGAGCTCTCTCTCCCCCTGGGTGATGCCGGATCTGCTCAGCAACCCCCACTGCCGCTACCGCATCTGGCGCCTGCATGAGCCCATGCCGTTTCTGGTGCGAAACGCCGATGGCGACGAGCTCCTGTTCATTCACGAGGGGAGCGGTGAGTTTTACTGCGACTACGGGCACCTCATCTTGAGAGATGGCGACTATGTGGTGATCCCCCGTGGCACCATGTGGCGCATCGAGCCGACGGCGCCCCTCTTCATCCTGATGATCGAGGCGACGGAAGACAGTTATCAGCTGCCGGACAAGGGACTGGTGGGCAATCACGCCATCTTCGATCCGGCGGCCCTGGACGTGCCCGCCATCAATGAGCGCTTCCTGGCCCAGCAGGATGAAAACCCCTGGTCGCTGCAGATCAAGCGCCACGATCAGGTCTCGGTCGTCACCTGGCCGTTCAACCCGCTGGATGCACAAGGGTGGCACGGGGACTTGTGCGTGGTGCGCCTCAACTGGCGGGATATCCGCCCGCTGATGAGCCACCGCTACCACCTGCCTCCCTCGGCCCACACCACCTTCGTGGCGAGCCGGTTCGTGGTCTGCACCTTCGTGCCGCGTCCCATCGAGAGCGACCCAGGTGCCCTGCGGGTGCCCTTCTACCACAGCAACGACGACTTCGACGAAGTGCTCTTCTACCACGCCGGGGACTTCTTCAGCCGGGACAACATCAAGCGGGGCATGGTCACCTTTCACCCTGCCGGCTTCACCCACGGCCCCCATCCCAAGGCCTTTGCGGCGGGGCTGGCCCATGCCAAGACCTTCACCGACGAGGTGGCGGTGATGCTCGACACCCGTGATGCCCTGGCTGTCGGCCCGATCTGCGAAGGGGTCGAACACCCCGGTTATGTCACCAGCTGGCAGCGTCCAGAGACGCTCGGCAAATAAGGAATTCGATATGAAACTGGCAACCCTGAACAATGGCAAGCGCGACGGCGCCCTGGTGGTGGTGAGCCGCGATCTGGCGCGCGCCGTCCACGTGACGACCATTGCTCCGACCCTGCAGTCGGCCCTCGATCAGTGGGACGAAGTGGCGCCGCAATTGGCGAACGTCTATCAGCGACTCAACGAGGGCGCCTGCCCCGACGCCTTCCCCTTCGATGAGGAGGCGTGCCTCTCCCCGCTGCCCCGCGCCTACCAGTGGATTGACGGCAGTGCCTACGTCAATCACGTGGAGCTGGTGCGCAAGGCCCGCGGCGCCGACATGCCAGAAAGCTTCTGGCACGATCCCCTGATGTATCAGGGAGGCTCTGACAGCTTCCTGCCGCCCCGTGGCCCCATCGTGATGGGCTCCGAGGAGTGGGGCATCGACTTTGAGTCGGAAATTGCCGTCATCACCGACGACGTGCCCATGGGCACCCGTTCGCAGAGGGCGGCGAGCCACATCAAGCTCTTGATGCTGGTCAACGACGTGAGCCTGCGCAACCTCATTCCCGGGGAGCTTGCCAAGGGCTTCGGCTTCTTCCAGTCCAAGCCCTCCAGCAGCTTCTCGCCGGTGGCCATCACCCCGGACGAGCTGGGGGATGACTGGCGCGATGGCAAGGTCCACCTGCCCCTGGTGACCCACCTCAACGGCGCCCTGTTCGGGCAGCCCGACGCCGGGGTGGACATGACCTTCAACTTTGATGAGCTGATTGCCCATGCCGCCAAGACAAGGCCGCTCGGGGCGGGCTGCATCATCGGCTCGGGCACCGTCTCCAACTACGACAGAAGCCGGGGATCCTCCTGCCTTGCCGAGCGGCGGATGCTGGAAATTATCGAGTCAGGTCAAGCCACTACACCCTTTCTGCGCTTTGGTGATACAGTGTCCATCGCGATGCAGGATCGCAACGGGATGAGTCTGTTTGGCACCATTTTGCAGCGGGTCACGCAAGCAACGGCCGAGCGGACGAGCTAGGAGAGCCCGACCCCGGGAGGGGCGGGCGACACGGCAGGTGGCAGACACCTGCCACCACAGGGACACACTATGCTGCAGTTGTTTGGATATTGGCGCTCATCGGCCAGCTTTCGCGTGCGTTTGGTACTGCAACTCAAGGGGCTCGATTATGAGCAGCACCCGGTCAACTTGCGGCAGGGTGAGCAGAAGGAGAAGGCCTACCGCCGGGTCAATCCACAGGGACTGGTGCCGTTTCTCGTGGACGATGACGTGCATCTGGGTCAGTCGGTGGCCATCATGGAGTACCTCGACGAGACCTATCCCGCCTACCCCCTGATGCCCTCCGCCCCCATCGAACGTGCCCGGGTGCGCCAGATCGTCAACATGATCGCCTGTGACACCCACCCCCTCAACAACCTGCGCGTGCTGCACTACTTGGAGCAGGAGTTGGGGCAGAGCAAGATGGCGCGGGATGCCTGGTATCGCCACTGGATAGACGAGACCTTCACCGCGCTGGAGCAGCTTCTCATGACCACCGCCGGCATCTATTGCGTGGGCAATGAGGTTACCCTGGCGGACTGCATGCTGGTACCCCAGGTCTACAACGCCCTCCGCTTCGACATGACCCTGGATGACTACCCCACCATTGCGCGCATCGTCGCCAACTGCGAGCAGTTGCAGGCCTTTATCAAGGCCGCCCCCGCCAATCAGCCGGATGCCCAGCCCTGAAGCTGTGCAGACCGGACCAGCGCGTTGGCCCGGTCTGCCGTCTCTTTCCTTGCCCGAGTTATCTTGCTCGCCTCAGGGCGTGCCATTGGCCCCATAGCGTCGAAACCCCGGCCGCTCTTTCAGTCGCTGATAGTAGTCGTCCACGGCGGGTAGCGACGGGCGATCATAGGGCGTCTCCAGCCAGCGGTTGACTGACAGCCCGATGGGAATATCTGCCAGCGAGAAGTGCGGACCGGCCACATATCCTCCGGTTGTTTGAAGCTGTCTCTCCAGGATCTCCATGCAGTGAGACCACTGCAGGCAAGCTGCGTGAAGGGCCTGATGGTCTTGATGCTGGGGAGAGCGCCTCACCAGCGACAGGAAGGCGTAGCGCCAGGCGGTGTTCAAGTCCGATGCCTGCCAGTCAATCCATTGATCGACCCTGGCCCTGGCTCTCGCCTCGGCGGGATAGAGTGCATTGGCACCATGGCGCGTCGCCAGGTAGCGGATGATGGTGTTCGACTCCCACAGCGTAAAATCCTCATCCTGAATGACGGGCACCATGGCATTGGGGTTGAGCGCCAGAAACGCCGGGGTGTCCGTGGGTTTTAAGCCGGATCCCCACTCCTCCAGCTCGAAGGGGAGGGCCAGTTCGGCGCAAGTCCACAGTACCTTGCGCACATTGATTGACGACACCTTGCCCAGTATTCGCAACATCTTTTTCGTCCTTGTCCGGGGTGATGGATGGCCTGTTTGTCGCAGACATGCCACTTCCCTGTTTGCGTAGCCATCAGGGCCCTGCACTGTCACTGACCGTGCGGGGCCCTGTTTTATTGACTGGCGAGTCAGCCGTGGGTGGTCCTGGGCTGGAAATAGGCGATAAATTTGCCGAGTTTCTCCCCGTCGTAACTCTTCCCCTTCTCCAGCAGCCCGGTGTTGAAGGACTCGAGCAGCCTGCCTTTGGCATCCAGCACGTAGAAGTGGGGGACCCCCAGATATTCGGGATAGGCTTTCAGGAAGGATTCATTCTTGTTCTGCTCGCTGACGTTCACCTTGACCACCACGAAGGTGCGGTTGAGCTGGCCGGCGAGATCGGGTTCCCGGTCCAGAAAGCGGTTCATCTCCTGGCACCAGCTGCACCATTCGCCCCCCACCAGCAGCAGGACTTTCTTGCCCTCGGCACTGGCCTTGGCGGTAGCGGCGGCGAGATCGCGGGCCGGATCCCGCGTCTCGTCATAACCCTGGCTGTAATCGGGCAGGCTCTGACTCCAGAGGTGGTCGCCCGCGCAGGTGGCGCCATTGAAAAGGAGGGAGCCCAGCATCAGGGGCAGTAACAGTCGTTTCATGGTCTCTTCCTTGTGTCGTTATCTTTGCTTCCAGGCGCAGACAATGTGACACGAGGCGTTTCCTGCGCCAAGCCGCAAACAGGGAAGGGGAAGGCAAAAAAAGCGGCAATGGAATGGCAGAAAACAACAAAGCCCCTCGAGAGGGGCTTTGTATTCAGGTTAGGGGCGATCAGTAACCCTGCTGGTGGACGTCCATCACGGCGCGACCGGAGGGGTCGGCCATCTCCTTGAACTTGGCATCCCATTCGAGCGCGGTCGGGGTGGAGCAGGCGACCGACTTGCCGTAAGGTACGGTGCGGGCGGCGGACTCCAGCGGGAAGTGCTCGTCAAAGATGGCGCGGTAGTAGTACGCCTCCTTGGTGAGCGGGGTATTGACGGGGAAGCGGAAGGCCGCGGCCTCGAACATCTGATCCGTCACCTCTTCCTCGACCATGGCTTTCAGGCTGTCAATCCAGGAGTAGCCCACACCGTCGGAGAACTGCTCCTTCTGACGCCACGCCACTTCGTGGGGCAGCAGCTCCTCGAAGGCTTCCCGCAGAATGTGCTTCTCGATCTTGCCCTTGCCGCACATCTTGTCGGCGGGATTGAGGCGCATCGCCACGTCCATGAACTCCTTGTCGAGGAAGGGCACGCGGCCTTCCACGCCCCAGGCGGCCATGGACTTGTTGGCCCGCAGGCAGTCATACAGATGCAGGGAGGCCAGCTTGCGCACGTTCTCCTCGTGGAACTCACGGGCGTTGGGGGCCTTGTGGAAGTAGAGGTAGCCGCCGAACAGCTCGTCGGAGCCCTCTCCCGACAGCACCATCTTGATCCCCATCGCCTTGATGTAGCGGGCCATCAGATACATGGGCGTGGAGGCGCGGATGGTGGTGACGTCATAGGTCTCGAGGTGATAGATGACGTCCCGCAGGGCATCCAGCCCTTCCTGCACGGTGAAGTGGATCTGGTGGTGGATGGTGCCCAGGTGATCGGCCACCTTGCGGGCGGCGGCGAGATCCGGCGACCCTTCCAGGCCGACGGCGAAGGAGTGCAGCTGGGGCCACCAGGCTTCGCTCTTGCCATCGTCTTCCACCCGGCGGGCGGCATAGAGCTTGGTGATGGCGGAGATGACGGACGAATCCAGACCACCGGAGAGCAGCACGCCATAGGGCACGTCGCACATCAGCTGGCGCTTGACCGCCGCTTCCAGGGCCGCTTTGAGCTCGGCCTTGTCGCTGACGTTGTGCTCGACCGGCGCGTATTCCATCCAGTCCCGTTTGTACCACTGTTTGAGCTCGCCATCCTTGCTCCACAGGTAGTGTCCCGGCGGGAAGGTCTCGACGCTCTTGCACACGGGCACCAGGGCCTTCATCTCGGAGGCGACGTAGAAGTTGCCGTGTTCGTCGCGGCCGGTATAGAGGGGGATGATCCCCATGTGGTCGCGACCAATCAGGTAGGCATCCTGCTCGGCGTCATAGAGGATAAAGGCGAAGATGCCGTTCAGATCGTCCAGGAACGCCGGGCCTTTCTCCTTGTAGAGGGCCAGCAGCACTTCACAGTCGGAGTGGGTCTGGAACTGGAAGTCGACCTTGAGGTTCTTCTCCAGCTCCTTGTGGTTGTAGATCTCGCCGTTGACGGCCAATACGTGCGTGCGCTCGGGGTTGTAGAGAGGCTGTGCGCCGTTGCCCGGATCGACGATGGCCAGGCGCTCGTGCACCAGGATGGCCTTGTCGGAGCTGTAGACGCCGGACCAGTCAGGCCCGCGGTGACGCAGTCGCTTGGACATCTCCAGGGCCGATTTGCGCAGGGCAGTGGCGTCGGTCTTGATGTCCAGAATGCCGAAAATAGAACACATTGGCGGTAATCCTCTTGATTTTTATATGAGCCCCCCACGTTTGGGCTCGAAATTCCATTTACATTCCTCGCCAATCACAATGCCTAGCGGAAAACCCTTTTGCAAGCGGGAAAACCGCAGAAAATCATGCCGTAAGCGTCAAGTTGCGCCAGGGGATGGCGACCGTCCGGCCGCCTGAAGAGAGAGGGTCAGGGTTGACGTGCGCGTCAAGTCGCGGCGGGTTCGAAGATCACATAGAGCTTGCGACAAGGGGTGAGGGTCTCCCACTGCCCGACAAAACCGGCGGGAATGACGAACTGATCCCCTGGTTTGAGGTGCAGCCGGCCGCCCTGCTCGTCGTGGATCACCGCCTCCCCTTCCAGCATCTGGCAGTATTCGTGTTCGGTATAGTGAACGGCCCAGCAGCCCGGCTCGCAAGCCCAGAAGCCCACGTGAAACTGCTGGCTCGGGTCGGAGTAGTGGTTCCATGCCGTCTGGCTCGGCGTTCCGGCCCTGATGCGCTCGGGGGCTGGCATCAGCGGGGTGGGGGAGACAGTGTGCTTGTCCAGCAGGATCCAGTCGTTCAGGCTCTTCATGGTGCGTCCTTGAGTGGCGAAGGAGCATCCTGCTCCCGTTTAGTTTGTTTAACGATGTTGCGCTTACGTTAAACGAAACGGGCCCCCTTTGCCAAGGGGGCCCGTGCAGGTTGAAGGCTACCGGAAGGGCGGCACCCGGGATCAGACGATGTCGATGTCCACCACGGAGTCGAAGATGTGGTTCGGTCGAAACGGCATGCGGTCGATGTCCGCCACCTTGCTCACCCCGGAGAGCACCAGCACCGTCTCGAGACCGGCCTGGAAGCCTGCCAGGATGTCGGTGCGCAGGTTGTCGCCGATGATGATGGTGTCGTCGGAGTGAGCCTCCATCCGGTTGAGGGCCGCGCGAATGATCCAGGCGCTCGGCTTGCCGACATAGAAGGGCTTCTTGCCGGTCATCCGCTCGATGGGGGCACACAGGGCGCCGCAGGCCGGGTACATCAGGGGGCCGTGGGTATCGGGGTTGGTGGCGATGAAGCGGGCCCCCTGATCCACGAACTTGGCGCCCTGCTGCATCATGGTCCAGTTGTAGTTGCGGGTCTCCCCCACCACCACGAAGTCCGGGTCGATATCGGTGATGGTGAAGCCGGCTTTATAGAGCTCGTGGGTCAGGGCCCCTTCGCCAATCACATAGGCCTTCTTGCCATCCTGGCGCTTGAGAAAGTCGGCGGTGCCCATGGCGGAGGTGTAGAAGCACTCCTCGGGCACCTCTATTCCGGCGGAGCGGAAGCGGTTTTGCAGATCTTTCTGGGTCTGGGCCGGGTAGTTGGTGAGGAACAGGAGCTTGCTGCCCTGCTCCAGCAGGCGGTGGACGAAGCGGTCGGCGCCGGGAATGAGATCGTTGTTGTGCAGGATGACGCCGTCAATGTCACAGATGACGTTTTTCTTCATGAATTCTCCTTGTAGGGCGCAAGAGCGGGGACAGGGCCTCCCTCTGTTCGTCTCTTCAATCGGTTATGGTTTTTGTGCCGCCATTATAAGGCCCTTTGATGACAAGTCTCCCTCGGTGGGCCAGATGGGTGCACAATGAAGGCGAAGGGAGGGCGCCGCCCCGGTGGTGCCCGCACGGAGTCTGACGATGGAGCCGTCATCATGGAGCACTTTATTGCCGGCTTGCCCAAGCTGGAACTGCACCTGCATATCGAGGGGACCCTCGAACCCGAGCTGATGTTCGCCTTCGGCCAGCGCAACGGGGTGGCGCTGCCCTGGCCCGATGTCGACAGCCTGCGCGCCGCCTATGAGTTCGACGGCCTGCAATCCTTCCTCGATCTCTACTACCTCGGCGCCAGCGTGCTCATCCACGAACAGGATTTCTTCGACCTCACCTGGGCCTATCTCGAGCGCTGCGTTGCCGATCACGTGGTGCACGTGGAGATCTTCTTCGACCCCCAGACCCACACCGCCCGCGGCGTGTCCTTTGCCACCGTGCTGGGGGGCATCGAGCGGGCGCTGCAGGCTGGCGAAGCAGCCTTTGGCATCAGCTGGCGTCTTATCATGAGCTTCCTGCGCCACCTGAGTGAAGAGGCGGCATTCGCCACCCTGGCGCAGGCCACGCCGCACCTGGCGCGCCTGCACGGGGTCGGCCTCGATTCGGGGGAGCGGGGCAACCCGCCCAGCAAGTTTGCCCGGGTCTTCGCTCGCTGCCGCGAGCTGGGGCTGCCGCTGGTGGCCCATGCCGGCGAGGAGGGACCTGCGGACTACATCTGGCAGGCGATCCGGGAGCTCGGGGTGCAACGCATCGATCACGGGGTGCGCTGCGTCGAGGATCCCTCGCTGCTGAGCTATCTTGCCGACACACGGCTGCCCCTCACCGTCTGCCCCCTCTCCAACGTGCGGCTCAGGGTGTTTGACCAGATGGCCCACCACAATGTGCTGAGGCTGCTGGAGCAGGGGCTCTGCGTCACCGTCAACTCCGACGATCCCGCCTATTTCGGGGGATACCTGGGGGCCAACTTCCAGGCCCTGGCCGACGGGCTTGGCGCCAGCCAGGAGCAGCTGTGCCGCCTCAGTCTCAATGCCGTGGAGGCGAGCTGGCTGAGCCTTGCGGACAAGGTGCGCCTGACCCGGGACATTCGCCTCCATGCCGCCCTGCACGGGGTGAGCCTGCACTGAGCAGGCCGCCTTGCACACCTTGAATGGAGGAGGCCCGCCATGGCGGGCCTCTTTGTGCCATCGTTGGGCGGGTATCAACCCACCCTCACCAGATACTTTTCCCCTTGTCCCTCCTGCTTGACGTGGGTGAGCAGGGCGGGCAGGGCGTCGAAGTCGCCCACCACCAGCGGCGGCAGGGTCAGCTCGCCGCTCGCCATCTGCGCCATCATGGCGACACCGGCCGCTACCAGACGGCTCCACTGTTTGTCCGAGCCAAAGGCGTGCTGGGCGCCGAGGGCAATCTCGTGCAATGAGTGGCAATGGCTAAAGGCGGGCAGCGGGTTGCGCGCGATGCGCCCGAGCACCGTCACCATGTGGCCGTAATAGCCAAGGGCAGGCAGCAAGGCTTCTGCCTGCTGGCTGGAGACCAGATCGATGATCCCCTCGAAGGGTTCACCGCCGTTGGCGGCCTGCAACTGGGCCAGCCAGTCGGGATCCCGATAGTCCGCCACCCCCTGCACGCCTAGCTGTTTGAGCCACTGGTGGTGGCGCGGGCTGGCGCTGGCAAAGACGCGGGCCCCCTGCTTAAGGGCAAGTTGCACCGCGAAGCGGCCGACACTGCTGCCAGCCCCCGAGATGAGCAGGGCCTCCCCGTGCAGGTGCGGCAGCTTGGCCAGCGCCTGCCAGGCGGTGAGGCCGGGGCAGGGGAGCGCGGCGGCCGCCTCGTCGCTCAGGGCATGGGGCACCGGCATCAGGGCGCGAGCCGGCACCAGGGTGTGGCGGGCAAAGCTGCTGCCGTGGCGCAGGTCGGTGTGATAGGCGACCCGGGTGCCGGGGCGCAGGTGGGTGACGTTGGCCCCCAGTGCCACCAGGGTGCCCATGCCATCGACGCCGGGCACATGGCCTGGCTGCCAGTGGGGATGACCCTGTTCGATGAGTTTCCAGTCCACCGGATTGACGGCGATGATCCGGTTGGCGATGAGGACCTCGTCGGGGCCGGGGGCGGGGAGCGCTTGCCGGGTGAGAGTGAGCTGGTCCGGTTCGCCGGGGGCGTGCCAGCACCAGGCCTGAGTATGGTTCATGGTGACTCCTTGAAAGAGAGGGGGCGCAGATTGAGTCATATGGCGTAACAATGTCTTGAGTTCTTGTTGCACTGGCAAGACAACAAGGCGGACCCCACGCTGGTGGGGCCCGCCCGGTAAGGCGTTCGGCGCCAGCCGCCTTATGCCCGCTCTGCCCCATAGACGGGGTAGTCGGTCAGCCCTTTCTCGCCGCCGCCAAACAGGGTGGCGGGATCGTGGGGGGCGAACGGATGGCCGTGGCGCAGGCGGTTCGGCAAGTCGGGGTTGGCCACGAAGGGGCGACCGAAGCCAATCATGTCGGCCCAGCCCGCCTCGATGGCGGCGCGGGCGCGTTCCCCATCGTACTTGCCGGCGTAGATGAGGGTGTTGGGGAAGGCGTCGCGCAGCCCCTGCTTGAAGCTCTCCGCCATCAGGGGGGCGTCGTCCCAGTCCGCTTCGGCGACGTGCAGGTAGACCACGCCGAGCTGGCCCAGCAGGCGCGCGGCGGCCAGATAGGTCTCCTGGGGGTTGGCATCCACGGTGCCGTTGAGGGTGGTGAGCGGCGCAAGGCGTACCCCGACCCGGTCGGGACCGATCTCGTCACAGACCGCCTCGGTCACCTCTTTGAGGAAACGCAGCCGGTTTTCGAGCGAACCGCCATAGCCGTCGGTGCGGGTATTGGACTCGGAGTCGAGGAACTGGTTGATGAGGTAGCCGTTGGCGGCGTGCAACTCGATGCCGTCAAAGCCCGCTTCCATGGCGTTGCGGGCGGCCTGGCGAAACTGCCCCACCACGGCGTCGATGTCGGCCTGGGTCATGGCGCGCGGGGTGACGGTCTCCACAAACCCCGGGGCATCGCTGCCGTTGTCGACGAACACCTTCACTCCCTTGGCCTGGATGGCGGAGGAGGAGAGGGGCTGGGCGCCGCCGATGTTGTCAGGATGGGTGACCCGGCCCACGTGCCAGAGCTGGGCGAACATGATGCCCCCCTCGGCGTGGACCGCGTCTGTTACCTGCTTCCAGCCTGCCACCTGCTCGGCGCTGTGGATGCCCGGCGTCCAGGCGTAGCCCTTGCCCAGGGGGTCTATCTGGGTGCCTTCGCTGATGATGAGGCCGGCCCCGGCACGCTGGGCGTAGTAGGTCGCCATCATGGCGTTGGCCACGTCCCCGGGCTGGGTGGCGCGGGAGCGGGTCATGGGGGGCATGACGATGCGGTTGGCAAGGTGCAGCTGGCCGAGGCGAAGGGGGCAGAACAGGGGATCGTGGTGCATGATGGATTCCTCAATCTTTGGGAGTGAGGTGACTCTAAAGGGGATTGTTATTGTGAAAAAGAGGGGGTATTGCAGAAGAGAATTGCCGTTATCGCAGCAATGGCGCGGGAGGAGCCGGGCTCGGGCCAGAAAAAAGAGGGCCAAAGGCCCTCTTTTGCTGCATTGCCACCGATGATCAGGGGGAGAGTGGGGTGACCCGTACTCGCTCGATGCGCCGCTCGCTCACGGCCATGACCTCGAAGCAGAACTGGCCGAGGTGCAACTGCTGACCGACGTCGGGCAGGCTGCCGAAGTGGGAGAGCAGCATGCCCGCCAGGGTCACGTACTCGTCGCTCTCGCTCACCAGACCGTCGCAGTTCAGTGTCTGCTCCACCTGATGGATGTTGGTGGTGCCGTGGATGAGCCAATGCTCGCCCTCGCGCACCACATCGGGGGTCTCGTCCTCGTCCGGCAGCTCTCCGACGATGGCCTCCAGCAGATCGTGGTTGGTGACCAGCCCCTGGATGACGCCAAACTCGTCCGCCACCAGGATGAGGCTGCCCCTGGCCTGGCGCAGCTCCGCCAGCAGCCGGATCACGTTGATGGTCTGGGGCACGATGACGGGCTCGTTCTGTCTGGCTAGTGCTGCCAGGGATTGCCCCTCGTTGAGGGCAAACAGCAGATCCCGAGCCTTGACCACCCCGATGATCTCGTCCAGCTCCCCGTCACAGACCGGGAACAGGCTGTGGGGGGCCCGTTGCAGCAGGGCACGGATCTCGTCCTCGCTGTCGCTGACGTCGATCCACTCCATCTCGGAGCGCGGGGTCATGATGGTGCGAATGGAACGCTCGGCCAGCGACAGCACGCCGCTCACCATGTAACGCTCCTCTTCACCGAAACCGGGGGGCAGGGGCTGAGTCTGCACCTCTTCTTCGTCCTCCTGCGGGTGGGCTGAGCGCTTGTTCCCCCCCATCAGCTTGAAGATGGCGGCGGTGGTGCGCTCGCGCAGGGGCTGGCGAGCCTCATGGCGCAGGGCACTGCGCTGGGCGAGCTGGTTGAAGAACTCGATGAGCACCGAGAAGCCGATGGCCGCGTAGAGGTAGCCCTTCGGAATGTGGAAGCCGAAGCCCTCCGCCACCAGGCTGAAGCCGATCATCAAGAGGAAGCTCAGGCAGAGCACCACCACAGTGGGATGGGCGTTGACGAAGCGGGTCAGGGGCTTGGAGGCGAGCACCATCACCACCATGGCGATGGTCACGGCCGCCATCATGACGCCCAGGTGATCCACCATGCCGACGGCGGTGATGATGGAGTCCAGGGAGAAGACCGCATCCAGCACCAGGATCTGGGCGATCACCACCCCGAACCCGGCATAGACGCCGGTGCCGCCTTGCTCCTCGGGCTTGGCCTCGAGTCGCTCATGCAGCTCGGAGGTGGCCTTGAACAGCAGGAAGAGTCCGCCTCCCATCAGGATGAGATCCCGACCGGAGAAGGGGTGATCCCAGATGTGCAGCAGAGGAGCCGTGAGGGTGACCAGCCATGACATGATGGTGAGCAGTCCCAGGCGCATCAGCAGGGCCAGGGAGAGACCGATGATGCGCGCCTTGTCCCGCTGGGCGGGGGGCAGTTTTTTCACCAGGATGGCGATGAAGACCAGGTTGTCTATCCCGAGAACGATTTCCAGGATGATCAGGGTAAGCAGACCGACCCAGATTGACGGGTCCAGCAAGAATTCCATGTGATTGACCTCAATGAAGACAGATGCAGTGAATCGTGGTCACGGCGTGGCCGTGGTGACGGAGACGATCGCTTCAGAGGCGTTGGTTGAGCAGGTACAGATAGGCTTTGATGGGAAAAGACGAAGGGCTACTTCGGGGATTGTCCATGATGGGCAATAAAACCTCGGGTCAAAAGTGAGCCCTGATGATAACGACTCGCCGCCATTTGGCAAGGGGGCTGTCAGGGGGACGCGACGAGGGGATTGCCAACGGGAGAGGCAAGGGAAAGGGGCATTGATGCGCAGCCAAGTTTGACTGGAGATAAAAGAGCGACACATTGACACGACCACAAACATAGGTGCTGAACAAGGAAAATAAACGATCTGATACCAACAACCGGATTCATCAGGCTCATATATATCCATTATTTTTGTAATAATTTGTTTCAGGGGGAAATATTGCGGCTGTGTCATGGGAGAAAGAAGGAATAGAGGGGGTTATGGTGTTTGATATGGAGTTATTATTCTAAATTTAACTTGTTCGCCACCAACTAATTCACATGAATCATATATTCAGCGTATAAAAAGCAAGGAGGCCCAGGCCTCCTCGTTTGCGCTCACACGGGTTGTTTCAGGGGACGTTAACCCTGGTCGTCAGGTCAATTGCCGGTATAGGCCGCGCCCTGAACATGCCCCTTCTTGTCGCTCAGACAGGACCAGGGAGCCTCTGCGCCCGGCACCTTGATGGTGACGCCAACCCCGGCTTCCGAGTCCATCACGTCGATCACCTGGAGCTGCTGTTGTGCCACGTCTGTCTTGTCGGAGACCGCCTTGAGACAGGCTTTCTCTGCGAGACTGGCCTTGTGGGCAGTGGCTGAGGCAGTGGCTGCAGCAGGGGCCGCAGAGGAGCCTGGCTGGCAGGTACCCGAGCCTTTCTTGCTGGTGTAGGAGACATCGTACTGGCCCCCGGTGTTGCTGATGGAGAGGGTGACGCCGGCGCCCTTGGCCTCGTAGAACTCCTCGCTGTACTTCTTGAGTTTGGCCTCCTTGCCATTGATATAGACGGGGCCACCTTCATCGCTGTGCATCTGGATTTGACCCGGGCACTGATAATTCAACTGTGGAATGGCGGCGCTCGCCGCACCCGCCATGGCTAGGGTTATGGCAGCGATCAGTACTTTCTTCATGGACATTACCTCAACTGTTTAATGATACGAGATTTATTATTTTATTTTTCCGGTTAACAACAATTCCATTGCCAGGCAGGAAATAGCCTTCATCCCTGATCGGAATAAATAGCGTCGGTACTTTATTTTAGCAACGAATTTTTATTATTTTTCCCTGGGATGAAAGTGAATATTGATCCGGAAGGGGTGGCAAACGTTTTCTCCTGGCGGGTTGAACGGGACAGGGGTAAGGCGCGAGGAGTGAGGGGGTAAGCAGGATGGGGCCTCGACAGAGGAGGGAACTTGGCGGCGGTTGCGCCGGGAGTCATGACGCGGGGCGACTGGGCCCCGCGTTGCAGCGCAATGACGAGCGCCGGATCAGAGCCAGCGTTTCTCGCGGGTGAAGCAGACCGACAGCCAGGCGTCTCCCAGGGTGTCGCCGAGGCGGGACCAGAGCTCCTGGCGCAGGGCATCCTGGCGCTCGACGGGCCACTCCTGGCCGGGGGCCACCAGGATGTTGAGCTCGAGATCGAAGCGGCGGCCGCTTTTCGCCAGGTGGCTGTAGCATTCGATGCCATGGCGCTGGCGCAGGGCCTCGATCTCGTGTTCGACTCGCTGCTTGACCTCTCCCTTGGGGGCGATCTTCAGCACTTCCCGCAGGTTGCGACCGAGCACCTTGATGGGAATGAGGGTGGCGCACAGGGCCAGCAGGGAGACCAGCATGGGGTCTATGTAGCGGTTGTAGTGGCCGTAACCCAGGGTATCGAGCCCGATGGCGACCAGAAAGCCGATGAGCAGGGTGGCGCTGAGCAGGGTATCCACCAGCCACTCCTTGGAGTCCACCCGCACCAGCTCGGAGTTGACCTGCTCGGCCACGTCGGCCTCGATGAGATAGAGGATGCTGCAGAAGAAGGTGGAGACGACGGCATAGATGAGGGCGTGGCCGAGATCGATCTCCCGTCCGCCCGCCAGCAGGGAGGTGATGCCGCCATAGAGGGCACCGAGGCAGAGCAGCAGAATGATGGCGCCGTTGATGACGTTGGCGATGGGTTCGAAATGGGCGTAGCCGTATTGGAAACGGGCGTCGGAGGGGCGGGTAACCAGGTAGGCGGTGATGAGCCCAAGGCCCGTCATGCCCATGCTGAACAGGGTGAAGATGCCGTCCAGCATGATGGCGTTGGAACCGACGAACAGACCATAGCCGATCCCGAAAATGGCAAAGGTGATGCAACCAAACAGCGACAGGGTCAGCGCCTGTTTTTCGGTGCGAATAAGCGTACTGATAACATGGCTGTAGCGAGCCATAAAAGTCCTCCTTTCAAATGGTGAAGATTGCGCGCGCAAGCGGTTTTCTAGCTGATATACTGCCCGCTCACATGTGAGCGGACTGGTTCGGACACCCGCAAAGAGGCAGGCCCGAACGGTCGTTGTCGCCGGAATGCCGGCATCAAGCAAAGGATGGGAACAAGGATTCATGATCCCGAGACTCGATTACCAGGACAGTTTGTCATCTACAACCCTGCAGTTTCTTGAGTTGCTGGCGCGATCAGCATTTCGTGGTGATATCGAAAAGTCTTATGCAAGCCGGTTGGCGATGGCGACGGATAACAGCGTCTATCAGGTAGTACCTCAGGCGGTTCTCTATCCGCGCAGTGCGGACGATATTGCGGTGATGCTCAAGCTGGCCCAGGGGCCCGAGTACGCAACCTTGAGTTTCTTCCCTCGCGGCGGCGGTACCGGTACCAATGGCCAATCCCTGGGCGGCGGCATTATCGTCGATCTCTCGCGCCATATGAACCAGATCATGGAAATTAATCTGGAAGAGGGCTGGGTACGGGCCCAGGCAGGGGTGGTCAAAGACCAGCTCAACGCCTATTTGAAGCCCCACGGCTACTTCTTCTCGCCGGATCTTTCCACCTCCAACCGCGCCACCTTAGGCGGCATGGTCAACACCGACGCCTCGGGGCAGGGGTCGCTGGTGTACGGCAAGACCTCGGATCATGTGCTCGGCCTCAAGGCCGTGCTGGAAAACGGCGATCTCATGGCGACCGAGCCGGTGACCGGCCAGCGTCTGGCGGACAAGCTGGCCCTCGAGACCCGTGAAGGGGAGATCTATCGCACCCTCTATCGCATCGGCCGCGAGCGGCGCGCCGACATCGAAGCCACCTTCCCCAAGCTCAACCGCTTTCTGACCGGTTACGATCTCAAGCACCTCTATCAGCCCGATACCGACACTCTGGACGTGAGCCGGGTGCTGTGCGGCTCGGAAGGCTCCTTGGGCTTCATCACCGAAGCCCGCCTCAACATCACCCCCATCCCGCGCTACCGCACCTTGGTCAACGTCAAGTACGACAGCTTCCCCTCCGCGCTCAGAAATGCCCCCTTTATGGTACAGGCCCACGCCCTGTCGGTGGAGACGGTGGACTCCCGGGTGCTGGGACTGGCCCGCGCCGACATCATCTGGCACTCGGTGAAGGATCTCATCCAGGATGTGCCCGGCAAGGATCTGCAGGGGCTCAACATCGTCGAGTTTGCCGACACCGACGAGGATGCACACAAGGCCAAGGTGGAGGAGCTGTGCCGGCGCATCGACGCCCTGCTGGCCAGGGGGGAGGCGGGGGTCATTGGCTATCAGGTGTGCGACCACCTGCCGAGCATCGAGACCATCTATGGCATGCGCAAGAAGTCGGTGGGGCTGCTCGGCAACGCCGAGGGGCGCAAGAAGCCGGTGGCCTTCACCGAAGACACCGCCGTGCCGCCGGAATCCCTGGCGGACTTCATCATGGAGTTTCGCGCCCTGCTGGACGCTCACGGCCTTGACTACGGCATGTTCGGCCATGTCGATGCCGGGGTGCTGCACGTGCGCCCGGCGCTGGACTTGTGCGATCCCGAGCAGGAGGTGCTGCTGCGGCGCATCTCGGATCAGGTGGTGGAGCTGACCGCCAAATACGGCGGCCTGATGTGGGGGGAGCACGGCAAGGGCTTTCGCTCCGAATACAGCCCCGCCTTCTTCGGCGAGCTGTGGGAAGAGCTGCAACGGGTCAAGGGGGCGTTCGATCCGGCCAACCGCATCAACCCGGGCAAGATCTGCATGCCTTATGGCAGCGGCGCTTCGCTTGTCTCGGTGGACGGGCCCAAGCGCGGCAAGTTCGACCGCCAGATCCCGATTGCCGTGCGCGAGAGCTATACACGGGCCCTCGATTGCAACGGCAACGGTCTGTGTTTCACCTTCGAGACCGACTCCCCCATGTGCCCCTCGGTCAAGATCAGCCGCGACCGCCGTCACTCCCCCAAGGGGCGGGCTGGCCTGATGCGTGAATGGCTGCGCCAGTTGTCGGAGCAGGGCTTCGATCCCCTTGCCGAAGAGGTGGCGCTGCAAAGCGGGGGTCTACGCTTCAAGCAGATCGTCGACAAGTTCCGCAATACGGTGGCCCGCGCCCGGGGCGAGTATGACTTCTCCCACGAGGTGATGGAGGCGATGGAGGGGTGCCTTGCGTGCAAGGCATGCACCAGCCAGTGCCCCATCAAGGTGGATGTACCCACCTTCCGCGCCCGCTTCATGCAGCTCTATCACAGCCGATATCTGCGCGGCCCCAAGGATTACTTCGTGGGCACGGTAGAAAGCTATGCGCCCCTGCTGGCCAAGGCCCCCAAGCTGGTCAACTTCTTCCTCGAAAAAGAGTGGGCCCAGAAGGCGACCGAGAAGAGCATCGGCATGGTGGATGTGCCGCTGCTCTCCGTGCCGACCCTGGCCGAGGAGCTGCGGGATCACCGCGCCCGCTATTTCGATCTGCCAGGCCTCGAGGCCATGAGCCCCGAGCAGCGCCAAAAAGTGGTGCTCATCGTGCAGGACCCCTTCACCAGCTACTACGACGCCCCCGTGGTGCGTGACCTGGTGAAGCTGGCCAGCAAGCTGGGTTATCAGCCCTACCTGCTGCCGTTCAAACCCAACGGCAAGCCTCAGCACGTGAAGGGATTCCTGCGCGCCTTCGCCCGCACTGCTGCCAGCAGCGCCCAGTTCCTCAACAAGGTGGCGGCCCTCGGCATCCCCATGGTGGGGGTCGACCCCTCTCTGGTGCTCTGCTACCGGGACGAGTACGTGAAGGCGCTCGGCCCCGCCCGCGGCGATTTCCAGGTGCTGCTGCCCCAGGAGTGGCTGCTCTCCCTGCCTGCCGAGGCGCTGCCGCTGCGGGAAGAGGCTGGCACCGACCCCTGGTATCTGTTTGCCCACTGCACCGAGAAGACCGCCAAGCCCACCACCCACGGTGACTGGAGCACCCTGTTCGGCCGCTTCGGTGCGCGTTTGCAGCCGGTGTCGGTGGGTTGCTGCGGCATGGCGGGCACCTATGGTCACGACGCCAAACAGGTGGAGAACTCCAAGGGGATCTACGGTCTGAGCTGGGCCGAACCTCTTGAACGCCTGCCCAAGGCTCGCTGCCTGGCCACCGGTTATTCGTGCCGCAGCCAGGTCAAGCGGATGGAGGGGGAGAAGCTCAAGCACCCGCTGCAAGCCCTGCTGGAACTGCTCTGATGCTCCACTTTCCCAAGGGATTCCGGGTGCCAAAGGCATATCGGCACCCGCATTTTCTGTTGCTCCCCACCACGCCGTCCCAGGCCGTGGTGGAGTTTGTCGCCATCCTGCGCGAGCGGGATCAGCTCCATCAGCTGTTTCGCCCGGACGATGTGTGGCCCTCCGCCCATTTCAGCCTGAGTCAGCACGAGGCCGACTTGGAGTGGCAGCACTCCGAGTTTCTGGCCAAGCGCTCCTTTGCCTATGGCCTCTGGAGCCCGGACAGGGAGCCCCGCTTCTGGGGCGGGGTTTACCTCTATCCGTCGGTGCTGCCGGAGGTGCAGGTGGAGCTCTTCTTCTGGAAGGTGGCCGAGGTGCCGCTCACTGACAGCGAACTCGAAGCCGAACTGCGCACCTGGCTCGGCAAGGTATGGCGCTGGTCCGAGCCGCGCCTGCCGGGGCGGGACGGCCCTTGGGCCGAGTGGCCAGGGGTGACCTATCCCTGGTGAGGGTCAATCTCGATGCAAGATGCCCCGGCGTGGGCATCTTTTTTTTTGCTCCTTTTTCGCCGACACTGCTGGTTTGCCACTACAGCGCAGCGATAACCCGTTGATCACGCAAGGAGTCCGCTCACCATGAGTCAAGAAAGCAGCCCCATCTGGCGCAAACCCATGAGCCTGGAGGGGCTCAACGCCAGCTCCCGCAACACCCTGATGGCCCACCTCGACATCGTCTACACCGCCTTTGGCCCCGACTGGCTGGAGGCCACCATGCCGGTGGATCATCGCACCCATCAGCCGCTCGGCATGCTGCACGGCGGCGCCTCCGTGGTGCTGGCGGAAACGCTGGGATCGCTTGCGGCCAACATGGCGGTGGGGGAGGAGAGTTATTGCGTGGGGCTGGAGGTCAATGCCAATCACCTACGGGCCAAGCGGGAAGGGGTGGTGACGGGGCGCTGCGCGCCGCTGCATCTGGGGGCGACGACTCAGGTGTGGCAGATCGAGATTCGCGATGAACGTGGTCGTTTATTGTGCACCAGCCGATTGACCATGGCAGTGCTCAAGCACAAGCGGGACAAGGACTCTGGCGAAGCGTGATCCGCAATAACGCATCATGAGTGAAAAATAAGCAAGCCATAGTCGCGAGATCCCTCTATAATTGCCAACGTCTTGAGACACCTATCACATTTTTCAAGACAGCAGAACAAAGTGGCGCTATAATCGCCGCCTTTTTGCTATTCCGCGGTGTTAGCCGCCTGCCTTAATCTGGAAGAATCTATGTCTGATACCGAACAACTGCCCCTTTTTAGTGAGCTTGGACTGGCCGCGCCTGTATTGAAAGCGCTGCAGGACGTGGGCTATGAGCGCCCGTCTCCCATCCAGGCCGCAGCAATTCCCCACCTGATGGCGGGACACGATCTGCTGGGGCAGGCACAAACCGGTACAGGGAAGACCGCTGCTTTTGCCTTGCCTCTGTTGTCTCGTCTGGAAGCTGGTAACCGCAACACCCAGATCCTGGTGCTGGCCCCGACCCGCGAGCTGGCCCTGCAGGTGGCAGAGGCGTGCCAACGCTATGCCTACCACATGCCCGATTTCCACGTGCTGCCCATCTACGGCGGCGCTTCCTACGAAACCCAGACCCGCGCCCTGCGCCGCGGTGCTCAGGTTGTCGTGGGTACCCCGGGCCGCGTGATGGACCTGATCCGTCGCAAGAACCTGGACCTCTCCGGTCTGAAAGCCCTGGTGCTGGACGAAGCGGACGAAATGCTGCGCATGGGCTTCATCGACGACGTGGACTGGATCATGGATCAGTGCCCGGCCGGTCGTCAGGTTGCCCTGTTCTCTGCCACCATGCCGGAGCAGATCCGTCGTGTTGCCCAGAAGCACCTGAAGCAGCCCAAAGAGATCAAGATCGCCTCCAAGACCGCGACCGCCACCACCATTCGTCAGCGTTACTGGCAGGTGACCGGTCTGCACAAGCTGGACGCCATGACCCGTCTGCTGGAAGTGGAATCCTACGAAGCCCTGCTGGTGTTCGTGCGTACCAAGAACGCCGCCGAAGAGCTGGCGGGCAAGCTGGCTGCCCGTGGTCACGCCTGTGAAGCGCTGCACGGTGACATCCCGCAGAAGCTGCGTGAGCGTACCGTTGACAAGCTGCGCCAGGGCCAGCTGGACATCCTGATCGCCACCGACGTGGTCGCCCGCGGTCTGGACGTTGAGCGCATCACCCACGTAGTGAACTACGACATTCCCTACGACACCGAATCCTACGTTCACCGTATCGGCCGTACCGGCCGTGCCGGTCGCAAGGGCGAAGCCATCCTGTTCGTGGCGCCGCGCGAGCGTCGCATGCTGCGTGCCATCGAGCACGCCACTCGTCAAGCCATCGAGCCGATGAAGATGCCGAGCACCGAGGACATCAACCAGCACCGTCTGGCCAAGTTCAAGGAGCGCATCCGCGAAACCATGATGGGTGAAGAGCTCGAGATCTACCACAACCTGGTGAACGAGCTGATCGAAGAAGACTCTGCCGATCCGCTGGAGCTGGCTGCTGCACTGGCCAAGCTGGTACAGGGCGATCAACCGCTGCTGCTGGATGACTCCATTCCGGATCCGGTGTTCAACGCTGGCAACGATCGCGGTGGCTTCGAGCGTCGTGAGTTCAACGACCGTGGCGATCGTCCGGCCCGTCGCATGCCGTCCCTGGAGCCGCGTCCGCTGAAAGACAACCCGGACGTGGAGATGGAGCGTTACCGTGTCGACGTGGGCGCCCATCACGGCGTCAAGCCGGGCCAGATCGTGGGTGCCATCGCCAACGAAGCGAACATCGAGAGCCGCTTCATCGGCAACATCGACATCGCCGATGACTTCTCCACCGTCGATCTGCCCAAGGGCATGAGCGCCGAGGTGCTGGAAGTGATCAAGAAGGCCCGTGTCTGTCAGCGTCCGCTGCAGATCACCCGTTACACCGAAGTGCCGGCCGGCGGCAACACTGCTCCCCGTCCGCCCCGTGGTGATCGTCCGTTCCGTGGCGACCGTCCTTTCAACAAGGATCGCCGTCCCCAGGGTGACCGTCCCTTCAACAAGGATCGCCGTGAAGGCGGTTTCGACAAGGGTCGCAAATTCGGTGGCAACAAGCGCCGCGACAGCTAAACCCTGACTGCACTGATGAGAAGGCCGCTCCATGGAGCGGCCTTTTTTGTGTCTGTTTTTCAGATGCGTAGCAAAGATTGTCACCTTTTTCCGGCCGGGGCGGGCACCCGGTTTTATGAGGAGCCAGTGAAAAGAAAAATGGTGCAATCCATTTGCCTGGGGGTGGCGCCTGGTGTCATTCTTTGGGAAGCGATTGGGTACTTTTGGAAGGCGTAGAGATAGTTGCTGGTTGCAAACGACTGCGACTTTGGTCTGAAGGTGCATTCTGTTGTTTGCATATGAGTCAGCAGAGTGAGATGAATAAATAAACCGTATGACAGGGAGGTGCGTGATGGGCAAGTGGCTTGGCAAGGTGTTGCTGATATCTGGATGGCTCGTGTCGGGTATGGTGTTGGCGGAGGAGCCCTTCTTCAGAATTGCGGGGGCGGGGTGCTGCAATGGCAAGGGGGAGGTGGTGCTGACCCGTGCAGAGTTTGAGGCCTTGCCGCAGACGGAGGTTAAGACAGGGACGCCCTGGACCGAGGGGGAGCACCTCTATCGCGGGGTGTTGCTGCGGGACCTGGTCAGGATCTACGGTCTCAAGAGCCAGGAGGTCAAGGCCCTCGCGGTCAATGAATACTGGGCCGCACTGCCGCTGGAAGACGGGGAGAAGTACCCGGTGCTGGTGGCCGAGAAACAGGATGGCAAGGCGCTGACTCTGCGCAACAAGGGGCCGCTCTGGGTCATTTATCCCCTCACCGACCATCCCGAACTCAACAAGGAGCTCTATCACAGCCGGATGGTTTGGCAGCTGACGGCGCTGGAGAGCAAATAAGATGCTGCGCGGCAAGTTCTTGAGCCTGATCCTGATGGTGACCACCTTTTTGGGGGTGACCCTCTGGTCGGTCTGGAACTATGACCGCGCGTTCAATGCGGTGACGCGCTACACCCAGCTCGAGCTGGAGATCCACGCCTTCGAGGAGGGCTTGCAGCTCTATCGTGCCGGTGCCGCCAGCCGGGAGGAGATGAACAAGCGCTTTGACATTGCCTGGAACCGGCTCGATGTCTTCCTGCACGGGGAGGAGGCAAAGTCGGTCAGGGCCCGATTCGGTGCGGACAAGGCGGTCGGCAAGATCCTCGCTCTCTTCGAACATTATGAGCAGGATGTGGTGCATGGGGAGCCGGATTCCCCCGCACTCAAGATGTTCACGGCCGCGCTCGATGACGAGATGCGCGGGGTGCGGGACGTGATGGTGAAAAACTTCACTGGGCCCTCTGCCATCGCCCAGCGCGAGCTGCTCAACGAGTCGAAAACCCAGAACTTCTTCATCCTGGGATTTCTGATGCTGGCGACCATGGTGATGTTGATGGTGCTGTTTCGCGAAGTGCGTCGCCAGCATTTTCTGGCGTGGAACGACCCTCTCACCCGTCTCCCTAACCGGGCGGCGCTCATCAAGCACCTCCAGCAGTGGACCAGCCACCCCGGTCGGCGCAGCAGCATCACCGTCTGCCTCATGGATCTGGGGCATTTCAGGGAGGTCAATGACAGTCTGGGTTACGAAGTGGGGGACGCCTTGCTCAAACGGCTTGCGGCGCGGATCAAGGCCGCCTCTGGCCAGGGGATCTTCGTTGCCCGAACCGGCAGTGACGAGTTCACCCTCATCATCACCGGCACCATGCCCACCTATCTGCGCTTTCCGTTTCTGGAGCAACTGCGCAGCGAGCTGGCGGATCTGGTGTTTGCTGCCGATCCGGCGCACCGGGTGCGGGTCTTCATGGGCACCAGCCAGTACGTGAAACCGGATCATTCACCGGAAGAGATGCTGCTGTTTGCCGATATCGCCCTCGACAGCGCCAAGCGCAAACGGCTGAATCGCAATGTGCTCTTCTCCAGCAGCATGTATCAGCACTATCAGCGCAAACGCCGGCTGTCGACCGAGCTGCGGGAGCTTATCCACTGCCCGCAATGCCCGCAACTGGCCCTTTACTATCAGCCCATCGTGCGCGGCCAGAGTGTGGTGAGGCTGGGGGCGGAGGCGCTGATACGCTGGCATCATCCTGAATATGGCTTTATTGCCCCCCTCGACATCATCTCGCTGGCAGAAGAGAACGGGTTGGGTGAGGCGCTGGGGGGCTGGATCATCCGGCGCATGCAGATCGACCTGTCCGGCTTCCCGAAGGAGGTACTAGCACCGCTCGAGATCTCCATCAACCTCTCCAACTCCATGTTCAACATGGGGTTGGCCAGGGAGATTGAAGAGAAGATGGGTGATGGTCCGTTGGGATTGCACCAGTTGATAGTGGAGCTGACCGAAACCATCGCCCTCGATGACATCGCCCTGAGCAAGCAGATCATTCACTCCCTGCGCCAGATTGGGGTGCGGGTGGCCCTCGATGACTTCGGGACCGGTTGGTCCTCGTTCTCTTACCTGCGTGAACTCTATTTCGACAAGCTCAAGATAGACAGATCCTTTATCACCGCGATCGACAGTGACACCCGGCAGGCGCTCTTCGTCGAGACCATCACCACCCTCTCTCATCAGTTGGGGGTGCGTGTCGTGGCAGAAGGGGTGGAAAACAGCGATGAGCTCAAGGCGGTGCTCACCATAGGGGTGGATGAGATCCAGGGTTATTTCTACTCGCGTCCCTTGCCGCTGCCGGAGTTCATGCAGTTCTGTCACCGCTATTTCGCCCACAGTGCCGCCATTCAGGAAGTGGCACTGGGCTAGCCTTGGGGCAATCGAGCTCCTGTAGCCTTGTCTTCGAGTCCCTCTGTTCGATCGTTCCTGGTTGATATTTCATCCCGACACCTTTCTCCCATGGCAGGACCGCCCATGACGCGGCTTTATTGTGCCTCCTGCCAGAACGAGGGTGCGAGAGGACAGTCCCGGTGCTACCTTGTGCCACGAACAGTGCCACAGGGCAGAGGAGCCATAGATGGATCGCTTGGGGGTGATGGAGGTGTTCGTGCTGGCGGTGGAGACCGGCTCGTTTTCGGCGGTGGCCCGCCGACTGGGGATGGGGCAACCCACGGTTTCCAGATTGATTGCCCAGCTTGAGGCGCACCTTGGCAGCCGCCTGTTGCTGCGTTCGACCCGGGGGCTGGCGCCCACCGAGGCCGGAGAGGCCTACTATCTGCGGGCGAGAGAGATCCTGGCCCAGGTCAACGAGGCTGATGCCATGGTGCAGCAATGCCGGGCGGGCCTGAGCGGGCGTCTGCGGGTGAGCGCTCCCGTCACTTTCGCCCGCCTGCATATCATTCCCCATCTTGCCGGTTTTCTGGCGGCTCACCCGGGACTGGATCTGGAGATCCTGCTGGATGACGGCAATGTGGATCTCATTTCGGCGGGCATCGAGGTGGCTCTGCGGATCGGCAAACAGGCTGACTCGTCGCTGGTCGCCCGCTGCCTCGCCCGAAGCGACGTGCGGGTGTTGGCTACGCCGGCCTATCTGGCCGCCAAAGGAGAGCCTGAGACCCCTCAGGCCCTGCAACAGCATGATCTGGTGCTTTACAGTCCACGCCCCGGAGTGGGGCAGCAGTGGCGATTTCGCCGTGGCGTCGAGGAGAGGGTGGTTTCCGGAGAAGGCAGGCTGACGGTCTCGGCGGCCGAAGGCATGCGCGCCGCCGTGCTGGCAGGACTGGGGCTCGGTATCGCCTCGGAGTGGATGTTTGCCCCCGAGCTTGCCCGCGGCGAGGTGGTGGCGGTGCTGCCCGAGTGGCAACTGCCCATGCAGGAGCTCTGGACCCTGCTCCCGGCAGGTCGCCAGCCTGGTGCCAAGGCGAGCGCCTTTCTGGCATTCGTGACCGGCCTGCCCGGCGTGGGGCATACGCCAGCGGAATAACTGTTATGGTCCCCACCGCTCTACTGGTGGCGACGCTCCCCGGGTAGGCTGTGCGCATGGGGCCCGTATCTTGGCGGGAGCCCTTCTACCACGAGGAGAAGATCATGAGTACATCGCCTTCTGCCGGAGGGGCCGCAACCCCCGGCCCCTCCCTGCTCTTCGCCATGGCCCTGTCATGCGGCGTGGCAGTTGCCAACATCTACTACAACCAGCCCATGTTGGCTGTGATGGCGCAGGACTTTCCCGGGCACTCGGGCATGCCATTGATCGCCATGCTGACCCAGCTCGGCTATGCCATGGGTCTGCTTTTGCTGGTGCCGCTTGGCGATGTAGTCGAGCGCCGCTGGCTTATTCCGGGGCAGTTTGCACTGATCGCGCTGGCTTCCCTGCTGGCGGCCACGGCCACGAGTGCCACCACCTTGATGCTGGCCTCAGTCCTGCTCGGCATCGGGGCCACGGCGGCCCAGCAGATAGTCCCGGTGGCGGCGACCCTGGCAGATCCCGCCCGCCGTGGTGCCGTGGTCGGCAGCGTGATGAGCGGCCTGCTGGCCGGAATACTGCTCAGCCGTACCGTCGCTGGCCTGGTCACCGCTTATGGCAGTTGGCGCGCCATGTTCTGGCTGGCCATTCCCCTGGCCCTGTTGGGGGCTCTGCTGATGGCCAGGATGATACCGTCCGGATTGCCGCGCTCTCCCCTCGGTTATGGCCGTCTGCTTCACTCTCTGGTCGGTCTGTGGCGCGAGGAGCCCGCCTTGCGCCGCGCGACCCTGACCCAGGGCTTGCTGTTTGCCTCCTTCAGCGCCTTCTGGACCGTGCTGGCGTTCTACCTGGCCGAACCTGCCTATGGGTTGGGGGCCGACATGGCGGGTCTGTTCGGCGTCATCGGGGTGGCTGGGGTGGTGGCGGCCCCTTTGGCAGGCCGGATGGCGGATCGGTTGGGGGCCAGACCAGTGGTATTGGCCGGCGCCGTGCTGGTGGTGCTTGCCTGGATCTGCTTCGAGCTGTGGCTCTCTCTGGCCGGGCTGGCGTGCGGGGTCATCTTGCTGGATCTCGGAGTGCAGAGCGCACTCATCGCCCATCAGCAGCGCATCTATGGTCTGAGACCTGAGGCCAGGGGGCGCATCAATACCCTCTTCATGACCGGCATGTTCCTGGGGGGAACCCTCGGCTCCAGCCTGGGGATGCTGGTCTGGCAACAGGGACACTGGCTCGGGGTGGGAGCAGCCGGCATGGGGTTGGCCCTGGTTGCCTGTCTCTGCGCCCTGGCCGGCAGGCGGGGGCTGCAACCGGTCATCTGAGGCATGTGCAAGACAAGAAAGGCGACCCCGGGGTCGCCTTTTGTCTGTCTGCTCGGGATGGACTCAGAGCACCATGGCGGCAATCCAGCCGAAGATCACCAGGGGGATGTTGTAGTGGATGAAGGTTGGCACCACGCTGTCCCAGATGTGGTCGTGCTGACCGTCGGCATTGAGGCCCGATGTGGGGCCGAGCGTCGAGTCGGAGGCGGGGGAACCCGCGTCCCCCAGCGCGCCCGCGGTGCCCACCAGGGCGATGGTCGCCATGGGCGAGAAGCCGAGGTGGATGCACAGGGGCACATAGATGGTGGCGATGATGGGCACGGTGGAGAAGGAGGAGCCGATCCCCATGGTGATGAGCAGGCCCACCAGCAGCATCAGGAAGGCCGCCAGTCCCTTGTGACCGGCCATCATGCTGGAGACAGACTGCACCAGACTCTCCACCCCGTGGGTCTCCTTCATGACGGCGGCGAAGCCTGCGGCCGAGATCATGATAAAGCCGATGAGGGACATCATGCGCACACCCTGGGTGAAGGCATCCTGGCTCTCGCGGAATTTGATGACGCCGCCGCAGGTGAAGATGATGAAGCCTGCGAGTGCCCCCAGCACGATGCTGTTGGTCATCAGTTGCAGACCGAGTGCCACGGCGATGGCCAGCAGGGCGACCCAGATGTGGTTGAGATTGAGCTCGACCGTCTCGGGTTCGGCGGCCAGGATCTGCTCCAGATCATACTGACGCGGCTTGCGGTAGCTGAAGAAGACGGCGATGAGCAGGCCGAGGAACATGCCGAATACCGGGATGGCCATCGCCAGGGGCAACTGGCTGAATTCCACCGGTACGCCGTTGTCGACGAGATTCTTGGCCAGGATGTTGTTCAGGAAGATGCCGCCAAAGCCCACCGGCAGCAGCATGTAGGTAGCGGTCAGGCCGAAGGTGATGACGCAGGCCACCTGACGGCGGTCTATCTGCATCTGGGCCATGACATGCAGCAGCGGCGGGATCAGGATGGGAATGAAGGCGATGTGCACCGGGATCAGGTTCTGGGAGGAGATGGAGACCGCGAGCACCGAGGTGAGCAGCAGGCTCTTGACCCAGAGAATGCGGGTGCTGCTGGCATCCTTGCCGAGCTGGTTGATGACCTTGCGGGCCAGCAGATCGGTGATGCCGGAGCGGGAGATGGCTACAGCGAAAGCCCCCAGCATGGCGTAGGAGAGGGCGATTTCTGCACCGCCGCCCAGGCCACCGGTGAAGGTGCTGAGGGTCTGCTCGAGGGAGAGTCCGCCGAGCAGGCCACCCACGATGGCACCGATGGCGAGGGAGACCACCACATTGATCCGCAGCAGGCTGAGCACCAGCATCAGCGCCACCGCGATAACAACAGGATTCATTTGATTTCCTTATGGATTGTGTTGCTGTCAGTCGTGTGAAAGCCAGCTAGTTTGCGAAAAACAGGCTAAATGTCGAGAAAAAAATCGGCAGATCCCGGCCAAGGGACGCATCTTCTGCTGGCGGTGAACGGAAACCGGGAAAATGGCCCTTCTTCCTTGCCCAGACAGGTCCCCTCATGCAGACAGGCTGCCATGGGCAGCCTGTCTGGGCAGGGGCTGGGAGTGTTCAGCCCTCGTCTTCGGTGTCTGTCGTTTCATCCGGGTTGGCCAGAGGCCAGCCTCCCAGGCTCTTCCAGCGATTGACGATGTGGCAGAAGAGCTCTGTGGTGCGCTCGGTGTCGTAGAGGGCCGAGTGGGCCTCTTTGTTGTCAAAGGGAATATTGGCGCTCTGACAGGCCTTGGCCAACACCGTCTGTCCCAGGGCAAGACCCGAGAGGGCGGCGGTGTCGAAGGTGGCGAAGGGGTGGAACGGATTGCGCTTGAGGCCGGCCCGCTCGGCGGCGGCCATCACGAAGCCGTGGTCGAAGGTGGCGTTGTGGGCCACTATGATGGCGCGACCACAATCCTGCTCCTTCATGCCCTTGCGCACCCCCTTGAAGATCTCGGTGAGTGCTTCCTTCTCGTCCACCGCGCCCCGCAGCGGGTTGAAGGGGTCGATGCCGGTGAACTCCAGCGCCGCTTTCTCCAGATTGGCGCCCTCAAAGGGCTGGACATGAAAATGGAAGATCTGGTCAGGGGCGAGCCAGCCCTGCTCATCCATCTTGAGGGTGTGGGCGGCTATTTCCAGCAGGGCATCGGTCTTGGCATTGAATCCGGCGGTTTCAACATCGATGACGACGGGGTAAAAGCCGCGAAAACGGCCCTTGAGGGTGTGAACGGCGTCGGTCATGGTATCTCGGTCGGCGTGAAAGGAGGCGGCATTATGGCAAAAAAGCGTGCCCTTGTCCCTTATCTGCCGCCATGGGACGGCAAGAGGGCCATTTTGAAACACCTGTGCTTATAATGGGCGACGTCAACCATGGAGGGAGAGGACGATGAAGAAGCTGGGATTGGCACACAAGATGATGTTGGTGGTCTGCCTGCCGCTGTTGGCCTTGCTGTTTTTCTCCGGCCGGTACGTCTATGAACGTTATCGGGTCGAACAGGAGATGAGCGGCGCCCTGGTCGCGCTGGCGGTGGTGAAAGAGGCGGCGCAGCTGGCCCATGAGCTGCAACGGGAGCGCGGCATGTCGGCCGGCTTCCTCGGCTCTGGCGGCAACAAGTTTCGCGATGCGCTGCCTGCCCAGCGCAAGGTGGTGGACAGCCTGTTGCAGCGTTTTCATCAGGATCCTGCCTTGCTGGCGCTGACGGAGGTGCAGCAGGGAGTGGCCGGACTCACCGCCATGCGTGAGCGGGTCAGCGCCCTGGGGGTCGAGGTGGCGGAACAGGTCGGCTTCTATACCCGCCTTGTGACCGCCTTGCTGGCGGTGGTGGACAAGATAAGTGTCGACAGCATGGATGCCACCATCGCCCTGCAGACCAATGCCTACGCCGCCTTCCTGCAAAGCAAGGAGCGTGCGGGACTGGAGCGGGCGACGCTCAGCAACGTCTTTGGCCGTGACAGCTTCACGCCTGCGCTGTTGCAGCAGTTCATTTCCCTGCTGGCGGCCCAGAACACCTATCTCGAACGTTTCCAGGCGGTGGCGAGTCCCGCCCAGCGCCAGTTGCTGGCCGACAGCCTGGCCTCGCCAGTGGTGAGCAAGGTAGCCGCCATGGAGAAGCTGGCGCTCGACAAGGCGGCCAGCGGCGGCTTCGGGGTGGATGCCGAGGCCTGGTTTGCCTTGAGTACCGACAAGATAGGCCTGCTCAAGGAGATAGAAGACAGCCTCTATCAGCAGCTCTTCGAGCGGGTTGAACAGATGCGGGTCGGGAGTGCCAGTGACTTCTGGTGGGGGGCGGTTGGCGTGTTGCTGTGCATCGTCCTGACCACCTTCGTCTGCTGGCGGGTAGTGCGGGATCTGCATCTGGGCTTTATGGCCCTGCACCAGACCTTCAAGCGCCTGGTGCAGGAGAACGACCTGACCGTGCGGGTCGACTGGCGATCCGGGGATGAGCTGGGGGCCCTGGCGCGGGATCTGAACCATTTCCTCGGGCACCTGGAGAGTTTGCTGCTGGCTGTGCGCCACTCCTGTGACGTGCTGATACGCAGCGCCGCCAGCTCGGCCGAGGTCATTGCCGAGGTGAATGCCGGCGTAGTCAGGGGATGCGGGCAGGTGGATCTGGTGGCGACTGCCGCCACCGAGATGGCATCGACTGTCGCGGAAATTGCCCGCAACGCAACCCAGACCTCCCAGGCGACCCAGCAGGCCATCGGCCGGGCGAAGCAGGGTGACAAGGAGGTGGATCAGACCATCCACACCATCCAGCAGGTGGCGGGCACGCTGGTGGATACCCGGCACCTGGTGGACAGCCTGCATCGGGATACCGAGTCGGTGGGGGAGGCCTTGAGCCTCATCAAGCAGATCTCGGACAGAACCAACCTGCTGGCCCTCAATGCCGCCATCGAGGCGGCCCGTGCCGGTGAATCCGGGCGCGGCTTTGCAGTGGTGGCCGACGAGGTGAGAGCGCTTGCCTCCCGTACCCAGCAGGCGGCGGATGACATAGAGCGGATGTTGGGCCGCTTGCGTCAGGGGGCCAACGAGGCGGTGGCTGCCATGCACACGGGCACCGAACAGGCCGGCCTTAGCGTGACGGAGGCCAAACGGGCGGGGAGCGAGCTGACCGACATCGTCAACGAGGTGCGCAAGGTGAGCGACATGACGGCCCAGGTGGCCACCGCCACCGAGGAGCAGCGTTACGTGACCGACGACATCCAGCAAAACGTGATGACCATCCGTGACGTGTATGAGGCCCATCGCCAGCACTCCCATACCCTGCAACAACACAGTGCCGAACTGGATGCCCTGGCCCGGGATCTGGCGGGACGCATCGCCAGCTTCAAGCTGATGGCCCCTTCTTCCCCCCACTGAGCGTTTTGACCTAAAGCTTGTCCTGCCGCCGCCGATAGATAATTCGAGATAGTGTGGAGGACAAGCCGTTGAATGCTTGGGTGTTGGGGTTGATCAGCATATCAGTGAGTATGCAGTTGCAGGCGGGCGTGACCGAATTTGGCGCCGGTCTGGATCAATCCGTCTGGCGCCTGACCTCTGATACCCAGGTGGAGTGCAGGCTGGAGCATCCTATTCCCCGTTGGGGAACCGGGGCCTTTGTCAGCCGGGCCGGGCGCAAGATCAATCTGGATTTCGAGCTCAAGGGGCAGCGACCCCAGGCGCGTACTCAGACAGTGAGCCTCGGGATCATGCCCCCCAGCTGGCGTCCCGGGGTGGCCGGGCGACAGATCAGCCAGTTGCAGTTCTATCAGCAGTTTGACGGCCTGGTGGCGGGGCAGACCGCCTGGACCATGCTGGACGAGCTGGAAGGAGGGCGTATGCCGACTTTCCAGTATCGCGACTGGTATCGTCAGGACAGGCCGGTGCGGGTATCGCTCTCGTCGGTCAATTTCAGGGTCAAGTACCAGGCGTTCATGGACTGCCTGAGTGGCTTGCTGCCCTACAGCTTCAACGACATCGCCTTCAGCGTGCTCTCCTATGACAAGAACAGCGATCAGTTGTCACCGGCCTCCAAGCGGCGGCTGGTGATGATCGGTGACTATGTGAAGGCAGACAAGAGCATCGATGTGGTGGTGATCGACGCCTACAGCGACAGCTATGGCGGCCGCTGGCCAAACCAGAAGCTCTCCGAGAAGCGGGCGGATGCCATCAAGCAGGTGTTTGTGGATCTCGGCATCGAGGAGGGCAAGATCTCGGTGGAAGGGCACGGTGAGAAACAGCACGTGGCCTCCAACGAAACGGAAGCTGGCCGAGCCAAGAACCGCCGGGTGGTGATCAACATGGGACGCAACGGCACTATCTGATCCCGTTGAGTCATCGAGAGGGGCGGGATTTTCGCTGTAGTCAGGAATAAAAAATGCCAGTCGGCGAACCGACTGGCATTTTTTTCACGGGTTTCCGGGATTACTTGGCCAGGGATTCCGGCAGGTTTTCGCGGATCTTGCCGAGCATCTCTTTCAGCACACGGGGGTTGGCCACCACGATATTGCCGGAGTTTTCGTAGTTGTGACCACCAACGAAGTCGGTGACGATGGCGCCGGCTTCTTTGGCCAGCAGCTCACCGGCGGCGGTGTCCCAGGGCTTGAGGCCGATTTCCCAGAAACCGTCGACGCGACCAGCGGCCACATAGGCGAGATCCAGCGCGGCGGAGCCAGCACGACGGATGTCTGCACACTCGATGAACATGCTCTGGAACATCTTCAGGTAGGGTTCGATGTGGTGCTTCTGCTTGAACGGGAACCCGGTGGCCAGGATGGTGCCGGAGAGCTCTTTGGCCTTGCCGACACGGATGCGGTAGCCGTTCAGCTGGGCGCCGCTGCCGCGGGTGGCAGTGAACAGCTCGTCACGGATGGGATCGTAGACAACGGCTTGTTCGGTCTTGCCCTTGACGCGCAGAGCGATGGAAACGGCAAAGTGCGGAATGCCTTTGACCAGGTTGGTCGTGCCATCCAGTGGGTCGATGATCCATTGGTAGTCCGGATTGGTACCGGCAATCTCGCCAGACTCTTCAGCAACGATGCTGTGTTCCGGGTAAGATTTTTTGATGGTGTGAATGATGGCCGCTTCGGCGTCACGGTCAACGTTGGTCACGAAGTCATTGCTGCCTTTCTGGATAACCTCGATGTTCTCGGGTTGAGAAAAGGCTTTTACTACTACTTGACCGGCGTTGCGCGCAGCGCGCACGGCGATATTCAGCATCGGATGCATAGGTTCACCACTGGATGTTAAAGAACGGGGGATAAAAGGACGCGACATCTTACCAAGATATTCGGGAATAGCAACTGCTATGCCCTCATTCGGTCAGGGGGGGGACTGACAGATCTGACGGCTCCAATAAAGACCTGTAATCAACTAGTCTTATCGCGACAGCCGGATAACAGGCTGTGGTGAGCATAGGGATATGAGCCATGAATCTGTCATTAATCAGTCAGAAACCGTCGTCGCCGACGACTCTGGGTGTGTTGGCCGCACTGCGTGCCGCCAGCGAAGAGAGCGATTATGTCACCGAGGTCCGGGTGGCACAGCCCCAGCAGTGGCAACCGTCGAAGGATGAAGCGGCGATCCTGCTGCTGGAAGAAGAGGGCGCTGCTTGGCCTGTTCCGCTCTGGCCAGCAGGAGGCAGTGCACTGGGATTACCGGTGCTTCCCCTGTTGGTGCATCGACAGTATGAACATCCTCCACAGGGGCCGGATGTTCGGGATCCGCATTTTTATTTCGTCTCCAACGGTATTCTGCTGGATGAGGCCGAACTGGCGGATCCTGCCTGCAGCCTGGTGCTGCAAAGCAAGTTTGAATCCTATTTCCCGCTGCTTTCCCGTCTTATCTTGCTGCGCCAGCGCCAACCAGGGGTACTGAGCAGCTAATCATCTCCCCCTCGATGCGGGCTGTTCAAGGGGCACAATATTTGTCATAACTGACCGATATTGTGCCGCTTTGCTATGGCCTGCGCAGCGGCTCACTGTGTGTTCGTCGACGGAGGTGACATGAAGGTTTATGAGCTGAGACGAGCCCCCAATGCCCGTCGGGTCAGAATGTTTCTGGCGGAGAAGGGGATCGAGATGGAATATCAGCAGGTCGATCTGGGGGCGGGGGAAAACCTGGCGCCCGCCTTTTTGACCAAGAACCCGGCCGGGCGCATTCCTGTGCTGGAACTCGATGACGGAACCTGTCTGAGTGAAACCCTGGCCATCTGTCGCTATTTTGAAGAGCTCCACCCCGAGCCGAACCTGTTTGGCAGTACCGCGCTGGAGCGCGCCACCATAGAGATGTGGAGTCGCTTCATCGAGTTCAAGCTCTGGCTGCCGACCGGTATGGCGTTTCGTCATATCACCGGTTTTTACAAAGACCGGGAGCGGGTCTTCCCCGAATGGGGGGAGGAGTGCAAGCAACAGGCTCAGATCTGGTTTGACAAGCTTGATGCCCGTCTTGCCGAGGTGCCCTATATTGCGGGGGAGCGCTTCACCATCGCCGACATTCTTGCCCTCTGTACCATTGATTTTGGCAAGGTGGTTGGCCTGCGTATCACCCCCGAACAGCCTCGTTTGCAGGACTGGCATGACCGGGTGAGTGCCCGGCCCAGCGCCCAGGCTTGATCCTTTCCCCTGAACGTTCAAGGAGTCCAAGATGATAGAGTTGTACACTGCCGCCACGCCCAACGGGTTCAAGGTGTCGATCGCCCTCGAAGAGCTGGGGCTGCCCTACAAGGTCATTCCCCTTGATTTCGCGACTATGGAGCAGAAGAAGCCCGAGTTCCTGGCCATCAACCCCAATGGCCGCATCCCGGCCATCATCGATCGGGACAATGGTGACTTCGCGGTGTTCGAGTCCGGCGCCATCCTTATCTATCTGGCGGAAAAAACCGGCAAGTTGCTGCCGCAGGATCCCAAGCGCCGCTCCCAGGCCATCCAGTGGCTGATGTTCCAGATGGGAGGCGTCGGTCCCATGATGGGGCAGGCCAACGTCTTCTATCGCTATTTCCCCGAGAAGATCCCGGCCGCCATCGAGCGTTACCAGAAGGAGGGGCGACGCCTGTTCGAGGTGCTCGACGGTCATCTGGCACACCATGAGTATCTTGCGGACGAGTACAGCATCGCCGACATCGCTACCTGGCCCTGGGTGCGCATCCACGACTGGAGTGGTATCTCCATCGAGGGGTTGGTGCATTTGCAGGCCTGGATGGCACGCATGGAAGCCAGGCCCGCCTGCCATAAGGGCATCACTATTCCACCGCGCAATGAGAGCCCCGAGGATCAGGTCAAGCGGGCGCAGCAGATGGTGACTCGCTGACGCCATCATGATGGCCCTGACGGGCCATCTTTTTTATTCCCCTTTGACTCCCCGTTGTTTGACGATCTGCATCGCAGTCGCTTTTTGTCTTTCAAATAAGCCATTTATCAAAAATCAAAAGTCATTCTTCCTGATTAATTGTTATGTTATAACGCCATCTCTTTGGTTGATGAACATGAAGCTTGGATGGAAAGGATGACAAAAAAATGCACCGCAGCCGGGTGGTTCGCCCTGGCTCTGATGGCAGGAACGACTGCAGCCGACGGCAAACCGCTTGCCATGGTGGGGCCCTGGGAGATCCACAGTGTCGACCCCGCCAGCAACGGGGTCTTCTTTACTCGCATGCAGGTGGCGGAGACCCTGGTAGATGTCGATGGGAAAGGCAATCTGCAACCCGGGCTTGCCAGTGAGTGGTCGCGTAGCGATGACGGTCTGCAGTGGCGATTCAGGTTGCGCCCCGGGGCCCGTTTTCACGATGGCAGCGAGGTGAGCGCCGAGCAGGCCGCTTTTGCCCTGCAACAGGCCTGGCGCAAGCCCGGCGTGATGACCAGCGCTCCTATTGCGTCCATCGGATCTGGAGATGGCGTCTTGAAGGTCACCCTGAGCGAACCCTTCGCCTCCCTGCCCGCCGTGCTGGCCCACCCCAGCACCCAGATCCTGGCGAAGGCCGCCTACGATACCAAGGGGGAGGTAACCCAGGTGATAGGCTCTGGCCCCTACCGCATCACCCGCCTGCAACAACCCCAGCGGATAGAGACTGTGCGTTTCGACGGCTGGCAGGGGGCCAGGTCCGCGATCGAGGAGGTCAGCTACCTGACGGTGGGGCGCGCAGAGAGCCGCACCCTGATGGCCGAGAGCGGTCAGGCCGACATCGCCTGGGGGCTGGATCCGGTCAGCATCCGCCGCTTGCAGCAGGCGTCACGGGTCTCCATCGCCTCGGTCACCCTGCCACGGACCATCCAGCTCAAGCTCAATGGCGCCGATCCTCGTCTGAGCGATCCGGTGGTGCGCCGTGCCCTGAGTCTCGCCATCGATCGTCGTGGTATGGCAGCCGCCCTGCTGCGGGATCCCGAGATGGCGGCAACCCAGCTCTTTCCTCCCACTCTGGGGGAGTGGCACCAGCTCGGGTTGACGCCGCTTGCCTATGACGTCAAGGCGGCCCGGGCGGCCTTCGCGGCGGCAGGCTGGCAGCCGGGGGAGGACGGTGTGCTGCGCAAGGGGGAAGAGCGCTTCGCCCTGACCCTGCGTACCTTCCCTGACCGTCCGGAGCTGCCGCTTCTCGCCACGGCACTGCAGGCGCAGTGGAAGGCGGTGGGGGTGGATCTCAAGGTGGCGGTGGGCAACTCGAGCGAGATACCGGCGGGCCATCAGGACGGTTCGCTCCAGCTTGGTCTCTACGCCCGCAATTATGCCCTGGTACCGGATCCCCTGGTCACTTTGCTGGGGGACTTGGCCCCTGCCGGTGCGGACTGGGGGGTGATGAACTGGCACTCCCCGGCCATGACGCAAACACTGACCCGCCTTGCCACGCAAGCCTTGTCGCCCACAGACGCCGCCGCGGCTCGCCGGGAGATAGCCACGACACTGCAACAGGAGTTGCCGCTCCTGCCCATCGCCTGGTACCGCCAGAGCGCGGCGGTCAGTCGGGGGCTGGAGGGGTTTGAACTCGATCCCCAGGAGCGCAGCTATGGCCTGGACAAGTTGACATGGAGCGCACGATGACAGCGACCCCCTTGTCTCGCGTCATGGGGATACTGGGTCAGCGTCTGGTGCAGGCGCTGGTGGTTGCCCTGCTGGTGGCCGGACTCTGTTTTCTGATGGTGCAGTCCCTGCCCGGAGACATCGCCTTTCGCATCGCGGCGGGTCGTTATGGCTATGACTATGTCACCGCCGAGGCGGCCAACGCGGTGCGCAGCGAGCTGGGGCTGGCCGGCTCGGCCCTTGCCCGTTTTGGCGACTGGCTGTGGGCCTTGCTGCAAGGGGATCTCGGCAGCTCCCTGGTGACGGGCGCACCGGTCGCCACCGACGTGGGTCATCACCTGGGCGCCACCCTGACGCTCGCGAGCGCCTCCGTGGTGCTGGCGCTGGTGGTGGCGCTGCCGCTTGGCAGCCTGAGTGCGCTGCGCCCGGGGGGATGGTGTGATCGCCTGACCCTGGCCTGGAGCGTGCTGATGCGTGCGTTGCCCCCCTTCTTGCTCGGCCTGGTGCTCATGGTGATGCTCTCGGTGGAGCTGGGCTGGGTCAGTGCGGCAGGGCACGGGGAGGGGAGCAACCTGCTGCTGCCCGCCCTGACCCTGGGATTGGGGCTCTCCGGCGTGCTCTCCCGGGTGGTGCGTGAAAGCGTGCTCACCGTGGTGCAGTCCGGTTATTACCGATTTGCCCTCACCAAGGGGCTTTCGCCGGCCCGGGTTTTCTGGCGCCACGGTCTGCGCAACACCGGGGTCAGCATCATCGCCTACACCAGCGTGCAGCTGGTGCTGCTCATCGAGGGGGTCGTGGTGGTCGAGAGCCTGTTTGCCTGGCCCGGGATCGGCCATGCGCTGGTGCACGCCATCTTCTGGCGCGACATCCCCATGGTTCAGGGGACCGTGCTGGTGCTGGCGGTGCTCTTCGTGCTGCTCAATACCCTCACCGATCTGCTTTGTCTTGCCATTGACCCCCGTGGTCCCAAGGAGTCCTGATCATGTCGTTGTCTGTCAAAACGGGGCTGGGCCTGCTCCTGCTGGTGGTGCTGTTTGCCCTGCTGGGCCCCGTGCTCTGGCCCGATCCGGCGGCTCAGGATCTGGCACAGTTTCTGGCTGATCCCTCCTGGCAGGAGCCCCTCGGGCGGGATCAGATGGGGCGCAGCCTGATGGCGCGCCTCGCGGCGGCGACCCGGCTCTCCCTGCTGCTGGGACTGCTGTGCGTCATCACGGCGGCGCTGTTGGGGTCATTGCTGGGCTGGCTCTCGGCCTGGCGCGGCGGCTGGGTCGACGGTCTGCTGCGCAGCCTGGCCGACGGCGTGCTGGCCCTGCCAGGCCTGTTGCTGGTGCTGCTCTTCTCCGCCATGGCCCAGGGTGGCTTTGCCATCCTCTATCTCGGGTTGGCCATGGCCCAGTGGGTGGAGTATTACCGGGTGGTGCGTGCCCGCAGCCGGGGGCTGCTCGCCTCGCCCCAGGTGGAGGCGTCCCGTCTGCTGGGATTCGGCCATGCCCATGTGGTGCGGCGCCATCTCTGGCCCGAGCTCGCCCCCCAGTTGCTCACCATGATGGCCTTCGGCCTAGCGGGTGCCATTCTAACCCTCTCTACCCTGGGCTTTGTCGGCGTCGGCATTCAGCCGCCAACGCCCGAGCTGGGGCTGATGATGACGGAGGCGCTGCCCCACTATCAGGAGGCTCCCCGTCTGCTACTGGCCCCCATTCTTGTCATGGGGCTGATGTTGCTGGCTCTGGTGCTGCTTCATCAGACGCGCGGCCTTGACATGCCATCTTCACAAGGAGCCACCTCATGACGGCCATTCATATCAAGGGGTTGCAGGTCGATGATGGCCAGAAAACCCTGTTGCAGGCGCTGGATTTCACCATTCATCCCGGCACCGCCCTGACCCTGATCGGGGAGAGCGGTTCGGGAAAATCCCTGTTGGCTCATGCCCTGATGGGGACCTTGCCAGCCCCTCTGACAGGCCGGGGCGAGATGGTGTCGGGTGGCCGCCATCACAACCTGGCCGACACGCCTCGCCTGCGTACTCTCTGGGGGAGGGAGCTGGCGATGCTACCCCAGGAGCCGGTGCTGGCGCTGGATCCCACCATGGGGTTGCTTGCCCAGGTGGAGGAAGGGTGGCTGCCAGGGGGCAAGGAGGCCCGATCGCGGGCCCGCGCCGCCCTCGAGCGGCTTGGACTGGCCGGGCGGGAGGGCGCTTTTGTACACCAGCTCTCGGGAGGCATGGCCCAGCGCGCGGCCTTTGCCGCCGCCACCCTGGGGGAGGCCCGTCTGCTGGTGGCCGACGAGCCCACCAAGGGGCTCGACAGCCGGGCCGCAGCCAGGCTGGGTGCCTTGTTGCTGGGCTACCTGGCCCGTGGACGCCATCTGCTGACCATCACCCATGATCTCTCCCTGGCTCGCGCATTGGGGGGCTGGGTGCTGGTGGTCAAGGGAGGAGAGATCGTGGAGCAGGGGCCCGCCGAGCGTGTGCTGCACACGCCATCCCATGCCTATACCCGGGCCCTGCTGGCGGCGGAGCCCTCCGCCTGGCCCGAGGCGGCCGTCCCTCCCACCGGTGACTGGCTCATCCGCGGGAAGGAGCTTGCCATGGGATATGGGGATCAACCCCTGTTCACGGGGCTCGACCTTGCCCTGGCGCAAGGGGAGCGAATGGCCATCATGGCGCCGAGCGGCGCGGGCAAGAGCACCCTCGGCAACGTGCTGCTGGGGCTGCAACGCCCCCTGCAAGGGGAGGTGCTGCGCCGGGAAGGGATAGCCCCCTGCCGCTGGCAGAAGCTCTATCAGGATCCGGTGCAGGCCTTTGCCAGCCGGGTGCGCCTCGCCACCCAGTTCGATGATGTGCTGCGTCTGCACAGGCTGCCTCGCCATCGGCTTGTCGACTATCTGGCCCGGTTGGGGCTGGACGAACGGCTGCTGACGCGCCTGCCAAACCAGGTCTCGGGAGGGGAGCTGCAGCGGCTGTCGCTTATCCGGGCCCTGTTGCTGCGCCCCGTGCTGCTGTTCGCCGATGAGCCCACGTCCCGGCTCGATCCCCTGAGCCAGCAACAGACCATCGCCTGTCTGCTGGAGGAACTGGGGGAGATAGGCTGCGCCCTGCTGCTGGTGACCCATGACGAGGGGCTGGCCGGCAAGGTTGCTCCTCGTTGTCTGAGACTGGGGGAGGCGGGTACCCCCATGTTCGAAGGCGCGTCGGCCGAGGTGAGAAGAGTGGGGTAAAGAGGGGACAGGATGAATCCTTCCCCCATGATGAGATGACAGTGACGGGGCCTTGGGCCCCGTCGCATTAGAAAAACTTGGGTAAGCAGATTATAAAGTTTCGTTCGTTTTTTGTGATATGAATCACTAAGATTGTCGTAAGCCAGAGAGCGTCCTGCTGCTGGCGGGTGCGGGTCCTCCGCCTTGTTCCTCTTCAACGACCTTTGTCAGACACCTCCTGCAGATCCCTGCCCGGAGGGTGGCGGCTTTTTGATCTTTTTCGGACGACATATGTATCGGCACAGCTTCTATCCCCTGTTTTTCCTGACCATCCTGATGGTCGCCGTGGGTCAGATGACCCAGACCCTCTATGTGCCCTCCATTCCCATGATGGCGGGGGACTTCCATGTGGCCTCCGGCCAGCTGCAGGCGGTGATGGCCTGCTACCTCATTCCCTACGGCCTCTCCCAGTTCGTTTATGGCCCCTTGTCGGATCGCATCGGTCGTCGCCCTGTGCTCATCATCGGCATGATGATCTTCCTGGTCGGCACCCTCACCATCCAGCTGATCCCGAGCTTCACCGCCTTGCTGGCGGGCAGCCTGATCCAGGGGCTGGGCACCGGGGCAGGGGGCGCCATGAGCCGGACCGTGATGCGCGACCGTTACAGTGGCGCCGAGCTCAACCGTGCCAACAGCCTGGTAAGCATGGGGGTCATCTTCTCCCCTCTGCTGGCACCTGTGCTGGGCGGCTGGCTCACCGAGTTGTTCAACTGGCGTGCCGGCTACTGGTTCCTGTTCGGTTTTGGTGCCCTGACCACCCTGGCGCTGCTGGCCTGGTTTGGGGAGACGCTGCCAGCATCCGCCCGCCAGCATTCGCTGCGGGTGGGCGCCGCCTATCGTCATGTGCTCGGCAACCCGCGCTTTCAGGGCAACCTGCTCTGTCTGATGGCCACCTTTGCCGGCCTCGCAGTATTCGAGGCGGCGGCCGGGGTGTTGCTGGGGGACGTGCTCAAGCTGAGTGCCCGCACCGTCAGCGTGCTGTTCGTGCTGCCGCTGCCCGGTTATCTGTTCGGCGCCTGGCTCTCCGCCAGACTGAGTTTTCGCCTGAGCCAGGGCAAGCTGATGCGCCTTGGCATCGCCTTCCTGGCCCTGGGGTCGCTCATCATCCTGGTACCCGGGCTGCTCGGCATGGTGAGCGCTGCCTCCCTCGTGGGCGGGGCTGCGGTCTACTTCATTGGCAGCGGCATTCTCTATCCGACCGCCACCTCCTGTGCCATCGAGCCCTTCCCGGGCCAGGCTGGCACCGCGGGAGCCGTGCTCGGGGGCATGCAGAATCTGGGGGCTGGCGTGGTAACCCTGCTGGCCGCCAGCTTCCCGATGACGGGGCAGGTGACCCTGGGGGCCATCATGACGGTGATGGTGCTGATCGTGGCCTTGAGCTTTGTGTGGCTGCGCCACCACGGCGCGCCCCACGAGCAGATGGCCGTCTGACACGGCCAAGAGCCCGCCCCGTTGGCGGGCTTTTTACTGCCTCCTGCCGGGTGGCGAGACGCCGCAGGGGAGTGGAAGGGGGATACCGCGCAGGCAAAGAAAAAGCCCGTCGTGATGACGGGCTTTTTTTGGGTAGGTACCCCGGAGATGCCGTTGCCGGTTTGGGCCCTTGAACCGTCGGTTCAAGGCGGAGATCTAATCTGGCCGCAGGCTTCTCGGTCGGGCCGAGCATGCTCAATAGCCAGAAGGCAGACCCCCTGTTTGGTATGAATATCGGCTCGGGGACTTGAACCGGCTGACAAACACTCCAGGGAATTTCAAAACTCGGTGCGATTAGGGCTGTTGCGCCTCTTCGCTGGATTCACCGTATTGTCCGTGCTCGATCAATGCGGCTTCGATGGTGCGTTGCAGCATCTTGATCCGCTTGTCCATGGTCTCAGAGTATTGGTGGTTTTTCTCTTTTTCAAGGCAGAGCTCGTGACAGAAATTGAGCGCTGCCATGACGGCCAGCTGTTCGTTGCTGGAGACCTTGGAACGTTGACGAAGCTCGATGAGCTTGTCGGTCAGCTGGTCGGCGGCCTGGCGCAGGGCATCTTGTTGTCCCAGGGGACAGGACACCTTGTAGGGACGTCCCAGAATGACGATTTCTACGGCCTCTATGCTCATGCCTTCCTCAATACGGCGGGGCTGATTTCCGCCTTTATCCACGTGGACAACTGGGCGGGACTATATAGCGCAGATGCAGAAGTTTCAAGGCCTTGCTGGCTCTGGCAGGGGGAGAATGCTAGGATCTCGGCCATAAATTCTGCATATTTGCCTGAACTTTGAGCGGATCCTAGATGAGCAAAACAAACCCCCTGAAATACGCCGCCGTGGCGGACCTGATGGCACAGCACGACCTCATGGCGACGGCCGTCGAGGCCCATGGCGTGATCTGCGGCCTGGTGTGCGGTGGCGTGGCCCTGGACGACAAAAGCTGGCAGCCCCATTTCAATGATCTGATCAACGACGGTTTCGGTCTGCCGGCACCGGTGCGCCAGGTGATGACCGACCTCTATCACGAGGTGATCGAGAGCCTGATGGCACAAAAGGGCGTCGAGCTGCTGCTGCCAAGCGACGAGGCGCCGCTCGATGAGCGCATCGACTCGCTGGTGGACTGGTCCCAGGCCTTCCTGGCCGGCTTTGGCGTGGTGCAACAGGAGCTCTCCAAGGCATCCGAAGAGCTGCAGGAGATGATTCAGGACATCGCCAGCATCACCCAGGTCTCTGCCGAATTCGATCAGGAAGATGAAGAGAACGAAGCCTCCTTCCTGGTGCTCTACGAACACGTGCGCCTCGGGGTCATGATGGCGTTCGAGGAGTTTGGCAAGCGCCCGGCCGCACCGAGCACGCCGCCGACCCTGCACTGATCTGCCTGCCCAGCGGGTCAATGAAAGAGCGCATCACGGCGCTCTTTCTGTTTTACAAGGGGTGAGAGCAGGGGAGGTACTCTGCTAACCCATGGTGCCAAAGCGGTTTTTTGCCCGTGGCTTCGCATCCCGTCCGCCACCTTTGTGGTAGGATTGGCCCACGTTTTTTCGCCTATGCCCTCTTCTCATGTCTCAATCTGATCTGGTTCACGTCGACGTGGCTATCGTCGGCGGTGGTATGAGCGGTGCCGTGCTGGCCCTCTCCCTTGCCGCCCTGAAAGGACAGGATGGCGCCCCCCTGCAGATCCTGCTGCTGGAGGCGAGTGCGCCCGAGCTCAATGCTCATCCCGGTTTCGATGCCCGTGCCATCGCGCTTTCCGCCGGTACCTGCGAGGCGCTGGCCCGTCACGGCCTCTGGCCGCACCTGGCGCCCCACTGCTCCCCCATCACCCATATCCATGTGTCGGATCGGGGCCACTGCGGCCAGACCCGGCTGTCGGCGGCGGAGTATGGCCTGCCCGCCCTCGGTCAGGTGATCGAGCTGTCGGCGGCGGGCATCGTGCTGCAAGAGGCGATCGCCGCCAGCCCGCAGATCCGTATGTTGTGCCCGGCCAGGCTTGAGGCCATCGACCCCGACGAGGGGGGAGTGACGCTCGCCCTGGAGGGGGGCGCGCGCTACCGCACCCGGCTGCTGGTGGCGGCCGACGGGGGCCACTCCTTCGTGCGCCAGCATTTCAAGATGCCGGTCAGTCGCCACGATTATGGCCAGAGCGCCATCATCGCCACCGTCAAGACCGCCGAGGATCCCGCCGGACGGGCCTTCGAGCGCTTCACCGACGGAGGGCCGCTGGCCCTGCTGCCCATGCAGGACGGCCTCTCCTCCCTGGTGTGGAGCGTCCCGCGGGACGAGGCACAGGCCCTGATGGCGCTGGATGATGCCGCCTTTCTCGCCCGTCTGCAGCAGGCCTTTGGCTGGCGACTCGGGCGCTTCGTGCGCACAGGGGCGCGCCACCTCTATCCGCTGGTGCTGACGGTGGCCGACTATCCCCTGGCCCAGCGTACCGTGCTGGTGGGCAACGCCGCTCACCTGCTGCATCCCATCGCCGGTCAGGGGTTCAACCTCGGCATGCGGGATCTGGACGTGCTGACCCGGACCCTGGCCCGTGCGCTCGCGGCGGGGGAAGACATCGGCGGCTTTGAGGTGCTAAGCGGCTACTGGCAGCAGCGGCGGGACGATCAGGCCCAGACCGTCTGGCTCACGTCCTCCCTGGCCCAGCTCTTCTCAAACCATCACGCTCCCCTGGTGGTGGGCCGCAATCTGGCGCTCTTCCTGATGGGCAGAGTGCCCTGGCTCAAGGCACCGCTCGCCTCCCGCACCCTGGGATTCGTGGACGAGGTGTGCGGCCAATAAGCGCTGTCGCACCGGCGGCAAAGACGATTTCGAGCAAGAGGCACGCCTGTGGGCGTCGCCTCGCAGATCCTGGCGACTCGCCCGGAAAGGACACAAGAGAATGCAGATGCAAGATGTGGATGTGGTGATCGTGGGGGGGGGCATGGTGGGCCTGGGGCTCGCTGCCGCCCTCAAGAACCGGGCGATCAAGGTGGCCATCGTGGAAGGCCGGCTGCCCGATGCAACGCTCGGTGAGACGCCGGACAACAGGGTCAGTGCCCTGAGCCTCGCGAGTCAGCACATCCTGCAAGGGGTCGGCGCCTGGGACGGCATAGTGGCGCGCCGCCTGCAGCCCTACGAGAAGATGCAGGTGTGGGAGCAGGACAGTTTCGGCCACATCGATTTCGATGCTGCCAGCCTGCGTCAGGGGGCCCTTGGCCATATCGTCGAGAACCGGGTGATCCAGCTTGCGCTGCTGGACGCCATCGCGGGGGCCAGCAATATCCAGATGCTGACCCCGGCCCGGGCCACCAGCCTGCAGTGCGGGCCAGCGGGCGCCCTGCTGCTGCTGGAAGATGGCCAGGCCCTCTCGGCCAAGCTGGTGGTGGCCGCCGACGGCGCCCACTCCTGGGTGCGCCGTCAGGCCGATATCCCGCTCACCAGCTGGGATTATGGTCATCACGCCCTGGTGGCGACGGTGCGTTGTGCCGAGCCCCATGAGGCGGTGGCGCGCCAGATCTTCACCCCCCAGGGGCCCCTCGCCTTCCTGCCCCTGTGGCAGCCCGACCTCTGCTCCATCGTGTGGTCTGTGCCCGCGGCCCGCGCCGAGGCGCTCTGCGCCCTGGATGACGACGGCTTCAACCGCCAGCTCACCGCCGCCTTTGATGGGCGCCTCGGGCTGTGCAAGGTGGAGGGGGCTCGCAGCGCCATTCCGCTCACCGCCCGCTACGCCCGCGACTTTGCCCGCGAGCGCCTGGTGCTGGTGGGGGATGCGGCCCACACCATCCACCCGCTGGCGGGGCAGGGGGTGAATCTGGGCTTGCTGGATGCCGCCGCTCTGGCGGAGCAGATCCTCATTCATCACGGCAAGGGCGCGGACATCGGCCTGCTCGCCAACCTGCGGGGCTATGAGCGCTGGCGCAAGAGCGAGGCGGCGCGCATGCTGGCGGCCATGGAGGGGCTCAAGCGACTGTTTGCGGGCAGCAACCCCCTCAAGAAGCTGGTGCGCGGGGTGGGGCTTCGCGCCGTCGACGGTCTTGCTCCCCTCAAGCAGGGCATAATCCGGGCCGCCATGGGGCTGGATGGGGAGCTGCCCACCCTGGCCAAAGGTGAAAAAATCTAATCTTACCCCGGGGTTTTAACAAAAAAACTAATCTGACAGGGCGAGATGCCCCTTCGGGGTGTCAGCCTTTAATGTTGGCGAGAAGCGAAACGTTTTTCTGTAAATTGTGACGGGACGGTAAAAATCAACATTAAATCCCGCAGTGGCGCGGTTTTGGCTGTTTTTATCACTGTTTTTGCCTTAGTGTCTGGTGTCAGTGAGTTGGGTGAGGATTAGTTTTTTTTGAGCGGTGCCCCGGCACGCTTGTCATATAATCCGCTCCGTTCAAGGAATCACTCCTGCCCGCCCGGGCGGGAACGAGCACAGAGCTTGTGGTCCGTAGTTCCCGACGAGCCGGGGCGGATTGCGAGTGTTGTCGCGAACGCTTAAGGAAACACAGCGATGATCCAGACTACTGTATTGCATCCGAAACACCTGGAAGCGGGTGCCAAGATGGTGGACTTCCACGGTTGGGAGATGCCCATCAACTACGGTTCCCAGTTGGAAGAGCACCATGTGGTGCGCACCGATGCAGGCATGTTCGATGTCTCCCACATGACCATCGTCGATTTGACCGGCGAGCGGGTCAAAGCCTTCCTGCAACACCTGCTGGCCAACGACGTGGCCAAACTCACCGTCCCCGGCAAGGCCCTCTACAGCGGCATGCTCAATCCGGAAGGCGGCGTCATCGATGACCTCATCACCTACTTCCTGACCGATACCTTCTACCGCCTGGTGGTGAACTCCGCCACCCGCGAGAAGGATCTGGCCTGGATCCGCCATCACGCCATCGACTTTGCCGTGAGCGTGACCGAGCGCCCCGAGCTTGCCATGATCGCGGTGCAGGGCCCCCACGCCAAGGCCAAGGCGGCCAAGGTGTTCACCCCCGAGCAGAATGCGGCGGTCGAAGGGATGAAGCCCTTCTTCGGTGTGCAGGCCGGGGATCTCTTCATCGCCACCACCGGCTACACCGGCGAAGATGGCTACGAGATCGTGGTCCCCCAAGAGAAGGCGTGCGATCTGTGGCAGGCCCTGCTGGACAACGGCGTGGCCCCTTGTGGCCTGGGTGCCCGTGATACCCTGCGCCTGGAAGCGGGCATGAACCTCTACGGTCAGGACATGGACGAGTCAATCTCTCCGCTCGCCGCCAACATGGCCTGGACCCTGGCCTGGGAGCCTGCCTCCCGCCAATTCATCGGCCGCGCCGCCCTGGAAGCCCAGAAGGCCGCCGGCAACCAGCCCAAGCTGGTGGGTCTGGTGATGGAAGAAAAGGGCGTGCTGCGTGCCGGCATGCCGGTCACCTTCACCAGCGAGAGCGGCGAGACACGGGAAGGGGTGATCACCTCCGGCTCCTTCTCGCCCACCCTGGGTTACAGCATTGCCCTGGCGCGGGTGCCCCGTGATATCGGCGAACAGGCCCAGGTGGAGATCCGCAAGAAGCAGGTCACCGTGAAAGTCACCAAGCCGGCCTTCGTGCGCAACGGCCAGCCGTTGGTGTAATCATTGATTGCGGTGAGGGTTGACCTTCGCCGCCCCATTTTTGTTGAAGCGATCCAAGAGCATAAAGGAAGCACAAATGAGCCATATCCCGAGCGAACTGAAATATGCCACCTCCCACGAGTGGGTCCGTGTTGAAGCCAACGGCGAAGCCGTGGTCGGCATCACCGAGCACGCCCAGGATCTGCTGGGGGACATGGTGTTCGTCGATCTGCCGGAAGTGGGCAAGCAGGTGAGCGCCGGTGAAGATTGCGCCGTGGCGGAGTCCGTCAAGGCCGCCTCCGACATCTACAGCCCGGTGAGCGGCGAGATCCTGGCCGTCAACGAAGAGCTGGAAGGCAGCCCCGAGCTGGTCAACTCCGACCCCTACGGCGCCGGCTGGCTGTTCCGCATCAAGCTGGACGACGCGGGCGAGCTCGCCAACCTGCTGGATGCCGAAGGCTACCAGAACGTGGTGGACGAAGAGTAATGCCCCCGGGCCCTGCCAACACAGCAGGGCCCACTTGTATGACTGCCATCCTGCGGCCATGGCGGTTGCAGGATGGGCGCAGCCTTTGCGCCTTCGGGATGCCCTTGCCGCATTCCCCGTCTGCCCGCGGCGGACACAGAACATGAGTGGAGCCGGTATCGACCGGCTACAGGAACATCAGGTCTTGGCTATCAGGATGTCATGCCAGGACCTATTACCAGGAAATAGGGAAATGACCCAGTCACTGTTTGAACTCGAGCAAAAAACCGATTTCATCCGCCGTCACATCGGCCCGGGTGAGGAAGAACTGCGGGCCCTGCTCGCCACCGTGGGTGCCGAGAGCCTGGACGATCTGATTGAGCAGACGGTCCCCGCCGCCATCCGTCGTCCGGGGCCGCTTGGTATCGGCGCCCCCATGACCGAAGTGGAGGCCCTGGCCAAGCTCAAGGGCTATGCGGCCAAGAACCAGATCGCCAAGAGCTACATCGGCATGGGCTACCACGACACCCACGTGCCCCACGTCATCCTGCGCAACGTGCTGGAAAACCCGGGCTGGTACACCGCCTACACCCCCTATCAGCCCGAGCTGGCCCAGGGCCGTCTCGAAGCCCTGCTCAACTTCCAGCAGCTCACCCTGGATCTCACCGGCATGGATCTGGCGAGCGCCTCCCTGCTCGATGAAGCCACCGCCGCCGCCGAAGCCATGGCGCTGGCCAAGCGCATGGCCAAATCCAAATCCAACCTCTTCTTCGTGGCCGACGACGTTCACCCCCAGGTGATCGACGTGGTCAAGGAGCGCGCGGTCCACTTCGGTTTCGATGTGGTGGTCGGCCCTGCGGGCGAGGCCGTGAGCGAAGAGGTGTTCGGTGCCATGCTCCAGTACCCGGGCACCACCGGCAATGTGGCCGATCTGCGTTCCCTCATTGCCGCCGTCCAGGCCCAGAAGGGGCTGGCCTGTGTCGGGACCGACATGCTCTCCCTGCTGCTGCTCAAATCCCCGGGTGAACTGGGTGCCGACGTGGTGTTCGGCAGTGCCCAGCGCTTCGGTGTGCCCATGGGTTACGGTGGCCCCCACGCTGCCTTCTTCGCCACCCGCGACGCCTACAAGCGCTCCATGCCGGGTCGCATCATCGGCGTCTCCAAGGATGCCCGTGGCAAGAGCGCCCTGCGCATGGCCATGCAGACCCGCGAGCAGCACATCCGCCGCGAGAAGGCCAACTCCAACATCTGTACCGCCCAGGTGCTGCTGGCCAACATGGCGAGCTTCTACGCCGTCTACCACGGCCCGGTGGGGCTCAAGACCATCGCCTCCCGCGTGCACCGTCTGACCACCATCCTGGCGCTCGGCCTCACCGCCAAGGGTGTGGCCCTCAAGCACGGAAGCTGGTTCGATACCCTCACAGTCCTGACGTCGGACAAGGCGGCGCTGATTGCCAAGGCCGAAGGGCTTGGCATCAACCTGCGCGCGGATCTCGACGGCGCCGTGGGGGTGTCGCTCTCCGAGACTACCACCCGGGGTGACGTGGCCGAGCTGTTCGACCTCTTCCTGGGACAAGGCCATGGCCTGGATGTGGAGGCGCTGGACAAGGCGGCCCAGACTCATCACGCCATCCCGCAGGCGCTGCTGCGCACCGATGCCGTGCTGACCCACGAGGTGTTCAACAAGTACCACTCCGAGACCGAGATGCTGCGCTACATCCACCGTCTCGAAGCGAAAGATCTGGCCCTGAACTACGCCATGATCTCCCTCGGCTCCTGCACCATGAAGCTCAACGCCACCGCCGAGATGATCCCGGTGACCTGGCCCGAGTTTGGCAAACTGCACCCCTTCGCGCCGCTTAAGCAGGCCAGGGGCTACCAGCTGCTGCTGGCAGATCTGGAAGACTGGCTGGTGAAGGTGACCGGCTACGATGCGGTCTGCATGCAGCCCAACTCCGGCGCTCAGGGCGAATACGCGGGCCTCTTGGCCATCAAGAAGTACCACGAGTCTCGCGGCGAGGGGCATCGCGATGTCTGCCTCATCCCGGCCTCTGCCCACGGCACCAACCCGGCCTCCGCCCAGATGGCGGGCCTCAAGGTCATCGTCACCGCCTGTGACAAGGCCGGCAACGTGGATCTGGACGACCTGCGGGCCAAGGCCGCCGAGGTCGGAGACCAGCTCTCCTGCCTGATGGTGACCTACCCCTCCACCCACGGGGTGTACGAGGAGACCATCAAGGAGGTGTGCGACATCGTTCACCAGTATGGTGGTCAGGTGTATCTCGACGGCGCCAACATGAACGCGCAGGTCGGGCTGACGGCGCCAGGCTTTATCGGCGCGGACGTCTCTCACCTCAACCTGCACAAGACCTTCGCCATTCCTCATGGCGGTGGTGGTCCGGGCATGGGCCCCATCGGCGTGAAGAAACACCTGGCACCGTTTGTGGCCGGTCACGCCGTGGTCAAGACCGACAAGGAGAGCCGTGACAACGGCGCCGTGTCTGCCGCCCCGTTCGGCTCGGCCAGCATCCTGCCCATCAGCTGGATGTACATCGCCATGCTGGGGGACGAGGGGCTCAAGAAATCCACCCAGGTCGCTATCCTCAACGCCAACTACCTGGCCAAGAAGCTGGGTGAATCCTTCCCCGTGCTCTATACAGGTCGCAACGGCCGGGTGGCCCACGAGTGCATCCTGGACATCCGCCCGCTCAAAGAAGCCAGTGGCATCAGCGAAATGGACGTGGCCAAGCGCCTGATGGACTACGGCTTCCACGCGCCGACCATGAGCTTCCCGGTAGCGGGCACCCTGATGGTCGAGCCGACCGAATCCGAATCCAAGCGCGAGCTGGATCGCTTCGTGGAAGCCATGACCGCCATCCGCGCCGAGATCGCCCGGGTGCAGGACGGTCACTGGAGCCTCGCCGACAACCCCCTGGTCCATGCGCCGCACACCCAGGACGACGTGATGGATGCAGAGTGGAACCGTGGCTACAGCCGCGCCGAGGCGGTCTTCCCGTCCGACGCCGTGCGCGCCAGCAAGCTGTGGCCGTCGGTCAACCGCATCGACGACGTCTATGGCGATCGCAACCTGTTCTGCTCCTGCGTGCCCACCGAGGATTACGCCAAGTAATCGCGGCGCCGTGAAGGGCTGACAGCCAATATGCACAAGGCCACCCCCAGGGGTGGCCTTGTTGTGTGTGGCGCCCGTGCGAACGGGCTACTCGCCCCGGCGCGCCGCCTCGATGGTGGCAATGTCAATCTTGCCCATCTGCATCATGGCCTCGAAGGCGCGTCTCGCTGCCTCGGGGTCGGGATCGCTTATCGCCTCGATGAGGACCTGAGGGGTGATCTGCCAGGAGATGCCCCATTTGTCCTGACACCAGCCGCACTCGCTCGCCTGACCGCCATGGTCGATGATGGCGTGCCAGTAACGATCCGTCTCGGCCTGGTCCTGGGTAGCCACCTGAAACGAGAACGCCCAGTTGTGGCTGACCCCGGGCCCGCCGTTGAGGCCGAGGCAGGGGATCCCCATCACCCTGAACTCGACCGTCAGCACATCCCCTTCCTTGCCAGCGGGATAGTCGGCCGGGGCCCGGTGTACGGCACCGACGGCGGAGTCGGGGAAGAGGCTGGCGTAAAACCGTGCCGCCTCCTCGGCATCTCCGTCATACCAGAGGCAAATCCTGTTCTTGACTGGTCTCATTGTGTCGCAGCTCCATCCTGGTGTTTGTCCTTCGACGCCCGTGAGCGGGCGCCCCGATGGGTATCCTGCCGCCCGCAGCGCCTGCGGCTTCGCTGGGTGACAAGCCAGCCTGTACGCCGTTTGCCACCCGCTTGGGGCTTGCATGATGGGGTCAAGTGTAGTGGCATGGGGATCCTGGTCACCAGGCCGGGAGCCGGCATGAAGGCCGCAGCAAGAGAGGAGTCTGCCATGGACAGTACCCAGCGATTCTCGACCCGGGTCGAGGCCTATGTGAAGTATCGGCCCGGTTATCCCGCCGCCATGCTGGATTTTCTGGCAAGGGAGCTGGCCATGGGGCCCGAGTCCCAGGTGGCCGACATCGGCGCCGGCACCGGCATCCTGACCGCCCTGCTGGCCCCCCGGGTCGCGCGGGTCTGGGCGGTGGAGCCCAACGACGATATGCGGGCAGCCGCCAAACGGCTGCTCGCCCAGGTGGGGAACATCGGCTGGCTGCACGGCAGTGCGGAAGCCACGGGCCTGCCCACGGGGGCGATGGATCTGGTGACGGTCGCCCAGGCGTTTCACTGGTTCGATCGCGCGGCTTTTCGGCAGGAGTGCCAGCGGCTGCTCAAGCCCGGTGGCCAGGTCGCCCTCATCTGGAATGACAGGCTGACGAATACCCCGTTTCTCAAGGCCTATGAAGAGGGGTTGCACGCCTACTCGGGGGATTACGAGGAGGTCAATCATCGCAACCTCGGCGAGGTGGATTTTCGCGCCTTCTTCACCGGGGAGTACCGGCTCGATCGCTTCGAGAACAGCCAGCTGTTCGATCTTGACGGGGTGCTTGGACGGCTCAACTCCTCCTCCTATGCACCTGTGGCGGGCACGCCGGCCCACGATCAGATGACAGCGCTCGTTCGCCGCGAGTTTGCTCGCCATGCCGTTGACGGCAAGATAGCCTTCAACTATTGCACTCTGGTCTACAGTGGCCGGGTGTAGAACCGTTCAGCGCTGACATCCGCAGTGAAAAGGCCCCCGCCAGTGATGGCGAGGGCCTTGTTTCATTTTGGCGGTCTGTATCCGGGCGATGCGAAAGAGACCGTCGCGCGGCGAAGGGGCGGTATCAGCCCTGATCGATGCCGAGAATGGCCATGGCCTTGGCCAGTGTATCGACCGATTCCTGATGCTTGCCCGCGTTGTGCAAGGTCTCTCCGTCCGCTCTCAACTGTTTTACCTCGGCCAGTTGTTCGGCACTGAGGGCGGGGCCTGCGGCCAAGGCGTCGTCTATCTTCTTCATGTCCATGGGGCAGTGGAAGGCGAGGGCGCTGCCGCAAAAGAGCAGGGCGGCCAACAACAGCATGAGTCTCATCTTTCGGATCTCCATGTGGGGTTCCCGTCAAGCATAGCCCCGCAGGGGGAGGGCATTCGGGTTGAAGGGGGCGGGAGGCAGGGGCTACCATGACCCTTTTGTTGCGAGGAGGCTCCATGGCACTGACAAGGTTGCTGTCCCCCCTGACCAGTCTGGTGATCTTCATTCTGGGTCACGGTCTGTTCAATACCCTGCTGACGGTGCGTCTCTCCGCCGAGCAGGTGTCCGCCCAGGCCATCGGTCTGGTGTCGGCTGCCTATTTCGGCGGCCTGGTGCTGGGGACCTTCATCAATGCCCGCCTCATCATCCGGGTGGGTCATATCCGGGCCTATGCGGCTTATGCCTCCCTGCTCTGTTTTCTGTTTCTGCTGCACGGCATGGTGGTGGAGCCTGTCACCTGGGCGGCGCTGCGGCTGATTGGGGGGGTTGCCACCGGCGGCCTGTTCGTGGTGCTGGAGTCCTGGATGCTGGTCTCAAGCACCCCGGCGAACCGGGGGCGGTTGATGTCCCTCTACATGATCCTGCTGTACGGCTCACTCGCCCTGGGCCAGCTGCTGCTCAAGCAGGTGGACCCCATGGTGCTGACGCCGTTCGCCCTGTGCGCCATGGCGGCGACCCTCTCCGTGGTGCCTCTGGCGCTCTCCCGGGTGGCGACGCCGGCCATGGTGGCACCCCAGCCGGTGGGAGTGCTGGAGCTGGTGCGCCTCACTCCGGCGGGAATGGGCAGCAGCTTTACCTCGGGCCTCATCCTCGGGGCCATCTATGGGCTGTTGCCGCTCTATTTCACCGACAGCGGCGCCTCCCTCTCCCAGGTGGCGGACATGATGGCGCTGGTGATCCTGGGGGGGATGTGTCTGCAGTATCCCATCGGGCGTGCATCTGATCGCTACGACAGACGGTTGGTGATCCTGCTGCTCTGCACCCTGCTGACCCTGATCGCGTTGCTGATGGTGCTGCTGCCGGGGCCCTGGCGCGAGCCAATCGAGGGGACTCTTGTCTTCCTGCTGGGGGGCATGGCGTTCTCCATCTATCCCTTGAGCCTCAGCCATGCCTGCGATGAACTGCGCCCGGATCAGGTGCTGGGGGCAAACCAGGGGCTGCTGCTTGCCTACAGCCTGGGAGCCATGACGGGTCCGCTGCTGGCCCCCTTTACCATGGCGACGTTCGGACCACAGGGGCTGTTCGTCTACTTTGCCCTGTGCGGTCTGCTGCTGTCGGCCTATCTCGGCTGGCGCAGGCGTAAGCGAGCCCCCATTCCGCTGACGGAGCATCAGGTCTTCATGCCGGTGCCCCCCAACACCCCCATGACGGCGGAGCTGGAGCCAAGAACGGATCTGGAAGGGGAGGCAGTGCCGGCGAGCTATGCCGTGCCTGATGCAGAAGAGAGAGCGGTGAGTGAAGAGGGGCAGGAGAGGGACGCGCCGCAGGGGCGCTGAAGGCTGGCGACCCAACGACAGGGATAAAAAAACCGACTCCAGGGAGTCGGTTTTTTGTTGGGCGACGGTTATCAGGCGGTCACGGCATCGGCCTGGGTAGCTTGTGCTTCCGGCGCCGGGTTGCGAATGAGGTAATCAAACGCACCCAGGGCGGCGGTGGCACCTGCCCCCATGGAGATGATGATCTGCTTGAACGGTACCGTGGTGGCATCCCCTGCGGCATAGACGCCGGGCAGGGAGGTGGCACCCTTGGTGTCGATCTCGATTTCGCCAAAGCGGGTCAGGGCCACTTCGCTCCCCTTGAGGAACTCGGTGTTCGGCACCAGACCGATCTGGACGAAGATGCCGGCCACAGCCAGATGCTTGATCTCGCCGGTAGTGCGATCCTCGTAATCCATGCCCACCACCTTGCTGCCGTCGCCGATCACTTCGGTGGTGCGGGCGCTCATGATGATGTCGATATTGCCCATGGAGCGGGCCTTCTTCTGCAGCACGTCGTCGGCACGCAGGGTATCGGCGAACTCCACCACGGTGACGTGCTCGACGATGCCGGCCAGATCGATGGCCGCCTCGATGCCGGAGTTGCCGCCACCAATCACCGCCACGCGCTTGCCCTTGAAGAAGGGGCCGTCACAGTGGGGGCAGTAGGCCACACCCTTGGTACGGTACTCGAGTTCACCCGGCACGTTCAGGTCGCGCCAGCGGGCACCGGTCGCCAGGATCACGGCGCGGCTCTTCAAGGTGGCACCGGAGGCGAGATCCACGTTGACGTAACCATCCTTGCTGATGGCGGCGGCGCGCTGCTCGGTGATCACTTCCACGCCGTACTGCTTGACGTGCTGCTCCAGGCTGGCGGCCAGCTTGGGGCCCTCGGTGTAGGGCACGGAGATGAAGTTCTCGATGCCGACGGTGTCCATCACCTGGCCACCGAAACGTTCAGCGACAATGGCGGTGCGAATGCCTTTGCGGGCGGCATAGATGGCCGCGGCGGCGCCGGCCGGGCCACCGCCCACCACCAGCACGTCATAAGGCGCTTTTTCGCTCAGCTCTTGCGCCTTGCGCTCGGCAGCGCCGGTGTCGAGTTTGGCGACGATCTCTTCCAGCGAAATACGGCCCTGGCTGAACGGCTGACCGTTCAGGTAGACGTTCGGGACCGCCATGATTTGACGCTCGTTCACCTCATCCTGGAACAGGGCTCCGTCGATCATGGTGTGGGTGATGCCGGGGTTCAGGGTGGACATCAGGTTCAGGGCCTGTACCACGTCCGGACAGTTGTGGCAGGAGAGGGAAATATAGGTCTCGAAGTGGAACTCGCCCTTGAGGTTTTTCACCTGCTCCAGCACGGCCGGATCTGCCTTGGAGGGGTGACCGCCGCTTTGCAGCAGGGCGAGCACCAGCGAGGTGAATTCATGACCCATGGGAATGCCGGCAAAGTGCACGCGCGGGGCCTGGCCCTGGGGCGCGATGCTCATGGAAGGCTTGCGGGCATTGGTGCCATCGGTCAGGGAAATTTTGGGGGACATCTCGGCGATCTCGCTGGCCAATGCCAGGAGTTCGGCGGATTTGTCGCTGTCATTGCCGGACACGCTGATCTCGATGGGATTGACGATGTACTGCAAGTAACCGTTGAGTTGTTGTTTGAGGTTGGTATCTAACATGGTCGAATTCCTTCTTGCTGAATGCGGGTCGGCACGATGACCGGGTACAGAAAACAGAGGTCCACACAGCAGACCGGCGCATTTTCTGAGGGCCGTAAACAAGACCGGCCCTTGAACGGGCCGGTCTTCAGAGCGGGGAGGCTTAGATTTTGCCTACCAGATCCAGGGACGGGGCCAGGGTGGCGTCGCCTTCTTTCCACTTGGCCGGGCACACTTCACCCGGGTGGGAAGCAACGTACTGGGCAGCCTTGACCTTGCGCAGCAGTTCCAGTGCGTCACGGCCGATGCCGCCAGCGTTGATTTCAACGATCTGGATGACGCCTTGCGGGTCGATGACGAAGGTACCGCGGTCAGCCAGGCCAGCTTCTTCGATCATCACGCCGAAGTTGCGGGTGATGGTGCCGGTGGGGTCGCCGATCATCGGGTACTGGATCTTCTGGATGGTGTCAGAAGTGTCGTGCCAGGCCTTGTGGGTGAAGTGGGTGTCGGTGGAGACAGCGTAGATCTCGACGCCCAGCTTCTGGAATTCGGCGTAGTTGTCGGCCAGGTCGCCCAGCTCGGTCGGGCAGACGAAGGTGAAATCAGCCGGGTAGAAGAACACCACGGACCACTTGCCTTTCAGGTCAGCGTCAGACACCTGAACGAATTTGCCATTGTGGTAGGCGGTGGCGTTGAACGGCTTGATTTCAGTGTTGATGTAGGTAGACATGTATTTGCTCCTTGGTGATGTACATATGCCTGTCTGGTGTTGAAGAGTCGTGCCAGACGAGGCGCTTAACTTTCGATGGAGTCATCATAGTGACTTTTTCTAATCGGTCAAAGCCACAATTTTGAATCACATAAATCTATTTATTAGATAGACCATCACAACTGTACCTAACATGAATATCTCAGGCCTTCGGAGATAACTCATTGTCGAAGTTCAATTTCTGTACTGCATGTCACATTTTCAAGGGCTGGGCCGGATTTGTTTTCATTGCGTGAGCAGAGAAGGGGGCAGACGAGGCGGCTCAGTAGAAAAAAGAGGGATAAAAAAATCCCGGCGCAGTCGCACAGACAGGGCCGGGTCATCAAACAAGGAATGGCGATAAATATGCTTTACAGCAAAGACTAACTACGGGGTGTGCAAACTTGCAGACATATGAAGAGAAGATGACGGGTGCACAAACCTCATCTCCTCTTCGGCAACCATTGCATGGTGGGCATCATAGTGTGATGAATGTCACAACGCAAGTTTTGTGGTGTAATTTTACAGTCAAATTGAAAGTGTTTCACTTGAATAGCCGTTAAATTAGGCTGAAAACGCTTTTATTGTAATTTTATTACAGAATTTTAAGATCAAAAGTCGGTTGGGGGCTCCTGCTCCTCCATCAGCTCCAGCAGATTGATGGCCACGGCGATGAAGTCCGACTCGGTGACGATGCCAACCAGCTTGCGCCCCTTGAGTACCGGCAGACAGCCATATTTGTGGCGCTGCAGATACAGGGCCGCCTCCTTGATGCCGGCGTGGGGATCCACGCTCGCCACCTGACGGGTCATGATCTCGTCGAGCTGGACGCTGTCGGTGAACTCTGCCTCCCGCTCGGGGTTGATCAGCAGCAGCTTGGATTCACGGGTGGCCAGGATGTCCGAGAGGGTGACCAGACCGAGCAGATGCTGGTGTTCATCGACGATGGGAACGTGACGGATCCGCTCCTGCTGCATCAGCTCCATCGCCTGCTTGACGCTGTTTTCCGGACCCAGGGTAAAGGGGTGTTCAGTCATGATCTCGGAGAGGGTCATCATGGTGGGCCTCCTTGTGTGTCTGCTTCCACCCTAGCCCAGCCCCCGTCGCCAGAACATGATCGGGGTCAATACAAAACCTTAAAGGTTTTTTAACGGGCCCAACCTCACAAAATGGCCCGCTATCCCTTGTCTTCCTTGGGTTTTTAGTCTTTTGGGTTGCCTTGGAAGAGGGGGATAACTAGACTAGCCGCCGATTCCCCCGAGGTGAAAGATGCAAGTATCCGATTTTCATTTTGATCTGCCAGACGAGCTGATTGCCCGCTACCCCATGGCGGAGCGTACCGCCAGCCGCCTGCTGCAGCTCGATGGTCAAACCGGCGCCCTGCGCCACGGTCATTTTGTCGATGTGCTTGACCAGCTCAACCCCGGCGATCTGCTGGTGTTCAACAATACCCGGGTTATTCCGGCCCGCATGTTTGGCCAGAAGGCCAGCGGCGGCAAGCTGGAGGTGCTGGTGGAGCGCATTCTGGACGAGCACAGCGTGCTGGCGCACGTCCGCTCGTCCAAGTCCCCCAAGCCAGGTACCCGTCTCCTTCTGGATGGCGGTGCCGACGGCGTGCCCGTCGAGGCCGAGATGCGTGCCCGCCACGACGCTCTGTTCGAGATCCACTTCCTCGACCCGCGCCCTGTGCTGACCATTCTGGATGCCATCGGCCACATGCCGTTGCCTCCCTATATCGACCGCCCCGACGAGGATGCCGACAAGGAGCGCTACCAGACCGTCTACAACCAGAAGCCGGGTGCCGTGGCGGCGCCGACCGCCGGTCTGCACTTCGACGAGCCGCTGCTCGAGCAGATCCGTGCCAAGGGCGTGGAGATGGCCTTCGTGACCCTGCACGTGGGGGCGGGCACCTTCCAGCCGGTGCGCGTCGACAAGATTGAAGATCACCACATGCACTCGGAATACGCCGAAGTGCCCCAGGAGGTGGTGGATGCCATCGCGGCGACCCGCGCCCGCGGCGGTCGGGTGGTTGCGGTGGGCACCACGTCGGTACGATCCCTCGAGAGCGCAGCCAAGGCGACCCTGGCCCAGGGCAAGCCGCTGGCGCCCTTCTTCAATGACACCGACATCTTCATCTTCCCCGGTTACGAGTTCCAGGTGGTCGATGCCATGATCACCAACTTCCACCTGCCCGAATCCACCCTGATCATGCTGGTCAGCGCCTTTGCCGGCTATGACAACGTGATGGCCGCCTATCAGGCCGCCGTGGCGGGACAGTACCGTTTCTTCAGCTACGGGGACGCCATGTTCGTCACCCGTCGCCGGGTGCAGGGTTAAGCCTTGCCCTTCAGAAGTCGTTCAGGCTCTGCTTGTCAGTATGCCGGCCGGCTTCATATTACCGGGCCCCTCGGGCCCTTTGTTGTCAGACTGTTTCTCTGACTGAATAGAGGTAGCAATGAAATTTGAATTGAAAACCACCGATGGGCGTGCCCGTCGCGGTCAACTGGTGTTCGAGCGTGGCGTGGTCCAGACCCCGGCCTTCATGCCGGTCGGCACCTACGGCACCGTCAAGGGGATGACACCGGAAGAGGTACGTGAGACCGGTGCCCAGATCCTGCTTGGCAACACCTTCCACCTCTGGCTGCGCCCGGGTCAGGAAGTGATGCGCGCCCACGGCGATCTGCACGACTTCATGAACTGGCAGGGGCCGATCCTGACCGACTCCGGTGGTTTCCAGGTATTCAGTCTGGGGCACATCCGCAAGATCACCGAGGAGGGGGTGCACTTCCGTCATCCCATCAACGGCGAGAAGATTTTCCTCGATCCCGAGAAGTCCATGGAGATCCAGTACGATCTGGGTTCCGACATCGTGATGATCTTCGACGAGTGCACCCCGTACCCGGCCACCTACGAGGAAGCGCGCAAGTCCATGGAGATGTCCCTGCGCTGGGCCAAGCGCTCCCGTGACAAGTTCGATGCGCTGGGCAACAAGAACGCCCTGTTCGGCATCATCCAGGGTTCTGTCTACGAACCGCTGCGGGATGTGTCGCTGGACGGTCTCCTTGAGATCGGCTTCGACGGTTACGCGGTCGGCGGTCTCGCCGTGGGTGAGCCCAAAGAGGACATGCATCGCATCCTTGACCATGTCTGCCCGAAAATTCCGGCCGACAAGCCGCGCTACCTGATGGGGGTGGGCAAGCCGGAGGATCTGGTGGAAGGGGTGCGCCGCGGTATCGACATGTTCGACTGCGTGATGCCGACCCGCAACGCCCGCAACGGTCATCTCTTTACCACTGATGGCGTGGTCAAGATCCGCAACGCCAAGTACCGGGAAGACACCAGCACCCTGGATGCGGACTGCGATTGCTACACCTGCAAGAACTACACCCGCAGCTATCTGTACCATCTGGACAAGTGCAACGAGATCCTCGGTGCCCGTCTGAATACCATCCACAACCTGCGTTATTACCAGCGCGTGATGCAGGGTTTGCGGGACGCGATCGAGCAGGGTAAATTAGACGACTTTGTAACTGAGTTTTACCGTCGGCAAGGGAAGCCTGTGCCTCCACTGGCTGAAAATGGCGTGAAATAACAACGACATATAAGTTAGTATTCAAATCTACATCAATAAGAGGTTGTTAAATGAGCATTATCTCCAAGGCGTATGCAGAAGGCGCGGCTCCGGCAGCACAGGGTGGTGGCATGGAAATGATCATCATGCTGGCCGTGTTCGGTCTCATCTTCTACTTCATGATCTACCGTCCCCAGGCCAAGCGTGCCAAGGAGCATCGCAATCTGATGAGCTCCCTCTCCAAGGGCGACGAAGTGCTCACTTCCGGTGGCCTGGTCGGCAAGATCGCCAAGGTTTCCGCCGACAGCGACTACATTGTGCTGGCCCTGAACGATCAGACCCAGGTCACCATCAAGCGTGACTTCGTCTCTGCCGTTCTGCCCAAGGGTTCTATCCAGTCCCTCTAATCTCCCGAGGAGCACAGCGTGTTAAATCGCTATCCGCTGTGGAAATACCTGATGGTGATCGTCGTGATCGCCATCGGTTTTCTATATGCAGCCCCCAATCTTTACGGCGAAGACCCGGCCTTGCAGGTCTCTGCCAGCCGTGGTGCCGAAGTCAAACTAGAAACCCTCGACCAGGTGAAGGAAACCCTCGACGAGGCGAAGATCCCGGTCAAGCATGCGGCGTTCGAGCACGGCTTCATCCTGATCCGTTTCAACAACACCGAAGACCAGCTCAAGGCGCGCGACATCGTGGCCAACAAGCTGGGCGACAATTTCATCACCGCCCTCAACCTGGCACCGTCGACCCCCGCCTGGCTTGAGGCCATCGGCGCGGCGCCCCTGAAGCTCGGTCTTGACCTGCGGGGCGGTGTGCACTTCCTGATGGAAGTGGACATGGCCGAAGCGCTGGCCAAGCAGCAGGAACAGATGGTGCAGGATTTCCGCGCCGAGCTGCGTACCCAGAAGATCCGCTACTCCGGTGTACGCCGGGTCGGGGATCAGGTGCAGGTGGTCTTCCGTGACGAGGCCGATCAGGCCAAGGCACTCTCCTTCCTGCGTCGCCAGAATGCGGATCTTGTCTTCACCACCGACCAGAAAGGGGATGACTTCATCCTGCTGGCCAGTCTGAGCGAAGCCAAGGTCAAAGAGGTGAAGAAGTATGCCCTCGAGCAGAACATCACCATCATCCGCAACCGGGTGAACGAACTGGGTGTGGCCGAGCCGCTGGTCCAGCAGCAGGGCGGTGAGCGTATCATCGTCGAGCTGCCGGGGATCCAGGACACCGCCCGTGCCAAGGAGATCCTGGGGGCCACCGCGACCCTGGAGTTCCACATGGTCGATGAGGCTGCCGATATCCAGGCCGCTGCCGCAGGCCGCGTGCCGCCGAGCTCCAAGGTCTACAACGATCGCAACGGTCGTCCCGTGGTACTGCAAAAGCGCGTGATCCTGACTGGTGACCACATCGTGGGTGCCCAGTCCGGTTTCGATGAATACAGCCGTCCTCAGGTCAACATCAAGCTCGATGGTCAGGGTGGCAACAAGATGGCCAACTTTACCAAGGACAACGTTGGCAAGGGGATGGCGACCGTCTTCATCGAGTACAAGCCGGTGGGTCAGCCTGGTCCGGACGGCAAGCGCAAGTTCCGCAAGCAGGAGGAGGTGATCAACGTCGCCACCATCCAGTCTCGCCTGGGTAGCCAGTTCCGCATCACCGGGATCGACAACGCCAACGAAGCCCACAACCTGGCGCTGCTACTGCGTGCCGGTGCCCTGATTGCCCCCATCCAGATCGTCGAAGAGCGCACCATAGGCCCGAGCCTGGGTCAGCAGAACATCGACAGCGGGATGGAAGCCATCGGCTGGGCCATGCTGGTGATCGTGCTCTTCATGGGGATCTACTACCGTGCCTTCGGCTGGGTGGCCAATCTGGCGCTGACCATGAACCTGGTGCTCATCGTCGGTATCATGTCGATGATCCCGGGGGCCACCATGACCCTGCCGGGCATCGCCGGTATCGTGTTGACGCTGGGGATGGCGGTGGATGCGAACGTGCTGATCTACGAGCGTATTCGTGAAGAGATCCGCAATGGTCGCGGGGTGCAGCAAGCCATTCACATGGGCTTTGATCGCGCCTTCTCCACCATCGCTGACTCCAACATCACCTCGCTCATCACCTGCGTGATCCTGTTCGGTATCGGTACCGGTGCCATCAAGGGCTTCGCCCTGACCCTCGGGATCGGCCTGACGGCGTCCATGTTCACTGCCATCACGGTATCCCGCGCCATCATCAACCTGGCCTGGGGTGGACGGCGCATCGACAAGCTGCCGATCTAAGGAAGAGACATGTTTCAAATTCTACATTTTGAAAAGCCCATCCCCTTCATGCGTTTCGCCAAGCTGGGTATGGTCCTCTCTGCTCTGGTGACGGTGCTCGCCCTCTACGTTCTGTACGATCGTGGCCTGAACTGGGGGCTGGACTTCACCGGCGGTACCACCATCGAGGTGGGGTTCCAGCAGTCTGTGAGCCTGGACAAGATGCACGAGGCGCTGGATCAGCAGAAGATTGACGGGGCGACCCTGCAGTTCTTCGGCTCCAGCCGTGATGTGCTGGTGCGCATGGCCCCCCAAGAGGGCGTCAAGGTCGAGCAGCAGGGCAACGAGGTCCTGGCGGCCGCCAAGCTGGTCGACGAGAGCGCCGTGCTCAAGCGTGTCGAGTTCGTCGGTCCCTCCGTGGGTGACGAGCTGGCCACCGACGGTGCCCTGGCCATGCTGGCCTCCATCATCTGTATCCTGATCTACGTGGCGGTGCGCTTCGAGTGGCGTCTGGCCACGGGGGGCATCCTCTCCCTGGCTCACGACGTGATCATCACCCTCGGCATCTTTGCCTACTTCCAGTACGAGTTCGACCTGACCGTGCTGGCGGCGCTGATGACGCTGGTGGGGTACTCCCTGAACGACACCATCGTTGTGTTCGACCGGGTGCGGGAGAATTTCCGCAAGGTACGCCGTGGGGACACCGCGGAGATCATGGATCTCTCCATGACCGAGACCCTGAGCCGGACCATCATCACCTCGGGGTTGACCTTCGTGGTGGTGGTGGCACTGCTGCTCAAAGGCGGGCCTCTGATCCACGGTTTCTCCATCGCCATGGTGATCGGGGTGGCCTTCGGGACCTACTCCTCCATCTATGTGGCGAGCGCCTCAGCCATGTTCCTCGGGATCAAGCGGGAGCACATGCTGCCGACCCAGGTGGAAAAAGAGGGCGCGGATCAGCAAGAGATCCTGCCGTAACAGACAAGGGCGCCGCAAGGCGCCCTTTCTCTTGTGGCCGGGGTGAGTCATGATGCTCCCCACAACCCAGCATCCATTACCCAAAGCAAGGAGCAAGCCCATGCAACACAATCCCCGTTTTCTGGCCCTGGTAGAGGCCATCCGCCCGCAGGTGCAGGAAACCGATGTGCACCAGATCAAGCGCTGGCAGGATGAGGGCCGAGCATTTCATCTGATCGACGTGCGCGAAGAGAGCGAGTGGGCCAGGGGCCATCTGCCGGGGGCCACCTATCTCGGGCGCGGGGTGATAGAGCGTGACATCGAGACCCGGTATCCGGATCCCGACACCGAACTCTACCTCTATTGTGGTGGGGGATTTCGCTCCATCCTGGTGGCGGATAACCTGCAGAAGATGGGTTATTCCCGGGTCGTCAGCGTCGATGGAGGCTTTCGCGGCTGGAGCGATGCCGGATACCCTGTCGAATCCTGATTTATTTGAGGGAGAGGGGCTGCGCCACATGACAAACGGCCCCGTGATCTTTACCATATGCGGGGTCAAGCGTAAGCGTCGGAGTGTTCATTGAACGTCAGGATAGGGATTGGATACCTCACGGGTATCCTGTTGTTGCTCCCCTTGTGGGGTTGCAGCAGTAGCAGTCAGGTAAAAGCGCCTCAAGTTCCCAAGCCGCAACCCGCTTCACTGGTATTGGCGACCCCCTTGCAGGTCTCTTACCAGAGCGAGTTGGCGTTGGCGCGACTCGGGCAGATGCTCAGTGAAATGGAATTGACGACCGAACAGCGGGCAGAACTCTTCTATGAGCGTGCCGTGGTGTTTGACCGGGTGGGCTTGCGTTCCCTGGCGCGACTCGACTTCAACCGCGCCCTGCGGGAGAAGCCGGATTTTGCCGAGGCCTACAACTTCATCGGTGTCTACCTGGTTCAACAGCAGAACTACGACGAGGCCTATGAGGCGTTCGACTCCGCCCTAGAGCTCGCCCCGGATTACGACTACGCCTATCTCAACCGGGGAATCGCGCTCTATTACGGCAATCGCCCCGAGCTTGCCGCGGCGGATATGAAGCGCTTCTACGAGGCGCAACCGGAAGACCCTTATCGGGTGATCTGGCTCTATCTGGCCGAGCAGAAGCTCAACGGACAGGCGGCCATGAGCCGGATGCGCGAGCGGCTCAACAAGTATGACGACGACGCCTGGAACTGGGATCTGGTGCGCCTCTATACGGGCGACATCAATGCCACCCAGTTGATGAGCAACGTGGTGAAAGGGGTCAAGGACAACAGGGAGCTCGCCGAGCGCCTGTGCGAGACCTACTTCTACCTCGGCAAGTTCGAGCTGGCCAAGGGTAACCGCAAGGAAGCCATCAGCTACTTCAAGCTGGCGCTGGCCAACAACGTCTATGACTTCATCGAGCATCGCTATGCCTTGCTGGAGCTGGAACTGATGGCGCGCAAGCCCCAGCCACCCGGAGCCCAGGGCAAGAGCGGCAAAGCGTGACGAAACGGGTTTGAACCCCATGAAAAAGGCCTCTTGACGAGGCCTTTTTGCTGTCTGGTGACACGGGGTGTGCCGCTACTCCACCAGGCTCATGCCGGGGATCTGGCGCCAGTAACCGTTGCAGTCCCGTTCCTGCAGCAGGGGCAGGGGGGCCATCCCCTGTTCGTTGGCCTTGAAGCGCTCCAGCATCGTCAGGGTCTCCATGCCTTCGGGAGAGAGGCGCACCACATCCACCAGCCCCTCCATCCCCTTGAGCTCGTTGCCCAGGTTGTAGCAGTAACCGGACTGAGTCTGGATGCCGTTGAGGTTGAACACCTTCTGCCCCTCGCGGCTGCTGGCAAGCCGGCCGATGGGGTAGTGGATGCAGGCCAGTTCGCAGTTGTCCTTGGGTCGGTCGAGGGAGCGGGCGGTGAAGCAGCGTGCCGAGTAGGCGAGCGGCAGATGACCATAGGCGAACACCTCCACCTCGAACTGCTGGCGCTCCCTGCCCAGATCCTGATTGAGCTGCATCAGCCAGTCGCGGGAGAGCTCCACCGGCATCACCCAGCGCTGCATTCCCTGTTTGAGCAGCATGCGCAGCACGTCGGCGTTGTAGGCGTTGATGGCGGGGCCGCAGACGAACGGCAGCCCGGCTTCACTGGCGAGCTGGACGGCCCCCAGATCGTTGGCCTCGATCATCAGCTCGCCGTTGTCGACCAGCCGCTTGACCTCCTTGAGCTCGGAGGGAGCTGAGATCAGCGCCAGCGTGGAGAGTACCGCCTGCTTGCCCGAGCCGGCCACCTGACGGGCGAGGGCAATCCAGTCATCCACTTTCAGTTCGCGCCGCTTGCTGCAGACGGTTTCCCCCAGATAGACGATGTCGGCCTGGCTGGCGGCCGCCGCCTGATAGAAGCCCTGGGTGTCAGCCTTGGGCCAGTAGAAGAGCAGGGGGCCGAGAGAGAATTTCATGAACAGGGCTCCTTATTGCCACTGGCGATGATAGGCACCGAGGGTGGTCTGGCTCCCCTCGGAGACACGGGCGAGCTGGGCATCCCACTCAGCCTTGACCTGATAGGCCTCGGGGTTGGCCTGATAGGCGTCGATGGCGGCGCGCCAGACCCGGGTCACCTGCTCCACATAGGCGGGGCTGCGCTGGCGCCCCTCGATCTTGACTGACTGGATGCCGGTCTGGAACAGCTCGGGCAGGAGGCCGAGGGTGTTGAGGCTGGTGGGCTCCTCCAGCGCGTGATAGGTCTGGCCATCCACCTCGAAGCGCCCCTTGCACAGGGTCGGGTAGCCGGCGTTTTCCCCCGGGCCGTAGCGGTCGATCAGCACCTCGTTGAGGCGGGATTCGAGGCCGCTCGGGGTCTCCTCCCAGCGCACGAACTTGGCCGGTGAGCAGGCACCGACGGTGTTGGGGCTCTCGCCGGTCATGTAGGAGGAGAGGTAGCAGCGCCCTTCCGCCATGATGCAGAGGCTGCCGAAGGCGAACACCTCGAGGCCGACGTCGGTCTCGCGGGCAAGCTGCTTCACCTGATGCATGGAGAGCACCCGCGGCAGCACCACCCGGCCGACGTTGAAGTGCTGCTGGTAGAAGCGGATGGCGGCGGCGTTGGTGGCGCTGGCCTGGACCGAGACATGCAGCTCCATGTCGGGATGACGACGGCTTGCATAATCGAGCACGGCGAGATCGGCGATGATCAGAGCATCGGCACCGAGCGCCACCCCTTTGTCCACGGCCTGCTTCCAGCGGGCATCGGAGCCCGGGTGGGCAAAGGTATTGATGGCGATGTGAAGCTTGCGGCCATGCTGGTGGACATAGTCAACCGCTCTTTCCAGCTTGCTGTCGGTGAAGTTGAGCCCGGCGAAGTGGCGGGCATTGGTGTCATCCTTGAAGCCGATGTAGACCGCATCGGCCCCGTTATCCACGGCTGTCTTCAGTGCCGGCAGGCTGCCTGCCGGGCAGAGTAATTCCATCGGGTACGCTCCGAGAGGGCAAAAATGCAAAGTGGCCCGATTGTATGCATGCTTGCGCCCCCGCTTTTTGACCTGAGGCAGCTTTAGGTGGCTTTACCCTTCTTGAGGTAAGTGGGCACAAGTTTGATTTTCAACAGGATCTTGCCGAAGGGGCTGTGCTTGAATGCGCAAAAAACTGGGAGTTTATCGTGTTTCAACATCTGCAACGTCGCCTGGTCGAACAGGCACCCCGTCTCTTGCGCCACCCCCTCAAGCTGGTGCCCTTCCCTTTGCAACAAAACCTGATGGAGGCCCTGCTGGGCAGGGTATTCCGGGAGGCCATCGAAGAGGGGGAATTTGCGTTTCTTGCGGGCAAGTGGCTGAAAGTGGAAGTCAGCGATCTGGGGCTATGCTGGTTTATCAGCGAGCGGGAGGGCAAATTGGTGGTGGCAAGGAAGTGTGAGCACGCCGATGTCTGTTTCAGCGGCAATAGCCAGGATCTTGTTCTGATCGCCGGGCGCCGTGAAGACCCGGATTCCCTCTTCTTCCAGCGTCGGCTGAAGATAGAGGGGGATACCGAGCTGGGCCTGGAGGTGAAAAATCTGATGGACAGCCTGGATCTGGACGGGCTGGGATTGATGAAATTCCCCCTGATGGATCTGGCGACCTTTATCGAGCGGGCCCGCGAGACGCACGTGCCCACTGCCGCGACAATGGGCTGAGCCGTTTTCTTGCCCGAGTGCTGCGGAACAGGTGAACTTGAGCCGCAGTACCCCACTGTCAGCGTGACCACGCAGGGTGGGGATGTATCATCTGTCTGTTTGTGCAGAAATGCCTGGTCGGAAGCGGTGCCAAAATAGCGATTGGTTATGTTACAATTGCGCGCCATTTTTGACTGAAGATTGACTGGGCATGTTGGATCAGATTCGTATCGTGTTGGTAAACACCTCTCACACCGGCAACATGGGATCCGCGGCGCGGGCCATGAAGACCATGGGGCTGACTCAACTGGTGTTGGTCGATCCCCAGGCCCAGCCGGATGAGGAGGCCGTCGCCTTGGCGGCGGGGGCGAGCGATATCCTGTCTCGCGCCCGAATCGTGCCGACCCTGGATGAAGCCATTGCCGACTGTGGTCTGGTCATCGGCACCAGTGCCCGTTCCCGCACCTTGAGCTGGCCCATGCTGGATCCCCGTGAAGCGGGCGAGAAGCTGGTTGCCGAGGGCATGGAGCACCCGGTCGCGTTGGTGTTTGGCCGTGAACGTACCGGCCTCACCAATGACGAACTGCAAAAATGCCACTTCCATGTGGCCATTCCCGCCAATCCAGAATACAGCTCCCTCAATCTGGCCATGGCAGTGCAGACCCTTTGTTACGAGGTGCGGATGCGCTGGCTGGAAGTACAGAACCAGGAGCATTCGGCCCCGGAGGATGAGCGGGTCGAGTTCCCCAGCGCCCAGCAACTGGAAGGGTTTTATCAGCATCTGGAGCAGACGCTGCAAAAGACGGGGTTCATTGCCGATGACCATCCAGGCCATGTGATGAGCAAACTGCGTCGTCTATTCAATCGGGCCAGACCCGAAGCGGTGGAGTTGAACATCCTGCGGGGCATTCTCACCTCTGTCCAGAAGTCCAGGGCACAGGATTAATCCCGACTGATTTACTCAAGCATATACTTGACTGATTTAGTCGGGTATGTGACCATATGCCACATATTGATTGGTTCGCAAGACGGTAAGGCATATGAGACTGACCTCAAAAGGACGTTACGCGGTGACAGCCATGCTCGACGTGGCGTTGCATGCAGAGCAGGGGCCCGTGCCCCTGGCTGATATTTCAGAGCGCCAGGGCATCTCCTTGTCCTATCTGGAACAACTGTTTGCCCGTCTGCGCAAGCATGGTCTGGTGAGCAGCGTACGTGGCCCCGGTGGCGGCTATCGCCTCGGTCTGGCCCCTGGCGAGATTTCGGTTGGTCAGGTGATCACCGCGGTCGATGAATCGGTCGATGCGACCAAGTGCCTCGGCAAAGGGGGCTGCCACGGTGGTACCCAGTGCCTGACCCACTCCTTGTGGCGGGATCTGAGCGAACGCATCTCCAGTTTCCTGGGGGATATCACCCTGGCCGAGCTGGTTGGTCAGGCCGATGTGCGCCGTATCGCCGGCAAGCAAGATGAACAAATGAAGACCGTGTTGTCCCTGGTTGATCGGGCCGAACGCGGTGATGTGAGCTTGAAAGTCCAACTATAAACGTGCTTTCCACGACGAGTCGCTGTGTGACCCCGTCGTAACGGAGAAAAAGATGAAACTGCCTATTTACCTTGATTATTCGGCAACCTGTCCGGTGGACCCGCGTGTCGCAGAAAAAATGATGCAGTGCCTCACCATGGACGGCCTGTTCGGCAACCCAGCCTCCCGTTCCCACCGTTTCGGCTGGCAGGCCGAAGAGGCGGTGGATCTGGCCCGTAATCAAGTGGCAGAGCTGATCGGCGCGGACCCGCGCGAGATCGTCTTTACCTCCGGTGCGACCGAGTCCAACAACCTGGCCATCAAGGGCATCGCCCATTTCTACGCCGGCAAGGGCAAGCACATCGTCACCTCCAAGACCGAGCACAAAGCCGTGCTGGATACTTGCCGCCAACTGGAGCGGGAAGGCTATGAGGTGACCTACCTCGAGCCCATGCCCAATGGCCTGTTCACCCTTGAGCAGATCGAAGGCGCCCTGCGTGATGACACCATCTTGGTCAGCATCATGCACGCCAACAACGAGATCGGGGTGGTGCAAGACATCGCTGCCATCGGCGAGCTGTGCCGTTCCCGCAAGATCCTGCTGCACGTGGACGCCGTCCAGAGCGTGGGCAAGATCCCGGTCGACGTGGAAGCGCTCAAGGTTGATCTGCTCTCCATGTCCGCCCACAAGGTATACGGCCCGAAAGGCATTGGCGCCCTGTATGTGCGCCGCAAGCCCCGTGTTCGTCTGGAAGCCCAGATGCATGGCGGTGGCCACGAGCGCGGCATGCGCTCCGGTACCCTGGCAACCCACCAGATCGTCGGCATGGGGGAAGCTTTCCGCATCGCCAAGGAAGAGATGGCGAGCGAGAGCCAGCACATCATGGCCCTGCGCCAGCGTCTGTGGGATGGCATCAAGAACATCGAAGAAGTCTATATCAACGGGGATCTGGATCAGCGTGTACCGGGTAACCTGAACGTCAGCTTCGCCTATGTGGAAGGGGAATCCCTCATCATGGCACTGAAGGATCTGGCGGTCTCTTCCGGTTCTGCCTGTACCTCGGCCAGCCTGGAACCTTCCTACGTGCTGCGCGCCCTGGGTCTGAACGACGAGCTGGCACACAGCTCCATCCGTTTCAGCATCGGTCGCTTCACCACCGAAGAAGAGATCGACTACGCAATCAAGCTCATCTGCGACTCCATCGGTCGTCTGCGCGAGATGTCCCCCCTGTGGGAGATGTTCAAGGATGGCGTCGATCTGAACACGGTCGAATGGGCACATCACTGATCCTTGCCAGCATGGCAAGGGTCTGGTGAACAACGGAATTAGCAGGAGTTAGATATGGCTTACAGTGAAAAAGTAATCGACCACTACGAGAATCCCCGCAACGTCGGTGGTTTTGACAAGAACGATCCCAGCGTCGCCACCGGCATGGTCGGTGCACCGGCCTGTGGTGACGTCATGAAGCTGCAACTGAAGATCAGCGACGATGGCATCATCGAAGATGCCAAGTTCAAGACCTACGGCTGTGGTTCCGCTATCGCCTCCAGCTCCCTGGTGACCGAGTGGGTCAAGGGCAAGACCCTGGACGAAGCGGCCGGTATCAAGAACACCGACATCGCCGAAGAGCTGGCGCTGCCGCCGGTGAAGATCCACTGCTCCATTCTGGCGGAGGATGCCATCAAGGCCGCCATCGCCGATTACAAGCAGAAGAAAGGTCTTTAAGGTCCGGAGAGCAGTATGGCCATAACCATGACAGATGCCGCAGCGGCGCGGGTTTCCTCCTTCATGATCAACCGGGGCAAGGGCATCGGCCTGCGCCTCGGCGTCAAGACGACCGGCTGTTCTGGCCTTGCCTATGTGCTCGAGTTCGTGGATGAGCTGGCTGCCGAGGATCAGGTATTTGAGCAGAAAGGCGTCAAGATCATCGTGGATGCCAAGAGCCTGATCCACCTGGATGGCACCGAGCTGGACTTCGTGAAGGAAGGCCTCAACGAGGGCTTCCAGTTCAACAACCCGAATGCCAAGGGCGAATGTGGTTGTGGCGAAAGCTTCAGCGTGTAAGTGGTTCGATTGACAGATCGCCCATGTTTGCAACGCCTCGTAGCCCCAAGGGTGAGCCCTGTTGCGGCGAGTCTCTTGTGATCAACACCTTGCTCATCAACACAGTGGTGTGGACGCCAGTCCATGCCACTGCTTTCAATTTCAAGACGAGTGTGGTTGCACTCCCAGCGCTATTGTCTGAGGACGAAGGATGAATCATTTCGAGCTGTTCGGGCTGGCTGAGGGCTTCGAGCTCGATACTCGCCAACTGGCTGACACCTATCGTCAGCTGCAGACCCAGTTCCATCCCGATCGTTTTGCGACTGCCCCCGAGCGGGAGCAGCTTGCTGCCGTGCAGCGTGCTGCCCAGATCAACGATGCCTTTACCACCCTCAAGGCCCCCTTGCGCCGAGCCGAGTATCTGCTCTCCTTGCGGGGCACCGATATTCGCGGCGAGCAGCAGACACTGCAAGATCCTGCCTTTCTGATGCAACAGCTGGAGTGGCGAGAGCGGCTGGCTGATCTCAAGGGCGACGCCGACCCTGAGGGCGCCATCAAGGATTTTCGCCAGGAGATCAGGCATGATCACCAGGCGTTGATGCAACGGCTGACCGACTCTCTCACCAGGGGTGAGGATCTGCAGGCGGCGGATTGCGTTCGCAAGCTCAAATTTGTCGACAAGCTCCTCGAGGAGCTGGAACGATTCGAAGACTCGCTGTTCGAGTCTTGACCCTCTAACGCAGGAATTGTGATTACCCATGGCATTACTGCAAATTGCCGAGCCAGGCCAGAGCGCCGCGCCTCACCAGCATAAACGTGCCGTCGGCATCGATCTTGGCACCACCAACTCCTTGGTCGCCGCCGTGCGCAGCGGCCAGGCCGACACCCTCTGTGACGAGCAGGGGCGTGATCTGCTGCCTTCCGTGGTCCATTACCAGGCCGATACCATCCGGGTTGGCTTCGATGCCAAGCGTGAGGCGGCCCTCGATCCCCACAACACCATCGTCTCGGTCAAGCGGATGATGGGCAAGGCGCTGGCCGATATCGATACCCGTCAGCAGCCTTACGAGTTCGTGGCTACCGAGACGGGCATGCCCCAGTTGCAGACCCGCCAGGGGCTGGTCAACCCGGTGCAGGTCTCGGCCGAGATCCTGAAAAAACTGGCCGAGCGCGGTGCCGCGTCCCTCGGGGGAGACCTCGACGGCGTGGTCATCACGGTGCCCGCCTATTTTGACGATGCCCAGCGTCAGGGCACCAAGGACGCGGCCAGACTGGCCGGTCTGCATGTACTGCGGTTGCTCAACGAACCCACGGCGGCGGCCATCGCCTATGGCCTCGACTCCGGCCAGGAAGGGGTGATCGCCGTCTATGACCTGGGTGGCGGAACCTTCGATATCTCCATCCTGCGCCTGCATCGCGGGGTGTTTGAGGTGATGGCCACCGGTGGCGACTCGGCACTCGGTGGTGACGATTTTGACCATCTGCTGGCGGACTGGCTCAAAGAGCAAGCCGGGTTGTCCGGTCAGCTCGATGCCCGTACCCAGCGCGAGTTGCTGGATGCGGCGGCCAGCATCAAGCACGGCCTCACCGATGCCGATGCCGTTTCCTGCACCTTTGCCGGCTGGCAGGGTACCGTCACCCGCAGCCAGTTTGACGAGCTGATCCAGCCCCTGGTCAAGCGCACCCTGCAGGCCTGTCGGCGCGCCCTGCGCGATGCGGGTCTCGAGCAGGAAGAGGTACTGGAAGTGGTGATGGTCGGTGGCTCGACCCGGGTGCCGCTGGTGCGCGAGCGGGTGGGCGAGTTCTTCGGCCGCACCCCCTTGACCAGCATTGACCCTGACAAGGTGGTGGCCATCGGTGCCGCCATCCAGGCCGACATCCTGGTGGGCAACAAGCCCGACGCCGAGATGCTGCTGCTGGACGTCATCCCGCTTTCCCTCGGTCTTGAGACCATGGGCGGCCTCGCCGAGAAGGTGATCCCGCGCAATACCACCATTCCGGTGGCTCGCGCCCAGGAGTTCACCACCTTCAAGGATGGCCAGACCGCAATGGCCATCCACGTGGTGCAGGGAGAGCGCGAGCTGGTGGCCGATTGCCGCTCCCTGGCCCGCTTCACCCTGACCGGCATTCCGCCCATGGCGGCGGGGGCGGCCCACATTCGCGTTACCTTCCAGGTGGATGCGGACGGTCTGCTGTCGGTCAGCGCCATGGAGAAATCCTCCGGCGTGCAGGCCGAGATCCAGGTCAAGCCCTCCTATGGACTGGGTGAGGATGACATCCTCAACATGCTGAGCGCCTCCATCGCCAATGCCCAGCAGGACATGGACGCCCGCATGTTGGCGGAGCAACAGGTCGAGGCCGACCGGGTGGTCGAGAGTCTCAACGCCGCGCTGGCCGCCGATGGCGAGGCCTTATTGAGCCCCGCCGAGCGGGCCGAGCTGGATGCCGCCATCGCCCATCTGCTGACCATGCGCAGCACGGGCACCACCAACCAGATCAAAGAGGCCATCGAGGCAGCGGATGCTGCCAGTGGCGAATTTGCAGCCCGCCGGATGGATGCCTCCATCCGCAAGGTGCTGACCGGACAAAACGTCAACAAGGTGTGATATGCCAAAACTGATTATTCTGCCCCATCCCGAGCTCTGTCCGGACGGCGCGGCCCTCGAAGGTGCGACCGGTGAAACCATTCTGGATATCGCGCTGCGCAATGGCATCGAGATCGAGCACGCTTGCGAGAAGTCCTGTGCCTGCACCACCTGCCACTGCGTGGTGCGGGAAGGGTTCGACTCCCTCGAGCCGAGCGACGAGCTGGAAGACGACATGCTGGACAAGGCGTGGGGGCTGGAGCCGGAATCCCGTCTCAGCTGCCAGGCCAGACTGGCGGACGAGGATCTGGTGGTGGAACTGCCCAAGTACACCCTGAATCTGGCGTCCGAGCGCCACTGATGACCCCTTAATTACACATGAGTGAATTGCGCGTGCAGCATCTCATGGTGCAGTAATGATATGGTGAAGGCCGTGACCCTTGAGGGAGCGGCCTTTTTTGTGCCCGTGATTTCCCTATTCGTTGATGAAAGTGCCAATAAAAAGGAAGCAAGAGAACATGGCTGACATGATGAACGTAAGGTTGTCGTCCCAGGCTGCCGCCGCCCAGTGGGGCGAGGGTGCCCTGCTCAGTTTCAACGGGGACGAGGCCCATCTCCATCTGGCCGCTGGCCAGGAGAAGGAGGCGCTGCGCGCCATCCAGCGCGGTGCCAGACGCCTCGAGTCGAGCGGCATCAAGCGCATCAAGCTGGTGGGCGAGGGGTGGAATGGGGAGCGTCGTTACGCCTTTGCCCAGGGCTTCTATGCCGCCAAGGGGGTTCGCGAGCTCGATTTTGGTGAACAGAGCGAGCAGGAAGCGGCCGAACTCGCCGCCTTGCTCAAAGCGACCCACTGGGTGCGCGAGGTGACCAACGGCTGCCCGGAAGCCATCTACCCCATGAGCCTGGCGGAGTCCGCTCTGCTGCTCATTCGCAGCCTCGGCGGTGACAAGGTGACCGCCCGCATCACCGCTGGCGAGGCCTTGCGTGAATCGGGTCATATCGGGATCTGGTCGGTGGGCCGTGGCAGTGAGCGCGAGCCCGTGCTGCTCGAGCTCGACTACAACCCGACCGGGGATGCCAACGCCCCTGTGGTCGCGGCGCTGGTGGGCAAGGGGATCACCTTCGATTCCGGCGGCTACTCCATGAAGTCCTCCGACAACATGCTGCCGATGAAGTCCGACATGGGCGGCGCCGCCATGGTGACCGGCGCCCTGGCACTGGCCATCAGCCGTGGCCTGAACAAGCGGGTCAAGCTCATCCTCTGCTGCGCCGAGAACCTGGTCTCCGGCCACGCCTTCAAGCTCGGCGACATCCTCACCTATCGCAACGGCATCTCGGTCGAGATCCAGAACACCGATGCGGAAGGTCGCTTGGTGCTGGCAGACGGCCTGCTGGCTGCGAGCGAAAGCGGGGCTGCCTACATCCTCGACGCTGCCACCCTGACCGGCGCCGCCAAGACCGCGCTGGGCCGCGACTACAATGCCGTGTTTGCCCTTGATGAGGCGGAGCAGGTGCGCGCGCTGGCGGCCGCCAACGCCGAAAACGAGAAGGCCTGGCCGCTGCCGCTCGAACCCTGGCACGCAGGCCAGCTCACCTCGGCCTTTGCCGAGCTGGGCAACGTGGCGTCCGCAGAAGGTACTGCCGGCGCCACCACGGCAGCGGCGTTCCTGTCGCGCTTCGTCCGTGACGAAGGCAAGGGCTGGGTGCACCTGGACCTGGCCGCTTCCTATCAGAAGTCGGGCAATGAGCTCTGGGCGACCGGGGCCAAGGGCCATGGTCTTCGCACGATTGCCCGCTGGCTGCAGGAGGTGTGCGCATGAACGTCTGGTTGAGCCGAGAGTTTGCACCGGCCGAGTGGGGGGAGGGGGCACTGCTCTCCCACCGTGCCGACGGCATGGTGATCCATCTGGTGAGCGCCACTCCCTTGCTGGATATCCAGCAGGCGGCGCGGCGCCTGTGCAGCCAGGGGATCCAGCAGGTGGTCCTGGCTGGCCACTGGGAGCGGGAGCAGCAGTGGGCCTTTGCCCAGGGGCTGCAGACGCCCAAGGCGGAAGTGGGGTTGCAGTGGGCCACTTCGTCCGAGGAGGACAGGGAGGAGCTGGAGGCGCGCTGGCTGTGCGGGCGTTGGGTGCGGGAGATGACCAACGCCACTCCGGAGCAGCTGGGGCCGCTGGAGTTGGCGGTCGAAGCCGCTGCCTTCCTCACCGAGCTGGCACCGGACCGGATCAGCCATCGCATCCTCAAGGGAGAGGCGCTGCAACAGGCGGGCTGGGTCGGTCTCTATCAAGTGGGTCGTGGCAGTGACCGCGAGCCCGTGATGCTGGAGCTGGATTTCAATCCGGGCAAGGATCCCAAGGCGCCGGTAGCTGCCGCCCTGGTGGGCAAGGGGATCACCTTCGATTCCGGCGGCTACTCCATGAAGACCTCCCAGGGCATGCTGACCATGAAACACGACATGGGCGGTGCCGCCATCGTCACCGGCGCGCTGGCGCTGGCCATTCTGCGTGGCCTCGACAAGCGGGTGAAGCTCATCCTCTGCTGCGCCGAGAACCTGGTATCCGGCCATGCCTACAAGCTGGGTGACATCCTTACCTACAAGAACGGCACCACGGTGGAGGTGGTCAATACCGACGCCGAAGGGCGTCTGATCCTGGCAGACGGCTTGCAACTGGCCGGCGAGTCTGGTGCGCCGCTCATCATCGACGCTGCCACCCTCACCGGGGCGGCCGTGATGGCGCTGGGGGGGCGTTACAACGCCCTGTTTGGACTGGACAAGGGGCTGGTGAGCCGCGCCATGGCCTATTCGGATGCGGAGCAGGAGCCAGCATGGCCGCTGCCGCTGGAGCCCTGGCATCGCCAGCAGTGCCCGTCCCACTATGCCGACACCGCCAATAGCCGCCCCGTGCCGGGCGGCGGACCGGGGGGAGCCTCCAATGCGGCAGGTTTCCTCTCCCGCTTTGTCCCTGATGAGGGAAGAGGTTGGCTGCATGTCGATCTCGCCGCCTGCTTCAGCGAAAACGGCGACAGTCTGTGGGCGCCCGGGGCCAATACCCTGGGGATGCGCACCATCGCCCATACCCTGATGGCGGAGACGCGCTGAGTCAGTGAACGGCATCACAAGGGCACCTCAGGGTGCCCTTTCCAGTGCTGCTTTGCTGAGCAATTGATACGGTTTTGAGGCATTAGCATGCCGATCGTGCGCAAGCGCACATTTTTTCTCTCTGCCCTGGCACAAGATGAGTCACCATGTTGTTTCAAGGATTCTTTTGTTTAACAAAAAGTTGATTTTTTGTGTGTTATTTCGTTTTTTGTTTACGTATAATCGCCGCCGAACATGGATTCCTACAATAAAACTCTGTAGTTAAGGAAAGAACTCAATGGCTATCGAACGTACCTTCTCCATCGTCAAGCCGGATGCGGTCAGCAAGAACCTGATTGGTGCCATCTACAGCCGCTTCGAAAGCGCCGGACTGAAAGTGGTTGCTGCCAAGATGCTGCACCTGACCAGCGAACAGGCCGCCGGTTTCTACGCCGAGCACCAGGGCAAGCCGTTTTATGATGGTCTGGTCGGCTTCATGACCTCTGGCCCCGTCATGGTACAGGTGCTGGAAGGTGAAGACGCCATCCGCCGTCACCGTGAAATCATGGGCGCCACCAACCCGAAAGAGGCCCTGGCCGGCACCCTGCGCGCCTGCTACGCCGAGAGCATCGATCGCAACGCCGTCCACGGCTCCGATGCCCCGGCCTCTGCCGCCCGTGAAATCGCCTACTTCTTCTCCGACGACGAGATCTGCCCGCGCGGCTGATGTTGTCTGCTGGTGACCAAGGGAGCTTCGGCTCCCTTTTGTTTTTTGGTCATCCTACCAATATCCACTTATTCTCCAGGTGGAAAGCTAGACCCATTATTTGTACAATGCCGCCCCCTGACGTAGGTCAGCCGATAATTTATGAAGTGTGTGAGCTGAGGCCCCTGATGAGCGAAACAAAAACCAACCTGCTGGATCTCGACCGGGATGCCATGCGTGCCTTCTTCGTCGAGTTGGGCGAGAAGCCGTTCCGGGCAGACCAGATAATGAAGTGGATCTATCACTTCGGTTGTGATGATTTCGATCAGATGAGCAACGTCAACAAGGCGCTGCGCGAGCGGCTCAAGGCCATTGCCGAGATCCGTGCCCCCGAGATCAGCCGTGAACAGCGCTCCGCCGATGGCACCATCAAATGGGCGCTGCAGGTGGGCGATCAGGAGGTGGAGACTGTCTACATTCCGGAAGCGGACCGCGCGACCCTGTGCGTCTCCTCCCAGGTGGGTTGTGCCCTGGCGTGCACCTTCTGCTCCACCGCCCAGCAAGGCTTCAACCGCAACCTGAAAGTCTCCGAGATCATCGGTCAGGTGTGGCGTGCCGCCAAAGTGGTGGGCGGCAAACGCCCCATCACCAACGTGGTGATGATGGGCATGGGTGAGCCGCTGCTCAACCTCGCCAACGTGGTACCTGCCATGAAGCTGATGATGGATGACTTCGGCTTCAGCATCTCCAAGCGCCGCGTCACTCTCTCCACCTCCGGTGTGGTGCCGGCGCTGGACATGCTGGGCGACCAGATCGACGTGGCCCTGGCCATCTCTCTGCATGCGCCGAACGACCAGTTGCGTTCCGAGATCATGCCGATCAACGACAAGTACAACATCGAGTCCTTCCTTGCCGGGGTACGCCGCTATCTGGCCAAGTCCAACGCCAACGGCGGCCGGGTGACCGTGGAGTATGTGCTGCTCGATCACATCAACGACGACATGCAGCATGCCCATGAGCTGGCCAAGGTCCTCAAGGAAACCCCTTGCAAGATCAACCTGATCCCGTTCAACCCCTTCCCGGGCAACCCGTTTGGCAAGCCGAGCAACAGCCGTATCGACCGTTTCTCCAAGGTGCTGATGGAATACGGCCTGACCGTCATCGTGCGCAAAACCCGTGGTGACGACATCGACGCCGCCTGTGGGCAGCTGGTGGGGGAGGTGATCGACCGCACCAAGCGCACCATGAAAAATCGGATGCAACAGGATGGGATTTCCGTCAAAATGGTTTAACTCCTAAGCCATTGTATAGACAGGAAATGGATATCCGTACATTGATCGTAGTGGCAGCGCTCTGTGCGCTGCCAGGCTGTGTCACAGAGACCACTTACGCTGGCCAGAATTCGACCCAGCGTGAAGTGGGCCCCGACCTCAAGGCTGCCGCCCAGACTCGTCTCGATCTGGGTATCCAGTATCTGCGCCAGGGCAATGCCGAGCAGGCCAAATTCAACCTCGACCGCGCCCTTCAGTACGATCCCAACAATCCTCAGGTCTACATCGGTTTTGCCTATTTCTATCAGCAGGTGTCGGATTTCAAGGCCGCCGAGGCGAGCTACAAGAAAGCGCTGGCCATGGATCCGTCCAATGCTGACGCGATGAACAACTATGGCGCCTTCCTCTGCAACCGTGGCCGCTTCGACGAAGCGGAAAAGGCGTTCTTGCAGGCCGTCAGCCAGCCCGATTACGTGAAGATCGCCGATACCTACGAGAATGCGGCGCTCTGCTCGATGCAAAATCACAGAAATGACAAGGCCGGCGAGTATTATCGTCTGGCCTTGGGGTATAATCCCCGCAATCCTAGGTTATTGCTGGACATGGCCGAGCTTTCCATGAAAGATGGCAAGCTTCCTGATGTCCAGTCTTACCTCGCGCGCTTTGCCGATGTGGCAGAGGAGAACGAGGAGAGCCTCTGGCTCCGGCTGCGGCTGGCCCAGGCCATGGACAAACCGGCATTACTTCACCAATTCGGGACTGAGCTGCTAAGGCAATATCCCACTTCGCAACAAGCCAAGCGTTACTTAGCCAATGACTACTGAACAGCCACACGATTTCCAAGACGACTCCCAGGCAGCGGGCCCAGGCCAGCTGCTGCGCAACGCCCGTGAACAGCTCGGCTGGACCCGGGAACAGGTTGCGTCCCGCATTCACCTTCGTCTGACCCTGATCGCCGCCATCGAAGCGGATACCTATGACAAGCACACGTCCCATACCTTCATTCGTGGCTATCTGCGGGCCTATGCCAAGCTCGTGGGCATCCCCGAGGAGACCATCCTCGCCGCCTACGAAAAGCTGGGGCTGACTCCCCCCGACAACATCGACATGCAGAGCTTCTCCCGTCGCTCCCGCCAGCAGGCCAATGACAGCCGGCTCAAGGTGGTAACCTGGCTGGTGATCCTGGTGCTGATCGGGCTCTCCGTCGCCTGGTGGTGGCAGAGCACGGCGCGCCGCTCCGCCGGTGACGACGCCCTGGCGGCGACCGAGATGAGCGCGACCGTCAATACGCCGGAAGCGAATGTTGCCCCCGCCGTGGAGGTCGCCGAGCCCGTGCTGCCCGCAGCGTCCGATGCCGTGTCCACCCAGGTTGTGGTGAGCGGTGCCACCGCGACCCTGCCTGTGGTCGCTACGGATGCCAGCGCAGCCGTCCCGACGGACGTTTCCGGTGCGGTCTCGACTGCCGAGAGCACGACCACCGAGCCCGCCAAGGCGCCCCAGCTCAAGATGAGCTTCACCGCCGATTGCTGGCTGGACGTCAAGGATGCCAACGGCAAGACCCTGTTCAGCGGTCTGAAGAAGGCGAACGACGAACTGGTACTGGAAGGACCCGAGCCACTCAGATTCATCATTGGCGCGCCCATGGCGGTCAATCTCGAATATCAGGGCAAGTCCTTCGACATGAGCCGTTACAACAACGGCCGGACTGCCCGCTTCTCACTGCCGCAGGAGTAATCAGTCCGCCATGTCTGTTCACGAAAAGCCCGCACACGAATCACCCATCGTTCGTCGCAAATCCAGACAGATCATGGTCGGCAACGTGCCGGTTGGGGGCGATGCCCCCATCACGGTACAGACCATGACCAACACCAAGACCACGGACGTGGCCGCTACCGTCGAGCAGATCCAGCGGATCGAGCGGGTCGGCGCCGACATCGTCCGGGTCTCCGTCCCCACCATGGAGGCGGCGGAAGCGTTCAAGCTCATCAAGCAGCAGACCCGCATCCCCATCGTGGCCGACATCCACTTCGACTACCGCATCGCCCTCAAAGTGGCCGAGTACGGGGCCGACTGCCTGCGCATCAACCCGGGCAACATCGGCAACGAAGAGCGGGTGCGTGCGGTGGTGGATTGCGCCCGTCACTACAACATCCCCATCCGGATCGGCGTCAACGGCGGTTCCCTTGAGCGTGATCTCCAGGAGAAATACGGCGAGCCGACCCCGGAGGCGCTGCTGGAGTCCGCCATGCGCCACGTGGATTACCTGGATCGCCTCGACTTCCAGAACTTCAAGGTGAGTGTCAAGGCGTCCGATGTCTTCCTGGCGGTCGGAGCCTATCGCCTGCTGGCCAAGCAGATCGATCAACCCCTGCATCTGGGCATCACGGAAGCGGGCGGTTTTCGCGCCGGCGCGGTCAAGTCCGCCATTGGCCTTGGCATGTTGCTGAGCGAAGGGATTGGCGACACCCTGCGCATCTCCCTGGCTGCTGATCCGGTGGAAGAGGTGAAGGTGGGCTTCGACATCCTCAAATCCCTGCGCATCCGTTCCCGCGGCATCAACTTCATCGCCTGTCCCTCCTGCTCCCGTCAGGAGTTCGACGTCATCGGCACTGTCAATGCCCTGGAAGAGCGGCTCGAAGACATCATCACCCCGATGGATGTCTCCATCATCGGCTGTGTGGTGAACGGTCCGGGGGAGGCGCTGGTTTCCGATCTCGGCCTTGCGGGCGCCGCCAACAAGAGTGCCTTCTACGAGGGGGGCCAGCGGGTCGACCGGCTCGACAACAAGGATTTGATCCCGACCCTGGAGCGTCGCATCCGTGCCCGGGCCGCCATGCTGGATCCGGCCAACCAGATCCAGGTGGACAAAGGTTGAACCATGACGGGGCCACCTGGGGTGGCCCCGGCTTTAGGTTGTTGATTTTACATCCCGCATCCGGGCACCCGATTTTACCTCGGGGTCGAAAATCCCTATAATGCGGCCAAATTTTACCTCTTTTTCTCGAGTATCAACGTGGCAAAACAGATCCAAGCTATTCGCGGTATGAATGATTGCCTGCCGGAGCAGAGCCCGGTATGGCAGAAAGTAGAACAGATCCTGCGCCAGGTCGTTGCCAGCTATGGCTACAGCGAAGTGCGCATGCCCATCGTCGAGCAGACCCATCTGTTCAAGCGCGCCATCGGTGAAGTGACCGACGTGGTCGAAAAAGAGATGTACACCTTTGAAGACCGCAACGGCGACAGCCTGAGCCTGCGTCCGGAAGGGACCGCCAGTTGCGTGCGTGCCGGCATCGAGCACGGTCTGCTTTACAACCAGGAACGCCGGATGTGGTACATGGGCCCCATGTTCCGCCACGAGCGTCCCCAGAAGGGCCGTTATCGCCAGTTCCACCAGTTCGGGGTCGAGCTGTTCGGCATCAACGGGCCGGACATCGATGCCGAGCTCATCATGCTGACTCACCGCCTGTGGCGCCTGTTTGGCATCAGCGATCACGTGACTCTGCAGCTCAACACCCTCGGCCAGAGCAGCGAACGTGCCGCCTATCGCGATGCTCTGGTCGCCTATCTGGAACAGTACAAGAGCGAGCTGGACGAAGAGAGCCAGCGCCGCATGTACAGCAACCCTTTGCGGGTGCTCGACTCCAAGGACGAGAAAGTGCAGGCCATCCTGGCGGGTGCCCCCCGTCTGTTCGATCACCTGGGCGAAGAGAGCCTGGCTCACTTCGAAGGGCTCAAGCGCCTGCTCACGGCGGCCGGCATCCAGTTCGAGGTGAACGAGCGTCTGGTGCGCGGCCTCGACTACTACAACCTGACCGTGTTCGAGTGGGTGACCAACAGCCTGGGGGCCCAGGGTACCGTCTGTGCAGGTGGTCGCTACGACGGCCTGGTGGAGCAGCTCGGTGGCCAGCCGACCCCGGCAGTGGGTTTCGCCATGGGCATGGAGCGTCTGGTGCTGATGCTTGAAACCCTCGAACTCAATGCTGACATCCGCCCGGCGGTGGATGTCTATCTCTGCATGGTGGGTGAGGGGACCGAACAGGCTGGCTTTGCCCTGGCAGAGCGCCTGCGCGATGCCCTGCCGGACTTGCGCCTCATGAGTCACTGCGGCGGCGGCAACTTCAAGAAACAACTCAAGCGTGCCGACAAGAGCGGCGCGGCCATTGCCCTGATCCTTGGGGAGACCGAGGTGCAAAGCGGGGAGATCACCATCAAATATCTGCGTGGCCAGGCCGAGCAACAGACCGTCTCGGTCGATGCCGCCATCGCCCTGCTGGCAGCGAAAGGAGAGTAAGCTGTGGAAGTGTATACCACTGAAGAACAACAGGTTGAGGTCATCAAGAGCTGGTGGAAAGAGAACGGCACCTCGGTGATCGCAGGAACTGTTATCGGTCTGGTCGGCCTCTTTGGCTGGCGCTACTACAACGAGATGCAGCAGAACAACCAGGAAGCCGCCTCCCAGGCTTACAACGAGATGACCGCCCAGCTCGCCAAGGGGGATGACGCCGCCCTGGAGCAGGCAAAGAGCTTCATTACCGCTCACAAGGGTGACGCCTATGCCGAGCTGGCCGCCTTGCAACTGGCCGCGGCCGCCGTCAAGGCGGACAAGCTGGATCTGGCTGCCGAGCAGCTGACCCTGGTGGCCGCCAGTGGCGATGACAGCATCAAGCCCATCGCCGCCCTGCGTCTGGCCCGGGTCCTGAGCGATCAGGGCAAGGCAGACGAGGCCCTGGCCCAGCTTGGCAAGATCAACAACGACGCCTTCAAGGCCCAGGTGGCGGAAGTGCGCGGCGATATCCTGCAAAAGCAGGGCAAGGCCGAAGAAGCGCGCGATGCCTATCAGGCGGCGGCGGATGCCGGCGGCCTGCAGAGCAGCGCCGAACTCAAGCTGAAGATGGATGATCTGGCGCTGCCAGCCGTCACTGCGGGCGAGGCTCCGGATGCGTAATCTGTACAAGCGAATGGCGCTGGGGGTGGCAGTCTCCTTCGCCTTGCAGGGCTGCTCCCTGTTCAGTTCGGAAGAGGATCTCAACCCCATGGCACCCCTGCCCAAGGTCGAGTCCGCGTTCACTGCCGATACGGCATGGTCCTCCTCGGTTGGGGATGGCATCGGCAACTTCTACTCCCAGCTCAAGCCGGTGGTGGAAGAGGACCGCATCTATGCAGCGGCCCGCGATGGCGATGTGACCGCCTTCGAGCGCGAGAGCGGCAAGGAGCTGTGGAGCGTGGATCTGGCAGATCTGCCCATCAACGCCGACAAGCGCAGTGCCCGTCTCTCCGGTGGCCTGGTCTCCCGCTACGGCAAGCTGTTCCTCGGGTCCGAAAACGGGGTGGTCTACGCCCTGAACGAGGCCAACGGTGAAGTGCTGTGGCAGACCACGGTGCCGGGTGAAGTGGTGGCGAGCCCCGCCGTCGAGGATGGCCGTGTGGTGGTGCTGACCACCTCCGGTCGCCTGGTGGTGCTCGATACCGACGAGGGCAAGCTGCAGTGGACCCTGTCCGAAGAGCAGCCGCCCCTGACCCTGCGCAGTGCTGGCGCCCCCATCATCACCAACGGTGCCGTCATCTATGGCCGCGCCGATGGCAAGGTGGGCATCGCCCTGCTGAGCAACGGCCAGCCGGTGCGTCAATCCAAGGTGGCTGACCCGCGCGGCGCCACCGAACTGGATCGGATGGTGGACGTCGATGCCAGCCCGCTGATTGCCGGTGATGAGCTCTACGCCATCGCCTACAACGGCCAGTTGATGGCGCGCAAGCTGATGAGCGGCGACGAAGTGTGGAAGCGCAAGTATTCCGGTTATCGCGACATGGCGGTGACCGGCAATGCCATCGTGCTGACCGACAGCCGCAGCCATCTGTTTGCGGTCGATCGTCGCAACGGTCTCGAGCTGTGGTCCAACACCCAGCTGGAAAACCGCACCGTGACTGCCCCCGTCATCCTGGGTGACTATGTGGTGGTCGGCGATGTGGAAGGTTACCTGTATTGGCTGGACCGTACCGACGGGACCATCAAGGCCATGCAGCAGCTCGACAGCAGTGGTCTCTATGCCGCTCCGCTGGTGGAGGGTGACACCCTGTATGTGCAGAGCCGTGACGGCAAGTTGTACGCCCTTAAGCGTCCTTGATCGTCCGATAATGTGAATATCCGGCTCCTGGTCTTCGGACCCGGAGCCTTTGTCGTCTTGAGAATGAGGCTTTTATGACTCCTGTAGTTGCCCTGGTGGGCCGCCCCAACGTGGGGAAATCCACCCTGTTTAACCGCCTGACCCGTACCCGGGATGCCCTGGTTGCCGACTTCCCCGGCCTGACCCGGGACCGCAAATATGGCCAGGCGAAGCTGGGCGAGCTGGAATTTATCGTGGTCGATACCGGCGGTATCGATGGCACCGAGGAGGGGATCGAGCTGAAGATGGCCGAGCAGTCCCTGCTGGCCATCGAAGAGGCCGATGTGGTGCTCTTCATGGTGGATGCCCGTGCCGGTCTCACCGCGGCGGATCAGGCCATCGCCGAGCACCTGCGCAAGACCCACAAGAAGGTGTTTCTGGTGGCCAACAAGACCGACGGCATCGACGGTGACTCCGCGGTGTCCGAGTTCTACGGTCTGGCCCTGGGCGAGGTCTACCAGATGGCGGCCGCCCACGGCCGTGGCGTACTGAGCCTGCTGGAGCTGGCCTTGGCCCCCCACCTCGAGACCCTGGTCGGCTCTGCCACCGAGGCACAAGAGGAAGAGGAGCTGGAGGAGTTCGACGAAGAGGCCCTGCTGCGCATGGTGGCTGCCGGTGAGCTCGACACCCGGGAAGACACCAAGGAGACGCCGTTCGCCGACCTGCCCATCAAGTTCGCCATCGTCGGTCGTCCCAACGTTGGCAAATCCACCCTGACCAACCGCATGCTGGGTGAAGATCGGGTCATCGTCTACGACATGCCGGGTACCACCCGCGACTCCGTCTACATCCCCATGGAGCGCGACGAACAAAAATACGTGGTCATCGACACCGCCGGCGTGCGTCGCCGTGGCAAGGTGCACGAGACGGTGGAGAAGTTCTCCGTCATCAAGACGCTCAAGGCGATTGAAGATGCCAACGTCTGCCTGCTGGTCATTGACGCCCGGGAGACCATCACCGATCAGGACTTGAGCATCCTCGGCTTCGTGCTCAACAGCGGCCGCTCCGTGGTACTGGTGGTCAACAAGTGGGACGGCCTGGATCAGAAGGTGAAAGAGGACGTCAAGAACGAGCTGGACAGACGTCTGGGCTTCATCGACTTCGCCCGGGTGCACTTCATCTCCGCCCTGCACGGCAGCGGCGTCGGTCACCTGTTCGAATCCATCAACGAGGCTTACGAGTCCGCGACTCGCCGTACCAGCACCGCCATGCTGACCCGCATCATGCAAATGGCCCAGGAAGATCACCAGCCGCCCATGGTGAATGGTCGCCGGGTCAAGCTGAAGTATGCCCACGCCGGTGGCTACAACCCGCCGCGCATCGTGATCCACGGCAACCAGTTGAACGACCTGCCGGACTCCTACAAGCGCTACCTCATCAACTACTTCCGCAAGTCGTTGAAGATCATGGGGACGCCGATCCGGGTGGAGTTCCAGGAGTCGGTCAACCCGTTCGAGGGCAAGAAGAACACCCTGACACTGAGCCAGGAACGCCAGCGCAAGCGCCTGCTCAAGGCCAAAGCGAAGAAATAAAGCCCTGCGGCTGCCCTTACCGGCAGCCGTTTTTCTTGGTGGCCCTCCTCAGGGCAGACAAACCGGGGGAGGGGCTGCGAGTGACGCTGGTGCACAGTGACGTAAAGAGGAGTCGAGAAGAGAATGAACACGCTGACCTGCCCTGCCTGTCAGGGCGAACTGGACAGCCGCAGCCGGGAGACGACGTGTGGCCAGTGTCAGGCCCGTTATCGCATCCGGGCCCTGTGTCCTGCCTGCGGGCAGGAGCTGGAGCGGCTTCGGGCTTGCGGCGCGGTGGATTATTTTTGCAACCACTGCAACACCCTGGTCTCCAAGCGCACCGTTCTGTTCGAGGCGCAGCCTGACCAGGCATAAAAAAACCCGGCTGATGCCGGGTTTATACTGTGTGCTCCGCTATCAGCAGCGTGAAGGAGCGGTTTCTGTGCCAGATCTTGCGTTTCATGTCGGCCAGCTTGAGCTTGCGTCTCGGGCTCCAGGCACATTTGGTTTTTCGGGCCAACATGGCTCTTCTGCGTGCTCGCATCCTGTTCTCCTCCCTGGTCTTGCGTGGGGCCGAAAGGGCCCTTGGCAGGAACTGCAACGCAATGAATACGTTGCAATAAGCTCGCTCCAGCGCCCCTCGTATACCCAAGGATGGTAACAGAGAACAGGGCAGGAAAACACACCCCCGGCGAGGCTAGGGGGTGATGATCTGTTTGACCACTTCGGCGATGATGGCCGGACGCTGCGCTTGCACGTCCGGCTCGCTGCTGTCGTCCTCGTCCAGCTCCTCCCGACGATGGGCCTTCTGCTGTTCGTTGTCGAGCCAGAGCAGGCTCTGGTAGTACTGGCGCACGTTGTTGACATAGTTGCGCGCCTCGCCGCCACGGGCATAGCCATAGCGTACCTTGCGATGCCAGCGTGACTGCTGCAGCAGCGGCAACACCTCTTTCACGTCGCTCCAGGCGTCCGGGTTCTTGCCCAGCTCCTTGGTCAGGCGGCGGGCATCCATCATGTGGCCGTAGCCGATGTTGTAGGCGGTGAGGGCAAACCACACTTTCTCGTCCGCCGGGACCGAGTCGGGCACCTTCGCCATCATCTCCTGCAGGTAGCGGGCGCCCCCCTTGATGCTCTCTTCCGGGTGGGTGCGATCGTTTACCCCCATCGCCTTGGCGGTCGGACCGGTGAGCATCATCATGCCACGCACCCCGGTGTAGGAGCGTGCCTGGGGATCCCAGTGGGATTCCTGATAGCTGATGGCGGCCAGCAGCCGCCAGTCGATATCCTTGGCGTGGGTCTGGAACAGCGCCTGGTACTTGGGCAGCAGGCTCTTGGCCCGTTGCAGGAAGGTACGGGTGTCGACGAAATCGAAGTTCTGCACGTGGCCGAAGTACTTCTCGTCGAGCTTGGCGATGGCGCCATCCATGAAGCGCTGACCGAAGAAGTCGATGATGCTGGCGTAGAGGCTGTCGTCGGGCAGCTTGGTCATGGCCCAGGCCACGGTCTGCTTGCTGGCGAGGGTCAAACCTTCGGTGAGTTCGGGGTAGTAGCGCTGGGTACGGGCAAGTATGGTGTCCTGCACCACCGTGTAGTCCACCTTGCCGTCGGCCACCTGCTTGAGCAGTTCCTCCACGTCCGCATCCCGATTGGTGCTCCATTTCAGGTTGGGGTACTGCTTGGCCAGCTCCTTCATCAGGTCCTCGCCGGTGGAGCCCGCCGGCACCACTATGTTGCCCTTGATGTCACCGAGGTTCTTGGGCCTGGAGGAGCCGTTGCGATAGACCAGCTTGGGGGAGACCTGGTAGAAGCCAGGGCCGAAGCGGAACAGCTTGCGCCGCTCCGGGGTCACGACGATGGCGGCGGCGGCGAGATCCAGCTTGCCCTTTTGCAGTTGCTCGACCAACTCGGCGGTGCTGTAGGCCGGTACTATGGTCAGCTTGACCCCCAGCCAGTCGGCGTAAAGCTGCGCCAGCTCGTAGTCGAACCCCAGTGCGGTGTCGTCACGCTGGTAATAAGAAGTGGGGCCGTAGAGGGTGCCAACCCGGATCTCGCCTCGCTGGCGGATCTGCTCCAGTTGGCTGGAGGGGTGGTAGAAGTCGCAACCGGCCAGGGCCAGCGTCAACATCATCCCGATGAACAGTCGAAAAATGCAGCGCAAGTAGGTGAGTACCCTTGTTGAAAAAATCGGCATTTGTCAAAAAAGAGGCACCTTTATACCAGAGAGTATGAAGGGAGTCACACCGCGCGAGATGAGAAAAACGTTTGTTCAGGATGGGCCTGATCCCTATAATACGCGCGTCTCAAATCCCCCCACACTCTAAAACTTGGTGAGAAAGGTATATGGAAATCTTGCGTGGTGCCCCAGCACTGTCTGAGTTTCGTGTCCACAAGCTGCTGCAGAGCTGCGCACAGAGAGGAGTAGAGATAGCAAGCATCTATGCGGAATACGTGCATTTTGCCGAGCTGACGAGCCCGCTGTCGCCCCCCGAGCGAGCGACCTTGGGCCAGCTTCTGCGCTACGGCCCGACCATCCCGGAACACACCCCCAGCGGTCAGCTGTTCCTCGTTACCCCCCGCCCCGGCACTATCTCCCCCTGGTCTTCCAAAGCAACCGACATCGCCCACAACTGCGGCCTGAAACAGGTCAAGCGGCTTGAGCGCGGCATTGCCTATTACGTGCAGGCCAAGGGTGAGCTGAGCGTGGCCCAGCGCAGCGAGATCGCGGCCCTGCTGCACGATCGCATGATGGAAGTGGTCTTTGCCGAGATGAACGAGGCCGCCGCCCTGTTTGCTCACCACGAGCCGCGCCCCTTTACCCAGGTAGATGTGCTGGGTGGTGGTCGCGCCGCCCTGGCAGAGGCCAACGTGACCCTGGGTCTGGCCCTGGCCGATGACGAAATAGATTACCTGGTGACCAACTTCACCCGGCTGGGTCGCAATCCCAACGACATCGAGCTCTACATGTTTGCCCAGGCGAACTCCGAGCACTGCCGCCACAAGATCTTCAACGCCGACTGGACCATCGACGGCGAACAGCAGCCCAAGTCGCTGTTCAAGATGATCAAGAACACCTTCGAGCAGACGCCGGATCATGTCCTGTCTGCCTACAAAGACAACGCCGCGGTGATGGAAGGCAGCCAGGGTGGCCGCTTCTTCCCGAGCCCCGCCAACGGTGAGTACCAGTATCACCAGGAGCGCGTCGACATCCTGATGAAGGTGGAGACCCACAACCACCCGACCGCCATCTCTCCCTTCCCGGGTGCCGCCACCGGCTCCGGCGGCGAAATCCGCGACGAGGGTGCGACAGGCCGTGGCGCCAAACCCAAGGCGGGCCTGGTAGGCTTCTCCGTCTCGAACCTGCGCATCCCCGGTTTCGAGCAGCCCTGGGAGCAGGACTTCGGCAAGCCGAGCCGCATCGTCAGCGCCTTTGACATCATGCAGGAAGGACCCCTTGGCGGCGCCGCCTTCAACAACGAATTCGGTCGCCCTGCCATCCTGGGTTACTTCCGTACCTTCGAAGAGCAGGTGCCGAGCCACAACGGCGTCGAGGTGCGCGGCTACCACAAGCCCATCATGCTGGCGGGCGGTATCGGCAACATCCGCAGCGAGCACGTCCAGAAAGGGGAGATCCCGGTGGGGGCTGCCCTCATCGTGCTGGGTGGTCCGGCCATGAACATCGGCCTGGGTGGCGGCGCCGCCTCCTCCATGGCGTCCGGTCAGTCTGCCGAAGATCTCGACTTCGCCTCCGTGCAGCGTGACAACCCCGAGATGGAGCGTCGCTGCCAGGAAGTGATCGACCGCTGCTGGCAACTGGGGGACGACAACCCCATCGTCTTCATCCACGACGTGGGCGCCGGTGGTCTCTCCAACGCCATGCCGGAGCTGGTGAGCGACGGGGATCGCGGTGGTCGCTTCGACTTGCGTGCCATTCCGAACGACGAGCCGGGCATGAGCCCGCTGGAAGTCTGGTGCAACGAATCCCAGGAGCGTTATGTGCTGGCCGTGGCCCAGGACAAGCTGCCTCTGTTCAAGGCCTTGTGCGAGCGCGAACGTGCCCCCTATGCCGTCATCGGCACCGCCACCGAAGAGAAGCATCTCACTCTCTCTGATGATCACTTTGACAACCAGCCCATCGATCTGCCGCTGGACGTGCTGCTTGGCAAGGCGCCCAAGATGCACCGCGACGTGCAGAGCCTGCCTGCCCAGGGCAAGGCGCTGCAACTGGACGGCATCACCCTCAGCGACGCCGCCGAGCGCGTGCTGCGCCTGCCGACCGTGGCGGAGAAGTCCTTCCTCATCACCATCGGCGATCGCACCGTAACAGGCCTCGTCAACCGCGACCAGATGGTCGGCCCCTGGCAGATCCCGGTAGCTGACTGCGCCGTCACCGCCGCGACCTACGACAGCTACCACGGTGAAGCCATGTCCATGGGGGAACGCACCCCGGTGGCGCTGCTCTCTCATGCCGCCTCCGCCCGCATGGCGGTGGCCGAGGCCTTGACCAACCTGGCACCAGCCAATATCGGCTCCCTCAAGCGGGTCAAGCTCTCCGCCAACTGGATGTCCGCTGCCGGCCATCCGGGGGAAGATGCGGGTCTCTACGAAGCCGTGAAAGCGGTGGGCGAAGAGCTCTGCCCGGCCCTTGGCATCACCATCCCGGTGGGCAAGGACTCCATGTCCATGAAGACCCGCTGGCAGCAGGACGGCGAGGAGCGCAGCGTCACCTCGCCGCTCTCCCTGCTCATCTCCGCCTTTGCCCGGGTCGAGGACGTGCGCAATACCGTGACCCCGCAACTGCGCACCGATCTCGGTGAGACCGACCTTATCCTCATCGACCTTGGCAACGGCAAGCAGCGCCTCGGCGCCTCAGCCCTGGCCCAGGTTTACCGCCAGCTTGGGCAAAGCGCCCCGGATCTGGACAACCCGGTTCAGCTCAAGGGCTTCTTCAACGCCATCCAGGCGCTGGTGGCGGATCGCAAGCTGATTGCCTACCACGACCGCTCCGACGGCGGCCTCTTCGTCACCCTGACCGAGATGGCGTTTGCCGGTCACTGCGGCCTCGACATACAGCTCGATCGCGTGGGTGGCGACCTGCTGCCGGCCCTGTTCAACGAGGAGCTGGGTGCCGTCATCCAGGTTCGTCGCGAAGACAAGGAAGCGGTGCTGACCCTGCTGGCCGGTCACGGTCTGGCAGCCTGCTCCCATGTGCTGGGCACGGTGCGCGAAGACGACCTCATCCTGTTCCAGCGTGCCGGCAGCGAAGTGTATCGCGCCAGCCGCACCGCCCTTCGCACCATCTGGGGCGAGACCAGCTGGCAGATGCAGCGCCTGCGCGACAACCCGGAGTGCGCCGATCAGGAGCATGCCGCCCGCCAGGACGCCACCGATCCGGGTCTGCAGGCCAGGCTCACCTACAACCCGTCCGACGACGTGGCCGCGCCCTATATCGCTCGCGGGGTTTCTCCCCGTCTGGCGGTGCTGCGCGAGCAGGGGGTCAACTCCCACGTGGAGATGGCGGCCGCCTTTGACCGCGCCGGCTTCACCGCTGTCGACGTGCACATGAGCGACATCCTCGAGGGGCGCATCAAGCTGGAAGATTTCCAGACCCTGGTGGCCTGTGGCGGCTTCTCCTACGGCGACGTGCTGGGGGCTGGGGAAGGCTGGGCCAAGTCCATCCTGTTCAACGACAACGCCCGTGAGCAGTTCCAGCGCTTCTTCGAGCGCGGCGATACCCTCTCCCTGGGGGTGTGCAACGGCTGCCAGATGATGTCCAACCTGCGCGACCTCATCCCGGGGGCCGATCTCTGGCCACGCTTCGTGCGCAACCGCTCCGAGCGCTTCGAGGCGCGCTTCAGCCTGGTGGAAGTGCAGGACTCCCCGTCCGCCTTCTTCGCCGGGATGGCTGGCTCCGTGATGCCGATTGCCGTCTCCCACGGGGAAGGGCGCGTGGAAGTGCGCGATGCTGCTCACCTGGCTGCGCTGCAACAGAGCGGTCTGGTGGGTCTGCGTTTCGTGGACAACCGCGGCAACGTCACCGTGCAATACCCGGCCAACCCCAACGGCTCCCCTGACGGTATCACCGCGGTGACCAGTGCGGACGGCCGCGCCACCATCATGATGCCGCACCCGGAGCGGGTGTTCCGCACCGTGGCCAACTCCTGGCACCCGGACAACTGGGGAGAGGATGGCGCCTGGATGCGCATGTTCCGCAATGCTCGGGTTCGCCTGGGTTAAGCGCCAGCAAGAAACCAAAAACCGGCCCCAGTGGCCGGTTTTTTTATGGGCATGGGTCTGAGAATGGGGAGGGCAGGAGGAGGCGAGCACGATGGGGGCAAGGCCATCTTCAGCTCGCTGCTCGGCGAGCTGCTTGCTGGAGGATATGGCATGGATTGAGAGGACCGATCTGGTATCGCCTGCCAGACGGGCAAGCCGGACCGGGCCTTGGCGGACATAAAAAACCGGCCACGGAGGCCGGTTTCGCTGTGTGAACTGTGAACCTGAGGCTAGCGCAGCACCACGTGCTGGAAGCCCTGTACCAGACTGATGACGGGCTGGGGGTAGATGCCGAGCAATACCACCAGAATGGCTGAGAGCAGCACCACCAGGCCCCCGGAGGAGAAGGCCCAGTCGGCCCTGGCATCGCGCAGTTGCATGCCGGGTTCACGCAGGTAGAGGGTGACCATGACCCGCAGGTAGTAGTAGAGCCCCAGGGCACTGCCGAGCACGATGGCGCCACTGAGCCACCACAGCTTGGCATCGACGGTGACGCCGATGAGGTAGAACTTGCCGATGAAGCCCAGCGTCATGGGGATACCCGCGAGGGAGAGCATCATCACCGTCATCACCGCCGTCAGATAGGGGCGCTTCCAGAACAGACCGCGATAACTGTGCAGGGAGTCCGCATCCTTGCCGCGATAGGGGCTGGACATCATGCTGATGACGCCGAAGGCCCCCAGGCTGGTGAACAGATACATCAGCAGGTAGACACCCGCCGCTTCCACCGGCATCTCGCCGAGGCGGCTTGCCACCACCACTGCCAGCAGATAGCCGAAGTGGGAGATGGAGGAGTAACCCATCATCCGCTTGATGTTGGTCTGGATCAGCGCCAGGAGGTTGCCGACCACGATGGAGAGGACCGCCATGGCCGCCAGCAGCCAGTGGATCATGGGATCCGAGGTGGCGGGTACCGCCAGGTAGAAGCGCAGCAGCACGCAGAACACGGCTATCTTGCTCACGGTGGCGAGGAAGGTGGCCACCGGTGCCGGCGCCCCTTCATAGACGTCCGGGGTCCAGAGGTGGAAGGGGGCGAGGGACAGCTTGAACGCAAAGCCGACCAGCATCAGGCCAAAGCCCCCCATCAGCAGCGGATGGTGAGCCGGGCTCTGGGCCAGGGTCACACCGAGATCGCTGAAGCTCAGGCTTCCGGCCTGGGCGTAGAGCAGTGCCATGCCGAACAGCAGGAAGGCGGTGGCACTGGCGGAGAGCACCATGTACTTGATGCTGGCTTCCAGCGAGTGCCGCTCGCGATAGGCATACCCCACCAGACCGAACATGGGCAGGGTCAGCATCTCTATCCCAATGAAGAGCGAGGCGAGGTGACGGGAGGCTGCCAGCACCAGACCACCGGCGGTGGCGATGAGCAGCAGAAGGTAGAACTCTTCCCGGTTGTCCGGATAGCCCTTGAGCCAGGTGCGACCGAAGGTGCAGGTGGCCAGGGCCCCGATGAGCACCAGCCCCATGTAGAAGACCGCGTAAGCGTCCACTTGCAGCAGGGGAGTGACCCCCTGATCCCCCTGGGCCATCACGATGGGCAGGGAGAAGAGCGCGAGGTTGAGGCCGATGATGGTGACCACGAAGGCGGTGTCGTCACAGCGCTTCCAGGCGATGGCCAGCATCAGGGCCACCATGGCCCCCGTGGTCAGCAACAGTGGCAGCAGGGCCAGCAGTTGAGAAACAGTAAACGTCATGACAGTGCTCCCGACATGGACAAGGAAGGCGAAAGAGAAAGCATCATTGCAGCGCCCCCGTGCCCGGCAGCGCGTACCAGTGCAGCACGCTCAGGAGGCTGCTGCTGGCGGTGTCGAGCACCGGCTGGGGATAAAGACCAAGCAGCACCAAGAGGCCGGCGATGGTCAGCATCATGGTCAGTTCCCGGGTATCCAGCCCCTTGAGCATGCTCTCCTCCTGGGGCGTCCCGAAGCAGGCCCGCTGCAGCATGATGAGGGAGTAGACCGAGGCCAGCACCAGCCCGAAGGTGGCGATGACGGTGATGACGGGGGCCACCTGGAAGCTGCCGATGAGGATCAGGAACTCGCCGACGAAGTTGCCGGTCCCCGGCATCCCGAGGGATGCGACGGAGAAGAACAGCATCACGCCGGGCAGGTAGCGCAGCCGTCCCCAGAGACCACCCATCTGGCGCAGATCCCGGGTGTGCAGACGCTCGTAGAGCTGACCGCACAGAATGAAGAGGCCGGCGGCCGAGAGCCCGTGGGCAATCATCTGTACCACTGCCCCTTGCAGGGCGAGCTCGCTGCCCGAGTAGATAGCGATCATCACGAAGCCCATGTGGGAGATGCTGGTGTAGGCAACCAGCCGTTTGATGTCGGTCTGGGCAAAGGCCAGCAGGGCGCCATAGACGATGCCGATGAGGCCGAGCACCATGGCGTAGGGGGCAAACTCGGCGGACGCCTCGGGGAAGAGCGGCAGGGTAAAGCGCAGCAGGCCGTAGGCCGCGGTTTTCAGCAAGATGCCCGCGAGATCCACGGAGCCTGCGGTGGGCGCCTGGCTATGGGCATCAGGGAGCCAGCCATGGAGCGGCACCAGGGGCATCTTGACCGCGAAGGCGATGAAGAAGCCCAGCATCAGCAGCCACTGTACCGTGCTGCTCATGGGGGTGTTGAGCAGTTCCTGATAGTTGAAGGTGAAGACACCGGTGGCGGCGTGGTGGGTCAGTACCAGGCCCAGGATGGCCACCAGCATGATGAGGCCGCTCGCCTGGGTGTAGATGAAGAACTTGGTGGCGGCGTTGATGCGCGACTTGCCATCGGTGACCGAGTGGCCCCAGAGCGCGATCAGGAAGTACATCGGCACCAGCATCATCTCCCAGAAGAAGAAGAAGAGGAACAGATCCACCGCCATGAAGACGCCGAGCACGCCCCCCAGGATCCACAGCAGGTTGAGGTGGAAGAAGCCGATGCGCTGGACGATCTCCTTCCAAGAACAGAGGATGGCCAGCACGCCGATGAAGCTGGTGAGGATCACCATCAGGAGCGACAGCCCGTCCACGGCGAGGTGCAGGGAGATGCCGAAGCGGGGGATCCAGGGTTGTTGCCACTCGGCTGCCCAGACGGGGAGGCCGGGGTTGGCGAGGGTGAAGTCACCACCGAGCCAGATGGCGCTGGAGAGCACCAGACAGGCGCTCATGGAGGCGAGGGCCACCCAGCGGACAAACTGTCCGCCGAGCCGCTCCATCTGCCAGCAGAGCAAGCCGCCGATGAAGGGAATTAGCAAGATCCAGAGTAAGGTCACGATATCAGCTCTCATCTAGGTTCTAGTCGGGCAGGCGCTGAGCCTGCCACACAATATTGGGCTCATGGATCAGCCGAGCAGCAGCAGGGCCAGGATCAGGGCGGCGCCCATCCCCATGGAGGCCGCGTACCAGCGCAACTTGCCGGAGACGGTCCAGGCCAGCAGCTGATGCCCCCCCTGGGCCAGCACGGCGGGCAGGTTCATCATCCTGTCCAGCGGATCCTTGCCGAGCAGGCGAGTCGCCAGTAGGTAGGGCTTGACCCAAATCAGGTCATAAAGCCAGTCAAAGCCCCAGGCATTGAACCAGAGGAGGGACAGAGCCCGCCCCGGCGCACTCTGTGCGATCCCCTTCGCCAGGCGACGTTCGCCGAGGAAGAGGAAGGCGGCCAGCGCAATGCCTGCCACGGCGATGACGCCTGAGAGGATCTCGAGGCCATGGCGACCCTCCTCGATGTGATCTCCCGGGCCGGCCGGCAGCACTCCTGCCAGCGGAGGCACGATGAGGGCGCCGACGCCGGTGGAGAGCACCAGCAGCACCAGCAGTGGCAGATGGTGGGCAAGGCCCTGTCCGGCGTGAGCCTGGGTCTGCTCCTTGCCGTGGAAGGCGATGAAGATGAGGCGGAAGGTGTAGAGGGAGGTGAGGAAGGCTCCACCCAGACCGGCCCACAGCAGGGCGCTCTGGCCACTGGCCTGCACCTGCCAGAGGATGGCGTCCTTACTGTAGAAACCGGCGGTCACCAGCGGCAGCGCGGCCAGGGCCGAGCCCCCCACCAGGAAGCAGGCGTAGACCAGCGGCAGCGATTTGCGCAGGCCCCCCATCTTGAAGATGTTCTGCTCGTGGTGGGTCGCAACGATGACGGCCCCGGCGGAGAGGAACAGCAGCGCCTTGAAGAAGGCGTGGGTCATCAGGTGGAAGATGGCCCCTTCCCAGGCACCGACCCCCAGGGCCAAGAACATGTAACCAATCTGGCTCATGGTGGAGTAGGCCAGGATCCGCTTGATGTCGGTCTGCACCAGGGCGGCAAAACCGGCCAGCACCAGGGTAATGGCACCAACCAGCGCCACCAGATGGAGGATCTCCGGTGCCAGCAGGAAGAGGCCGTGGGTGCGGGCGATGAGATAGACACCAGCGGTCACCATGGTGGCCGCGTGGATCAGCGCCGAGACCGGGGTCGGGCCCGCCATGGCGTCCGCCAGCCAGGTCTGCAGCGGCAGCTGGGCTGACTTGCCGACCGCGCCGCCGAGCAGCATCAGGCAGGCGAACGACAGGGCAGGGGAGCCTTCTGCGAACATCGCGGGGGCTCGCACCAGCAGCTCGTGAATGTTGAGGGTGCCGAGCTCGCGGTAGAGCACGAAGAGCCCGATGGCGAGGAAGACGTCGCCGACCCGGGTCACCACGAACGCCTTGAGGGCGGCGGCGCCGTTGTTGCGATCCTTGTAGTAGAAGCCGATCAGCAGGTAGCTGCACAGCCCCACCCCTTCCCAGCCCAGGTAGACGAACAGCAGGTCATCGGCCAGCACCAGGAACAGCATGCTGGCGATGAAGAGGTTGGTGTAGGTGAAGAAGCGTGAATACCCCTCTTCCCCGCGCATGTACCAGGAGGCGAACAGGTGGATGAAGAAGCCCACCCCGGTCACGACCCCCAGCATGGTCAGCGACAGCCCGTCCAGAGAGAGACGGAAGGCGGGCTGGAACTCGCCCACCGTCATCCACTGCCACAGGGTCTGGGTATAGACGCCGCCTTCCGGCATGGTATTGAGAAAATCGATGCCGACCCACAGGGTAGTGAGGGCCGAGAGACCGATGCTGCCGACACCGATGAGCGCCGAGGTGCGCTCGCCGAGGCGGCCGAGGGAGAAGGCCAGCAGCAGCCATCCCAGCAGCGGGAACAGGAAAGTCAGATATAGGAGGCTCATCCGCGCATCTCGCTCACAGTGTCCACGTTCAGGGTGTGGTAACGACGATAGAGCAGCAGTAACAGGGCGAGGCCGATACTGGCCTCCGCTGCCGCCAGAGAAATCACCAGTATGTACATGATCTGGCCGTCGGCCTGGGCCCAGCGGCTACCCGCCACCACGAACGCCAGGGCGGACGCGTTCATCATGATTTCGATACTCATGAGGATAAACAACAGGTTGCGGCGTATCAGCAGGCCGCACAGGCCGATGGCAAACAAAATGGCCGCCAGCAGGAGGCCGTGCTCCATGGGAATTCCACTCATCGCCATGCTCCTTGTGCTTGCTGGATGGAAAGGGGGCGGGCTGCCGGCAGCGAGCCATGCATCACCACGGGGATGTCGCTCATTGCTGACCTCCTTCCTGTGTGGTGCGAGGCACGGAGAGCACTTCCCCGCTCTTGTCCTCGCGGCCCAGGTGATAGGCGGTGACCAGACCCGCCAGCAGCAGGATGGAGGCGAGCTCCACCGCCAGCACATAGGGGCCGAACAGGGCGATACCGACTTCCTTGGCGCTGACCTCGGTCAGACCCAGTTCACCGCCGGTCACGCCGAGAATGCCGTGGGCCAGAAAGCCCAGCAAAATGAGGGAGAGCAGGGCCGGGCCACCCCAGGTCATGGGGGTGAGCCACTTCTTCTCCTGATCCTGGGCGCTCCCCAGGTTCAGCATCATCACCACGAACACGAACAGCACCATGATGGCGCCGGCGTAGACGATCACCTGCAGGGCCCCCGCAAAGGCCGCGCCCAGGCAGAAGAAGATCATAGCCACGGCGATGAGGGAGATGATGAGATTGAGCAGCGCATGCATGGGGTTGCTGGTGCTGATCACCCGCAGCGTGCTGTAAACGGCGACCAGGGCCGCGGCATAGAATGCCAGTTCCATGATTGACTCCTAGGGCAGCAGGCTCTTGACATCGATGGGCTTGGCTTCGTTCTCGGCATCCCCTTTGGGTTTGCCGTCGATGGCCATCCCGCTCATGCGGTAGAAGTTGTAGTCCGGGTATTTGCCGGGGCCGCTTATCAGCAGATCTTCCTTCTCGTACACCAGATCCTGGCGACGATACTCCCCCATCTCGAAATCCGGCGTCAGCTGGATGGCGGTGGTGGGGCAGGCCTCCTCGCACAGGCCGCAGAAGATGCAGCGGGAGAAGTTGATGCGAAAGAACTCCGGGTACCAGCGGCCATCTTCCCGCTCCGACTTCTGCAAGGAGATGCAACCGACCGGGCAGGCAACAGCACACAGGTTGCACGCCACGCAGCGTTCGTCGCCGTCAGGATCCCGGGTCAGTACGATGCGACCGCGAAAGCGGGGGGCGGCGTAGACCGGCTGCTCCGGGTAGCTCAGGGTTTCACGGGGGCGCCAGGCATGGGAGAAGACCATCCCAAGACTGCGCAACTGGGTGCCAACACCCTTGATAATGCTCGTAATTTTCATAGGTGCCTCACTGCACATTTATCAGCACTGGCGTCTGGGCGTTTCCTTGCCGCAGACGGCCGAATCATCGTCATGTCCATTTCGTTTTGCTCACGCATTCATCAGCACCACGGCAGCGGTGACCAGCATGTTGAGCAGGGTCAGGGGCAGGCACACTTTCCAGCCAAAGGACATCACCTGGTCGAAGCGCGGGCGGGGCAGGGAGGCCCGCAGCAGGATGAAGAACACCATGAAACAGGCGGTCTTCAGGGCGAACCAGATGAAGGGCGGCAGCCAGGGGCCGTGCCAGCCACCGAAGAAGAGGGTCACGATGAGGGAAGAGATCAGCACGATGCCGATGTACTCCCCCACGAAGAAGAGACCCCACTTCATGCCCGCGTACTCGATGTGATAACCGTCGGCGAGCTCCTGCTCGGCCTCCGGCTGGTCAAACGGGTGGCGGTGGGTGACGGCGACCCCGGCAAACAGGAAGGTGACGAAGCCCAGGATCTGGGGGATCACGTTCCACATGCCGGCCTGGGCCTCGACGATGTCACGCAGGTTGAAGCTGCCGGTCTGGATGACGATGCCCATGAGCGAGAGGCCAAGGAACACCTCGTAGGAGAGGGTCTGGGCCGAGGCGCGCAGGCTGCCGAGCAGGGAGTACTTGTTGTTGCTCGACCAGCCGGCGAATAGCACGGCATAGACCGCCAGCCCGGCGATCGCCAGGATATAGAGCAGCCCCACGTTGAGATCCGCCACGCCCCAGGTGGGGGTGATGGGCACCACCGCAAACGCCAGGATGAAGGCGGTGAAGGCGATGATGGGGGCCAGCACGAAGATCCGGCGATCCGCAAAGGGCGGGATCCAGTCCTCCTTGAAGAACATCTTGACCATGTCGGCGGCCAGTTGCAGCAGGCCGAAGGGGCCAACCCGGTTGGGGCCGTAACGGTCCTGCCACAGTGCTAGCAGGCGGCGCTCGATGAAGCTCATGAAGGCGCCAGCCCCCACGATCCCCACGAGCACGACCAGGGCCTTGCCGACCTCGATCAGCAGATCCATCAGAGAGTCGCTCATGCGATGACCTCCTGCAGGTTATCGATCAGGGCGTGGTGCAGGGCGGTCGGCAGGCCGTTCACCCCGAGTGGCAACCCTGCCAGGCCCGGAGTCAGCGCATCGCTCAGGCGAAGACGCAGACGCCAGTGGTTGCCACCCCAGGAGAAGGCCACCAGCGCGTCAGGGGACAGTGCCAGGCGCGCGGCATCCGCCGGGTTCAGTACCAGGGTGGGTTCCCCCATGCGAGCCTGGATGACCGGGCTTCTGGCGGAGAGCTCCTCGCCACCGAACAGCTGGTCATAGCTCACCACCTGCAGGGATGCGGCGGGCTGGAAGGGGGCCGGGATGGCGCCAAACCAGCCCAGGTTGCCTTCGCCCGGCTCCAGCAGGCGGCGACCGGGATCCCCGGCACGCAGGTTGCCACCCACCTCGTCCTGGAACTTGTTCCAGGCGGAGGGGGAGTTCCAGCCCGGCGCCCAGGCAAACGGTACCTGGGAGAGGGGCTGGCGGGCTCCGGCGTAGCCTTCCATGGAGAAGGCGAACGGCGAATCGGGATCCTGGGCGACTCTGGGCTCGCTCACGTTCTGGTTCGCCAGCATGGAGGTGCGACCACTGTAGCGGTGCGGCTCCCGGGCGAGCTTCATGCCGCGAATGCGCAGGCCAGCGTTGGGTGCAGCTTCACCCATGGTGGTGAGCAGCGGGGCGCTGGCGGCACAATCGCGACTCACATCGTCGAAGGTGCTCCAGCGAACCGAACGCGGTTGCTGGCTCCCTTGCAGGGCATCCAGCCAGCGCCAGCTTTCGCGCACCTGGATATCGGCGTTGTAGAAGGCGGGAGCATAGACCTGGAAGAAGCGCTGGGCGCGGCCTTCCATGTTGACCAGGGTGCCATCGCCTTCGGCAAAACTGGCGGCAGGCAGCACCAGATCCGCCTTCTTCGCGGTGGCCGTCTCCTGATGGTCGATGACCAGCAGGTGTTGCAGGCGATCCAGGGCGGCGTCCACTCGGCTGCGGGGGGCTCGGCGGTAGAGGTCGTTCTCAAGAACGACCAGGGCAAGCCTCTCTTCCCCTTCCATGCGCTCGAGGGCTGCCTCCAGCGGGGCGGCATGCCGGGCCAGCATGGCCAGCCCCAGGCTGTTGGCTTCCTGAGCCACCAGGGCAAGCTCCGCGGCCTGGCCACGGCCCTTGAGGGCGCGGGCGATGTTGCTGGCCGCTTCGATCAGCGCCTCGTTGCGGGCACCATTGCCTGCGATGATGAGGGGCTTTTTGGCGTTGCCAAGCAGGTCGGCCCATTGGGCGGCGAGGGCCTGCTGTTCGGGGGAGAGATCCGTTGGTGCCGGTGCACTGGCGTCCAGCAGGTGGGCGATGGCAAACCCGAGGCGTGCCTGATCCGCGTGGGGGGCGTGCAGGGTGCTGCTCGCCACGTCATCCAGGCGGGTGGCATCCAGACTGGTGATGAGCAAGGGGTAGCGCTGGTTCTGGGCCAGGGTCTGCACGGCAGCGACCTGCCAGAGATCCACCTTCAGCTTGCGGGCAATTTCGCGCCCCTTGCCTTTCACCGCCTGGCGCAGGGCCAGGGCGATGCGGGCGGCGGTCTGGGTGACGTCTTCCCCGAGCACCAGCACGGCGTCGGCCTCTTCCATGTCGCGCAGGCTGGGAGTGCGCACGCCGCCGTGCTCCAGAATGTCCAGCATCTTCTGCAGGCATTCCCATTCGCTCTGCTCGACCCCGGAGTAGAAGTTGGCGGCCCCCACCAGTTCGCGCAGGGCGAAGTTGCTCTCCAAGGAGGCGCGGGGTGAGCCGATGCCGATGACGCCGCTGGCGGTGCGCAGCGCATCCGCGGCCCGGTTCAGGGCGCCATCCACCGTGATGGCCAGCTTGTCGCCGCCATCCTGCAGCAGGGGTTGGCGCGGGCGGTCGGTCAGATTGACGTGACCGTAGCCGAAGCGGCCGCGATCGCAGAGGAAATAGTGGTTCAGGGCGCCGTGGAAACGGTTCTCGATGCGGCGCAGCTCGCCGTAGCGCTCACCCGGGCTGATGTTGCAGCCGACCGAGCACCCCTGGCAGATGCTGGGGGCGAACTGCATGTCCCACTTGCGGTTGTAACGCTCGGAGTGGGTCTTGTCGGTGAAGACGCCGGTGGGACAGACCTCCACCAGGTTGCCGGAGAATTCGCTCTCCAGAGTGCCATCCTCGACCCGGCCGAAGTAGACGTTGTCGTGGGCGCCATAGACCCCGAGATCCTCGCCGCCGGCGTAATCCTTGTAGTAGCGCACGCAGCGGTAGCAGGCGATGCAGCGGTTCATCTCGTGGTTGATGAAGGGGCCCAGATCCTGGTTCTGGTGGGTGCGCTTGGTGAAACGGTAGCGGCGGCTGTTGTGGCCGGTCATTACCGTCATGTCCTGCAGGTGGCAGGCGCCGCCCTCTTCACACACCGGGCAGTCGTGGGGGTGGTTGGTCATCTGCCACTCCACCACCGTCTTGCGAAACTCCTTCGCCTCTTCGTCCTCGATGGAGATATAGGTGCCATCGGTGGAGGGGGTCATGCAGGACATGACCAGGCGGCCGCGCTTGTCGTCGGCATTCTGATACTGTTTGACCGCGCACTGGCGGCAGGCACCGACGCTACCCAGCGCCGGGTGCCAGCAAAAATAGGGGACGTCCAGACCCAGCGACAGACAGGCTTGCAGCAGGTTGTCTGCCCCGTCTACCTCGTACTCTTTACCGTCTACATGAATGGTTGCCATACAACTTCCCTGAAACCTGTTTTGTGAAATCGGCTATTGCCCGATGCGTCCTGGCGCTTACCAGCGCTCGCCCAGCAGGTTGGGCTGGATACCCTTGAACCGCTTGTGATTGTCATGGGGGGCCTTGACCCCGGCCTCGAATTCGGAGCGGAAGTACTTCATCGCACTGCCAAGGGGCTCGACAGCGCCGGGGGCATGGGCACAGAAGGTCTTGCCCGGGCCCAGGAAACTGACGAGTTGTTCCAGGGTCGCGAGATCCTCGGGTTGGCCCTCGCCCCGCTCCAGCGCCCGCAGGATCTTGACGCTCCAGGGCAGGCCGTCGCGGCAGGGGGTGCACCAGCCGCAGGATTCGCGGGCAAAGAACTCCTCCATGTTGCGCAGCAGGGAGACCATGTTGATGCTGTCATCCACCGCCATGGCAAGACCCGTACCCATGCGGGTGCCCACCTTGCCGATGCCGCCTGCATACATCTGGGCATCCAGGTGCTCGGGCAGCAGGAAGCCGGTGCCGGCGCCGCCCGGTTGCCAGGTTTTCAGGCGATAGCCGGGCTTCATGCCGCCGGCGTAGTTTTCGAACAGCTCGCGGGCGGTGATGCCAAAGGGCAGCTCCCACAGGCCGGGATTGTTGACCTTGCCGGAAAAGCCCATCAGCTTGGTGCCGTGATCTTCCGAACCCGGCAGTGCCAGCCCCTGATACCAGGCCACACCGTTGCCGATGATGGCGGGCACGTTGCACAGGGTTTCGACGTTGTTGACGCAGGTCGGCTTGCCCCAGACGCCGGAGACGGCGGGGAAGGGGGGTTTGGCCCGCGGGTTGGCGCGCCGTCCTTCTAGGGAGTTGATGAGGGCCGTCTCTTCGCCGCAGATGTAGCGACCTGCGCCGGTGTGGACGAACAGCTCGAAGTCAAAGCCCGAGCCCAGGATGTTCTTGCCAAGGAGCCCCGCGGCCTTGGCCTCTTCCACGGCGCGGCGCAGGTGGATGGCGGCATCCACGTACTCGCCGCGCAGGAAGATGTAGCCGCGATAGGCCTTGAGAGCCCGGGCACTGATGATCATCCCCTCGATCAGCAGGTGGGGCAGCTGCTCCATCAGCATGCGGTCTTTGTAGGTATTGGGCTCCATCTCGTCGGCGTTGCAGAGCAGGTAACGGATGTTCATGCTCTCGTCTTTGGGCATCAGGCCCCACTTCACGCCGGTGGAGAAACCGGCGCCGCCGCGTCCCTTGAGGCCGGCATCCTTGACGGTGCTGACGATGTCATCCGGGCTCATCTGGCCAAGCGCCTTGCGGGCGGCCTCATAGCCCTGTTTTGCCTGGTACTCCTCGAGCCACACCGGCTGGCCGTCGTCCCGCAGGCGCCAGGTGAGAGGGTGAGTCTCGGCGGTGCGGGGGATGCGATTGGCGGTGCCGAGGGAGGCAAGCGCCTTGCCTGGCTGAATGCTCATGGGTAAGCCTCCAGGGTTTTCAGCAGGCTGACGGCATCGAGTCCGCCATAGGTATCGTCATCGATCATGATGGCCGGCCCCTTGTCGCAGTTGCCGAGGCAGCAGACGGGCAACAGGGTGAAGCGGCCATCCGGGGAAGTCTGACCGGGGGCCAGATTGACGACCTCTTTCAGACCGGCAAGCAACTGCTCGTGGCCGTTGATGTAGCAGACCATGCTGTCGCAGACACGGATGATGTGACGACCCACCGGCTGGCGGAAGATCTGGCTGTAGAAGGTGGCGACCCCTTCCACGTCGCTGGCGGGGATGCCGAGCTCGGCGCCGATGGCGTGAATGGCGCCGTCAGGCACCCAGCCACGGGCCTGTTGCACTATCTTGAGCGCTTCGATGCTGGCTGCACGGGGATCTTCGTAGTGGTGTTTCTCGTGTTCGATGGCATCGCGCTCAGCCTGGCTCAGGACGAAATCTCCCTGCTGGCTGCTGCATGCCCCTTGCCCTTGTGGGGTCTGGTTATTGTGACACTGACATTGGCTCATGACTTGACCTTTTGTGGCTTGTCCCTTTACTGCGCGTCTTGCCCTTCGCCCCGGCTGCCGGGGCGAGAGGACTCAACGATCCACATCTGACATAACGAAATCGATACTGCCCAGGTAGACGATAAGATCCGACACCATCTGGCCGCGGATCACCGAGGGGATCTGCTGCAGGTGAGCAAAGCTCGGGGTGCGGATCCGGGTCCGGTAGCTCATGGTGGATCCGTCGCTGGTCAGGTAATAGCTGTTGACCCCCTTGGTCGCCTCTATCATCTGGAAGGACTCGGCGGCCGGCATGACAGGCCCCCAGGAGACTTGAAGGAAGTGGGTGATCAGGGTTTCGATGTCCTGCAGGGTGCGCTCTTTGGGCGGTGGCGTGGTGAGCGGGTGATCCGCCTTGAAGGGGCCCTCAGGCATGTTTTTCATGCACTGCTCGATAATGGACAGGCTCTGGCGGATCTCCTCGATGCGCACGGTGGCGCGGTCGTAGGCGTCCCCGTTGCTGCCCACCGGCACCTCGAACTCGAACTGATCGTAACCGGAATAGGGGCGCCATTTGCGCACGTCAAAGTTGAGCCCCGTGGCCCGCAGACCGCCCCCCGTGGTGCCCCAGGCCAGGGCCTGGGCCGTGTTGTAGGCGGCGACGCCTATGGTGCGGCCCCGCAGTATGCTGTTGCGCATGGCCGCCTTTTCATACTCCATCAACCGCTTGGGCAGCCAGCTCAACAGGTTGTCCTGGATGAGGCGGGTCCAGCCGGCAGGCAGATCGTGGGCCACGCCGCCGATACGGAACCAGGCCGGGTGCATGCGGGCTCCGGTGATGGCTTCAATGATGGTGTAAATCCGCTGCCGGTCGGTGAAGGTGAAGAAGACCGGGGTCATGGCGCCCACGTCCTGAATGTAGGTGCCAAGGAACAGCAGGTGGCTCTGGATGCGGAACAGCTCCGCCATCATCACCCGGATCATGTCGACCCGCGCCGGCACCTTGATGCCGGCCAGCTTCTCGACCGCCAGCACATAGGGCAGGTTGTTCATCACGCCGCCCAGGTATTCGACCCGGTCGGTGTAGGGGATGTAGCTGTGCCAGGACTGGCGCTCGCCCATCTTCTCGGCGCCGCGGTGGTGATAGCCGATGTCGGGCACGCAGTCGCGGATCTCTTCCCCGTCGAGTTGCAGCACCAGGCGGAAGGCGCCGTGGGCGGAGGGGTGGTTCGGCCCGAGGTTCAGGAACATGTAGTCCTCGTTCTCGTTGCCGCGGGCCATGCCCCACTCTTCCGGCTTGAACAGCAGGTTGTCCTGCTCCTGATCCTGCTTGACCGCATCGAGCATGAAGGGATCAAACTCGGTGGCGCGCGCCGGGTAGTCCTTGCGCAGGGGGTGCCCTTGCCAGCTCTTGGGCATCATGATGCGGGTCAGATGGGGGTGGCCATCGAAGGTGATCCCCATCAGATCCCACACTTCCCGCTCGTACCAGTTGGCGTTGGGGAAGTGGCGGCTGACGGTGGGCAGATGGAGATCGCTCTCCTTGAGCGCCACTTTCAGCATCACGTCGGCGTTACGGTCGATGGAGATGAGGTGATAGAAGACGGTAAAGTCGCTCTCCGGCAGGCCGTGGCGATGGCTGCGCATCCGTTCGTCGATGGCGCTGAGATCGAACAGCATCACGAAGGGGGAGGGCTGCTTTTGCAAGAAGCCCATCACGTCCAGCAGCAGATCCCGGGAGAGCCAGATGACCGGCACGCCGGTACGGGTGCTCTGCACGGTGAAGCGCTCGGCACCGAAGTGGGCGAACAGCTCGCCGACCACCTGGGCATCGGCGTGATCGGCGGTTTGCCACTGTGCCATGGTGTAATTGCTTGGGAATTCTCGAGTCAGTTTCATGATCAGATCTCATCCGGCGTGCGCAGGTTGGTCACGTTGATCCGCTCGCCGCGCTTGCGTTCCTTCTCGGATTGCATCTGGGGACGGTAGATCCCCTGATCCCCCACCACCCAGGAGAGGGGGCGGCGTTCCTTGCCGATGGACTCCTGCAGCAGCATCAGGGCTTGCAGGAAGGCCTCGGGGCGGGGCGGGCAGCCCGGAATGTAGACATCGACCGGCAGGAACTTGTCCACCCCCTGTACCACGGAGTAGATGTCATACATGCCGCCGGAGTTGGCGCAGGCCCCCATGGAGATGACCCACTTGGGCTCGAGCAACTGCTCATAGAGCCGCTGGATGACAGGGGCCATCTTGATGAAGGGGGTGCCGGCAATCACCATGAAGTCGGCCTGACGGGGGGAGGCTCGTATGACCTCAGCACCGAAGCGAGCCACGTCGTGGGGAGAGGTGAAGGCGGTACACATCTCCACGTAGCAGCAGGAGATGCCGAAGTTGTAGGGCCAGAGGGAGTTCTTGCGGCCCCAGTTGACGGTGTCTTGCAGCACCTCTTCGAGGCGCCCGATCATGATGCCGCGGGTCGCTTGCTGCGCCAGTGGATCATCGACGGTCTGGCGCTGTTCCTGGGGGTAGCGCTCAACGGGCGCATCCGGGTCAATCCGGGTCAGGGTGTACTTCATGGTGCAACCTCAAAGAGATAATCGGTAGTTCAGTCTGGTTTCTTGTCAGTCAGGACACGCTTTTTCGGGGCCCAGTCGAGGGCACCAATGCGCCACAGGTAGAGGAGGCCTACCAGCAGCAGGGTGATGAAGATGGTGGCTTCGATGAAGCCGACCCAGCCGCTCTCCCGAACGGAGACGGACCAGGCAAAGAGATAGAGGGCTTCGACATCGAAGATGACGAAGAACATGGCGACCAGGTAGAACTTGGCGGAGAAGCGCAGGCGGGCGTTACCGACGGAATCCACCCCGGATTCGAAGGGTTTGTTCTTGGCACGGCCATAGGCGCGCCCCCCCAGCAAGGCCGCCAGGCCTATCATGGTCAAGCAGATACATATGGCGCCAATGACATAGACAGCAAAAGCCCAGTGCTGGACGGCAATATCAGCAAACATATAGGTTTTTCCCTAACCAAATTAATCATGTGACTTAACAATGATGTTACGTAGTATGCCACTTTCGTACTGATTTACATGTCATTTCAAAGGATTAATTATTAATCAACGGGATGAAAATTGTGTTTTGCTAGCGGGGTCAACTTTCTCGTTTGAGAATTGTTTTCAATCGTTTTTATGTAGCAGAAAAAAACCGGATAGTTTGAAAATCCGGTGGATGGCAGGAAACAAAAGACCCCGCATGGCGGGGTCTGTTTCAGGGTTGGAGAACGGGGAGGCTCTGCTCTGCCGCCTTGCCCTGGGAGAGCACGATCTCCACCCGGCGGTTGGCCTGGCGGTGAGCCGGGGTATCGTTCGGATAACGGGGTTGGGTATCCGCCACCCCCTGGGCGATCAGCCGTCGTGAATCCAGTTTGGGGTTGGTCAGCAGGGTGTGGGTGATGGTGGCTGCCCGCAGCACCGACAGCTCCCAGTTGTTGCGATAGAGCTCCACCGGCGCCTGGGAGTTGTCGGTGTGACCGGTGACCACCACCATGCCGGGGATGTCTGCCAGTACGTCCGAGACCTTGTTGACCAGGGGAATGAACTGGGGCTGCAAGAAGGCGGAGTCGGCGGGGAACAAGGTCTTTTCGCCGATGCGGATGACCAGTTGGCTGCCAAGCTGCTCCACCTCGATCTCCTTGGACTCGATTTGGCTCTTGAGCTGCTGATCCAGCTTCTGCTTGGTGACCGTGACCCAATCCTGCTCCTTGGTCTTGTGGGGCCAGGACTCCGTGGCCGTAGGTTTCTCCGAGGAGCCGATGGTCTCGTTGAAAGGGTCGGCCGCCGCTGCGGGCGTCTGGGTATCCAGCACCTGCTCTTTCTGGGAGGTATTGGGGGTGGTCTTGGACTCGGGTTCCAGTATGCCTGTGCCCCCCTGCATCACGGGGGAGCCGGCGGGAAGGGAGACCAGCCCTATCTTGCCAAGAGATTCGATAAAGCCCTGAATGAGCACGCGAGTCTCCGACTGCTTGGCCATGGCGAAGGAGTAGAGCACCACGAACAGGGCGAACAGCAGTGTCATGAAGTCGGCGTAGGAGACCAGCCAGCGTTCGTGGTTCTCCGGCGCCTCAGCCTTTTTCTTTTTCGCCACTGTGGCCTCCGAGGTAAGGCTCAAGGGTCACTTGCAGCCGTTGCTGTGACTCGCCGTCCACGATGCAGAGGATGCCGGTGAGGGTCATCTCCTTGTAGTGGCGGATCTGGTGGGCAAACGACTTGTAGCGGTTGCCGAAGGGCAGGAAGATGAGGTTGGCGGCCGACACCCCGTAGATGGTGGCGATAAAGGCCACCGCGATGGCGCCCCCCAGCTTGTCGGGGGCATCCAGCAGGCCCATGGCGTGAATGAGACCAAATACGGCCCCGACGATCCCCATGGTCGGGCAGTAGCCCCCCATGGCCTCGTAGAATTTGACGGTCTGTTCGATATCTTCCTGCTCGAACTCGATCTCGTTTTCCAGTACCTCGTGGATCTTGGTCTTCTCGTAGCCATCGACCATCATCTGTACCCCTTTTTGCAGGAAGGGATCCTTGATGTCGTCGATCATGCCCTCCAGTGCCAGCATGCCACTGCGCCGTGCATTGCCCGCCAGGGTTTCAAGCAGTTGGGCCTGCTCCAGCATGTCGAGGCGCAGGGGAGTGATGAGCCACTTGAAGCGCTTGAGGGTTTTACCAACCACGGAGAAAGGAAACTGGGTCAGTGCGGCACCGACGGTACCGCCGATCACGATGAGAAAGGCGGGCAGATCGAGCAGGGCGCTGGGGTGCCCCCCTTCTATCATGTTGCCACCTAGGGAAGGTGCGAATAAGTCATATGGCACGAGAGCATTTACTGGTAACCCATTGATATTAAATGACTAAAATTTTCATTTTTTGTTCGTGGGATACTTGTTCGCACTTTCCCTAGAATGGCTGCCAGGGCCAGCAGCAAGCCAATAAGACTCATTTGTCCATATCCCTATGCGATGTGTGAGGCTAGTGTAGCCATTTAACTATCAGTTTTTCAAAACGATATCCAATCGGTGAGCAATATCCGAGAGGTTGCGCAGACCCGGTAGTGTCCGGTGGCATCGGCCTGTGCCGCCTGATCTGTAGAGCAGGTTGACGGTGCCGGCATGGCAGGACGAGGCAGTTATCCAGGTGATATCACAATATACTGTGCTTTTCTTGAGAGATTATTGGTCATCTATATCGTCACTTTCTCTTTGCTTGGCGTAATAAGCTGTCAACGAGAGAGGGCTGGCTGCCCTCGGGGCATATCCCCTGTCGGCAGAGAGCAGAGAGCAGCGAGGCGGAAGGGATGGGATTGGCTGGGCGGCACTCGGCCAGGTATCGCGGCAAACCGTTTTTTCTGGCCCCCGCCGATGACGGGTTTCTCCTGCCAGGGGGTTGGCAGCCACCTTGAAGCAAAAAACCGACCCTGAGGTCGGTACTTCAAGCTGTACGCTGGATCGGGATTGACTCGCACCATCCCTGGCGCTCGCCCTGCGGGCGGCCTCTGGCCGTCCAGTCGGGCTATCCTGCCCGCCTGTCGACAGGGTTTGAACCGAGCCGCCCATCATCGGAAAAAGTAAAAGGCCCCGTCTTGCGACGGGGCCTTTTACTTTATCTGGCGGTGAGGGAGGGATTCGAACCCTCGATACGTTGCCGTATACACACTTTCCAGGCGTGCTCCTTCAGCCACTCGGACACCTCACCAAATTTTTACTGCTTAAAGTGGCTTTCGGAGCACGCTGCGCGTGCATCTTGCCGACTTCGTCGGTGGGCAGCCTCTCGGATACCTCACCAAATTCTGGTCTGTGATTTAACGTGTTCAGCCAACACGGTGTTCGTTGCGCCGTTGCGCTGGAACGGGGCGTAATTTAGGGGAAAGGGCTGCCTGGGTCAACCACTTTTCCCCTTATTTTTCATAATCTTTATCGAGTGCCTATCCCTTGAACAGAATGCCGGTTTTTTAAGCCCGTTCAGGGCTTGTCGAGAATGATCAGGCTGTCAGGCAGCTCGTTCTGATCCCGGGTGGCGGGGAAGGCGTCGGTCAGAATGGCGCTGGTGCGCTCCACGCATTCCAGGAACCCCTGCTCGACCTCCTTGTTGCGTACCCGAACCACGAAGTCGTCGATGATCTGCTGCCACTGGGAGTTGTCGATGTGCTGGGCGATCCCGTCGTCTACCAGGATCTCCACATAGTGCTCCGCCACCGAGACGAAAATGAGCACCCCGAGCCGGTCCCGGGTGCGGTGAAGTCCCTGCTCGACAAACTGCAGGCGGGCCATCAGGGCGGCCCGGTGACGGCGTACCTTGTTGGGAATAAGCCGCATCTTGATGGGCGTCCAGTGGAACAGCAGGCTCAGCAGCAACCAGACCGACCACTGCACCAGCAGGATCTCGTACCAGCCAAGCCAGAAGCCGAGCTGGAAGACCAGCAGGGGGGTGAGCATGGCCAGCAGGGCGGCCCACAGGGTCGGGATATAGCGATAGCCATCGCTGGCCGGGGCCAGCACGGTGACCAGTTCGGCATCCGTGGCCTGCTCGGCCTGTCGAACCCTGGCCTGCAAGGTGTGGAAAAACTGTTTCGAAATCATCTTGTTGTCTCTTTTTCCCTGATTACCAACCGCCAGATGCACCGCCGCCGCCAAAGCTGCCGCCGCCACCACTGAAACCGCCACCACCACCGCCAGTGCGGCCGCCAAAAGAGCCGGCACCGAATCCACCGGCCATGTAGGCGGCCCGGCGACGTCCTCCCGGCCCACCGCCGCCGCCGCGCAGGTTGTGCAGCACGATCATCGCAATCACCACCAGGATGAAGAGCCAGGGACCGCCCTGCTTGTCGGCCTTGCTGGTGTTGTCCACGGGCTGATACTCCCCGGCCAGGGCCTGCATGATGCCCTGGCTGCCGGCGAGGATGCCGGCCACCATGTCACCGCGCTTGAAGGCGGGCAGGATCCGGGTCTGGATGATATTGGCGGCGATGGCGTCGGGCAGGGCACCTTCCAGGCCATAACCCACCTCGATGCGCACCTTGCGCTCGTCCTGGGCGATGATCAGCAGAACGCCGTTGTTCTTGCCTTTTTGGCCGATGCCCCAGTGGCGACCGAGCTGGTAGCCGTACTCTTCGATGGTATCCCCCGCCAGCGTGTCGATGGAGACCACCACCAGCTGGACGCCGCTGCGCTTCTCGAAGACGGCCAGTTGCTGTGCGAGCTGGTGGGCCTGCTTGCGGGACATCAGATTGGCCTCGTCCACCACCCGCCCGGTCAGGGCCGGGAAATCGGGGGTGGCATGCAGCGCCGTTGCACAGAGCAGCAGACAGAGCGCCAGCCAGCGTCTCATCACGTTCATTGGAAGCTGACCTTGGGCGCCTCATCGGCACCGGGTTTGGCGCTGAAGGTGGGTTTGGCTTCCAGATCGGAGTAGAGCAGCTTGGACCAGATGACCCCGGGGAAGGTACGGATCTCGGTATTGAACTGGCGTACTGCTTCGATGTAATCCCGTCTGGCCACCGCGATGCGATTCTCGGTGCCTTCCAGCTGGGCCTGCAGGGTCAGGAACTGCTGATCGGCCTTCAGATCCGGGTAGCGCTCGACCACCACCATCAGCCGGGAGAGGGCGCTGGAGAGCTGCTCCTGAGCCGCCTCGAACGCCTTGAGCTGGGAGGGGTCACTCACCTGCACGCTGCCGACTCGGGCACGGGCATCTGTGACCGCCTTGAGGGTCTCCTGCTCGTGGCTGGCGTACCCCTTGACGGTGGCCACCAGGTTGGGAATGAGATCGGCCCTGCGCTGGTACTGGTTCTCGACCTGTCCCCAGCTCGCCTTGACCTGCTCATCCAGGGTCGGAATGGTGTTCATGCCGCAGCCGGTCAAGCCCAGCAGCAGGGTCAGGGTCAGCAGGGCACGGGTACCACGCTGCCAGAGTAAAGTGGCCATCTTGTTGTTCTCCATTGATATTTCTCTCGGAAATAGGTTCACCATAACAGCTTGTGGTCAGCCCTCACAACGCCTGGGTAACAGGGGGGCGCGGTAGCTCATCGATACCTTGGGCAGCTGGGGTTTGTCCTTGAGCCAGGAGGTCAGCTCCTCCCCACAGCCATTGCCGGGGGGAATGGGAGCCTGGGGCTGGCAGTCCGGACTGTTTGCCGGGCAGCGCAGGCGCACGTGAAAGTGGCTGAAGTGGCCGACCCAGGGGCGCAGCTTGCCGACCCAGGCTTCACCGGGTGCCTGTTTGCACACCTCGGCCTTGATGACGGGGTTGACGAAGATGCGCGCCACCTCGGGGCGATCAGCCGCAAGGCGCAGCAGATTGAGTTGCCTGGGGCCGAATCGGCCGGGCAGCATCCGGTAGCTGGGTTCGTCGATCAGCGCCCACTCCCTGGGGGCATCCTGCTCCCAGCGGCTGATGGGTCTGTCAGCCATCCTGAACCAGATGTCGGCATCCAGGCCGGTCTGGTGGCTGCGATGACCTGAGGTAAAAGGCCCCCCGTGCATCATGGCGAGGTCGGCGATATAGAGATCCGGCATGCCGGCCAGTCTGGTCTGGTTGGCCAGATGCTGTAGGTAATGGATGAGGTCGGGGTGACCGTAATAGCGCAGCCGTTTGGTGCGGATCACCTGATAACCAGGGCCTTCGAGGGGCAGGGCCACGGCATTTTTCAGGCAGCCGGCGGAGTAGCCGCCGATGGCCTCGGCATAGAGTGTGCTCGCGGACAAGAGCAGGGCGGTGGCGAACATGGGACTCCCGGGATGGCGCCCAGTGCGGGCTCAGACAGCCCCAAGCATACCAAGAGTGGCGGCTGGCCGTCATCCGTGTCGCGGTGGCGGTTGCATCGCGGCGCGTCGCTCGCGCACAATGCGCGGCAACGCAGCGACGGCAGGGCCGTTCGCATCACAGAAGGAGAAGAGAAGATGAGAGTCAGTGAGCTGGCAGCGCAAGAGAACGTGAGCTGGCTGATGCCCCCGGCCCGGCGGTTTTACGGGGTCATGATCTGCCTGTTGCTGGCGAGTCTCGCCACTGTGGTGGCCGCCCTCTGGCTGGGATATCCCGACATGGGCCTGCTGCCCTGGGTCGGGGTGGTCTTTGGCGGTATCGTGCTGGTGATGATGGTGTTGCCGCGCAGCTGGCAGCGCTGGCGTCTGGCGGAGCTTGCCTGGGATGAACGCCATCTCTATCTGCTCAATGGCGGCGAAGACCGGGCGTTGGCGCTGCCCAGAGCCGTGCTGGTGGGCATGGAGCGGGATCGCAAGGTGGGACACGATGGTCAGTGGCTCGATTTCAGCCTGGATCTCGGGCTGGATGAGGTGACCCTGGCGACGGCCACCAGCCTGCTCGGGTTGTCCCGGGAAGGGACTCACGAAGTGGCCCCCGGGGTCTATCGATTCGGGTTCAAACGTGCCTGGCATGGGCGTCGTGCCCTCGGCACATTGCTGGCCGAGCTGCACCCGGCCTGACTATTTTCTCGACAATTCATCCCAATGCTCAGATACTGCCTCTGATTCGATTTGATCTTTCCTGCTCCGATAGCCCAAGAGATCAAGGACTTGGGATACGAAGCTGGAAGTGCCATGGCATGATGCCGTGGCTGGTCCGGCAGGGGGGTTGTGCCCTTACTCCCAGGTCGGTGGATGCATAGATAAGGCACCTTGAATCGAGAGTGGATGGCATGAAGATTTACGTAGGTAATCTGTCGTACCGGATGACGGCCGACGAACTGACAACCGTGTTCAGCCAATTTGGGCAGGTAGACAAGGTCGATATCATCATCGACCGCGATACCGGTCAGTCCAAGGGGTTTGGTTTCATTGAAATGCCGGTCAATGGTGAGGCCGAGAAGGCCATCGCCGAGTTGCACGGCACCGAGGTCGGCGGCCGCACCATCACGGTCAATCAGGCCAAACCGAAGACGGATGCACCCCGTGGTCGCCCCCAGCGCCATCGTTGAATCGTCTCGATAACGGAAAACGGCATGGAATCCTCCATGCCGTTTTTGTTTTCAGGGTCTGGTGCAGACTCAGGGAACGTCGTAACCCAGAGCGGCCTTGCGGATGCGGAACCACTGCTGGCGAGTGAGCTCAATGGACTCGGCTGCCACGGCGGCGGCGATCCGCTCCCGTTTGCCGGAGCCGATGAGGGGCAGCGGCTGACTCGGCAGCATCATCACCCAGGCGTAGACCACCTGCTCCAGACAGTCGGCGCCCACCTCCTGGCGGATCTGCTCGAGTTCCGCCCGCAGCGTGGCATAGTCGGGGGCATGGAACAGCCGCCCGCCGCCAAGGCAGGACCAGGCCATGGGCTTGATGCGCAGTTGCTGGCATTGATCCAGGGCACCATCCAGCGTCCCCTCCTGATGGAGCGGGGAGATCTCCAGCTGGTTGGTGACCAGGGGGAAGGGCAGGCGGGATTGCAGCAGGGCGAACTGGTGGGGCGTGAAGTTGGAGACCCCGGCGTGCTTGATCTTGCCTGCCTGCTTGAGGGTGATGAAGGCGTCGGCCACCTCGTCGGCGTTCATCAAGGGGTCGGGGCGATGGATCAGCAACAGATCCAGATGATCGGTGCCGAGCTTTTGCAAGGAGGCTTCGGCACTGGCGACGATGTGTCCCTTGCCGGTGTTGTAGTGATTCAGGGCGTGGGCCGGATTGGCGGTGAGGGCGATGCCGCACTTGCTGACGATCTCCATGCGATCGCGCAGGGAGGGCTCCAGGCGCAGGGCATGGCCGAAGGCCTCCTCGCACTGGTAGCCACCGTAGATGTCGGCGTGATCGATGGTGGTGACCCCGAGATCAAGGTGATATTTCATCAGGTCCAGCAGGGCGGCGGGGGAGAGCTGCCACTCCATCAGGCGCCAGTAGCCCATGATGAGGCGGGAAAAGGTGGGGCCTTGCTCGTGCAGGGCCAGACGGGATACGGACATGGTGACTCCTCTGGAGATAAAAATGCGAAAAGAAAGGGGCAAAATCATGTGCCAGCATCTTGGTCTCTTCCGGCGGACAAGGCAATAATGCCCCCTTCGCGAATTCGAACTATGGTTCTGACTCCGACGGGTCAAGATCCCGGTGTCAGTGAGAGGAGAAGGGGTGATGGAAGGATTTGCCGCCAGGCTGCAAAGTCTTATCGGGGAGGGGAGTGTGAGCGCCTTTGCCCGCAAGGTGGGGTTGAGTGAAGCCCTGATCCGCAAGTATCTGAAAGGGGCCGAGCCCGGCCTTGGCAAGGCGAACCAGATTGCCATGGGGGCCAACTGCTCGCTGGAGTGGCTCGCCACCGGTTGCGGGTATCTCTATCGTCAGGCCGAGGTGGTGGACAGGGACGCGCTGGCGGCGGCGGGGGCGCTGGTGCAGGAGACCCGTCCGGGAAAGCCCATGCCGGACGAGGAGCAACTGGTGACCTTGCTCGCCTATTACCAGTTCCTGCGCAGCCACAAGCAGGCGGACGGTTTTCTGGACCTGGCCCGGGCGCGGGAGTTTGGGCGCCATCTGGCCGAGGCCTGAGCCTGACGGGGGCTCCCGGCAGTCCGCCATTCTTCTGATACCCTCTAAGCAGTGATCAAATCCAAGGACACGCAGATGAGCTATCTGATCCTGGGCAGTGGCGGGTTGGGCAGTGCGCTGGCACGGGAGCTGGCCAGACGGGGCGAAGAGTGGTTGCTGGCGGGCAGGCAACTGCCCAGGGGGCTGGATCCCGCCTGCTACTTTCCGCTGCAGGAGGTGGACCCGCTCTCTTTTGAGGCCCTCTTCACCCTCTATGACAGCACCACCCTGCCGACGGTGGTGATCAACACCATAGGCCTGCTCCATGATCTTGCCCACATGCCGGAGCGGCGGGTAGAGGAGGTGACCCCCCAATGGCTCGAAGAGAGTCTGCTGGCCAATGCCTGGCCCCACCTGGCCCTTGGTGCCAATCTGAGCCGGCGCATGATGCCCCAGAGCACGCTCTGGCTCTGCACCCTCTCGGATCGGGCGGGAAGCCTGGAGGAGGGGGGTGAGGAGGCCATGTGCCACTACAGCTACCGCATGAGCAAGGCCGCCCTCAACATGGGATCCCGGATCCTGGCGGGTGAGTGGGCCGGACGTTTTCCAGGCGCCGGTGTCATCACCGTGCATCCCGGCCTCATGAATACCCCCATGCAGCAACCTTTTCTTCAGGAGATGGATCCCGCCCTGCTGCAGGATCCCGCCGAGGTCGCCGTCCGCCTGCTGGATCTGATGGCCACACTGACGCCCGCGCACTCGGGCCGTTTCGTGGATCTGCAGGGTCAGTCGCTGCCCTGGTGAGCCGCCGGGCTCACATTCCCGCTTGCCGTTTCTTGCCAGCCGGGTGTCGGCTGGTTAATGTCATCGTCCTGCATCAGGAGGATGACATGCGCTATATCGATTTACGAAGTGATACCGTGACCCAACCCACGGAAGCCATGCGCCAGAGCATGCTGCATGCCGAGGTGGGAGACGATGTCTATGGGGAAGATCCCAGCATCAATGCGCTGGAGCGCCGCGGCGCCGAAATGCTGGGCAAGGAGGCGGCCCTGTTCGTGCCCTCCGGCACCATGTCCAACCTGCTGGCCATGATGAGTCACTGCCAGCGTGGGGAAGGGGCCGTGCTGGGGGCGGCCTCCCACATTTATCGCTACGAGGCCCAGGGCTCTGCCGTGCTGGGCTCGGTGGCCCTGCAATCCGTCCCCATGCAGGCGGACGGCACCCTGGCCATCGAGGATGTGCGGGGGGCCATCGCTCCCGATGATCCCCATTTCGTCCAGACGCGCCTCGTCTGCCTGGAAAATACCCATAACGGCAAGGTGCTGCCATTGACCTACCTGCGCGCCATGCGCGAATTCGTCGACGAGAAGGGGCTGAAGCTGCATCTGGACGGGGCTCGCCTCTTCAATGCGGTGGTGGCGATCGGGGAGCCGGTAGCCGCCATCGCGGCGCCTTTTGACAGCATCTCTGTCTGCCTCTCCAAGGGACTGGGGGCGCCGGTGGGTTCCCTGCTGGTGGGATCGGCTGTGTTCATCGCCCGCGCCAGACGGCTGCGCAAGATGCTGGGGGGCGGCATGCGCCAGGGAGGGATCCTGGCCCAGGCCGCCCTGTTCGCGCTGGATCAGCACGTTGCCCGGCTGGCGGATGATCATCGCCGCGCCAGGCGTCTGGCAGAGGGGCTGGCCGCGTTGCCAGGCATCACACTCAACATGGGGGAGGTGCAGACCAACATGGTATTCCTGCGCCTGACCCAGGGGGATCCCGCCACCTTGCTGGGTTTCATGAAGGAGCGCGGTATTCTCTTCTCCGGCTACGGGGAGCTCAGGCTGGTGACCCACCTGCAGATCACCGACGATGACATCGACGAGGTGATAGACGCCTTCACCGAGTATCTGAGTGGTTGACGCCATTCCCCATCGCAACAACAAGGGCGCCATTAGGCGCCCTTGTTGTCATGGCAGGGTCGGTCATCCCTGGCGCTGGCCGGTGATCAGCATGGCCTCGTCGGTGGCGTCATAGATCATGATGGCCAGATGGGTGACCTCTCCGGCGAAGTCGGCCAGCGGCACCAGGGTCAGGTTCTGGTACATGTAGGGGGCAGATCCCGTGATGGGGCGGTAGTTGGAGAAGCGCAACAGGTAGGGGCGCTGCTCCCAGGTGCTGAAGGCACGGTTGTTGAGTTTGAACACCATGTTGGCCTTGCGCTCGAACCAGGCCTTGTCCACATCGGGGAAGAGCGAGAACAGCCCTTGATCGCGCACCTCGCCTGCCAGCCGGCCGCTGTGACTCTCCATGAAGCCGTTCCACACCTGGATCCGGTACTCCCTGTCGAGCACGACCAGCCCCACGTCCAGATTCTGGACGATGTTCATCAGCCAATGAAACTCCCGAATGTCCATGGTCACTCCTGGTGGTTGCTGCCGCGGGGCGGTCAGAGCATGTGCATGATCTTGTTGTTCATGGTGGCGATGGAATCTTCGGTAAACAGCAGCAAGAGATCGCACTGCACCGCATAGCCCTGCACCCGATAGTTGATCTCGATGGCCAGAGTGCGGCGCCAGCGGCTCTGGTTGGTCCGAATGAGATCCTGAATAGGCCTGTGCTGGCCCAGCACCACGGGGTGACCCTGGCTAAAAGGGGTGTCGAGCTGGTTGGCGTAGCCGCGCAGGAAGGCGCCAATCAGCACGTTGGCGGTGTCCATCAGCAGTTCCAGCTCGGCGCCGTGATCCAGCTCCCCCTGATGGTTCATCAGGCGGGCCAGGTCCTGGAAGCTGGCATCGTGGAACAGCAGCAGGGCCTCCCCGGCGATCCCGGCCCCGATGAAGCCCTGGCAGACCGCAGAGAGCGTCTCCGACTCGGCGGCGGCCGAGAGCGCCATGTGCAGCTCGGAGACCTCCAGCACGTTGACGTTGGGGATGGGGAGCAGCACGAAGGCGCCGAGCAGGCGGGCCAGCAGATCCGCCCCCTGGCCCATGGCGACGTTGGCCAGCTCCTGATAGACATCCCGCAGCTCGGGGGTGAACTGGATGCTGCTCTGGGCAGCCTGGTGGCTGGCGACGGGCTGGGGCTGGATGGCCGTCACCTGGGTGGCCGATTGCCACAGACCGTGGCGCTTGAGCAGGGCAAGGAGGGTGTCCGGGGAGGCCGGCTTCTTGATGAAATCAAGGGCGCCAAGGGCCATGACACGCTCATGGGCTTCCGGCTGGATGTCGCCGGAGACCACGATCACCTTGCTGCGCACCCCTTCTCGCTTGAGGGTCTCGAGCACGCCATATCCGTCCATCTCCGGCATGGTGAGATCGAGAAAGATCAGGTCCCCGTGCCCCATCAGGATCTGCTCGACCCCTTCCAGTCCGTCCGCGGCCTGGTGCAAGGTGACACCCCAATCGGCGGGCAGGGCGCGCACCAGCTGTTTGCGCGCGAACCCGGAGTCATCACATATCAATACATTCATAGTGTTAGCCGACCTGTGCAACGAGGATTGCGCTAAGTGTGGGTCATCAGCCGTCAGATGCAACGGGCAGCGGTTGCGCCGGTGAAAATTGATCGTTCTGCTGACGGGTGCGATAGCGTTCGGAATGTTTCTCGACGAAATCGGCGAACATCTTAACACGCAACGGGGTGAACCGGGGCTGGCAATGGAGCATGTAGAAGGGACGTTTTCCCGACTGCCAGTCAGGCAGGACGGGGACGAGCTGACCATCTTGCAGGAAGGGGTGCACATAGTGCTGCGGGGCGTTGACGATGCCGAGGTGGCGTTGGGCTGCCCGCACGGCGGCCTGGGTCTGGTCGATGCAAAGGCGGGGTGTGCGCTTGATGCAGACCGTCTGTTCGTCCCGCCCGCTCAGTTGCCAGTGCTGGTGGGGCCAGCAGTAGATGAGATCGTGCTCTTCCAGCTGGGTTGGGTGGGAGGGCACACCCATCTTCTCCAGATAGAGGGGGGAGGCGAACAGACCGTACTGGATGTGACCCAGACAGAGGGCGTTGGGCAGGGTCTGGGGAAGCTCGCCGTTGAAAAAGACCAGGTCCCTGTCCTGATCCGCCTGGAGGGCATGATCGTTGGACTGGCGGATGTCGAATTGTACCCCGGGATAGCGCAGGCCGAAGTCCACCAGCATGTCGACCAGGATGGTGTTGGAGAGGGCGATGGGGGCCGCGAGGCGGATGAGGCCGCTGATGTCCGCCTCCTCACCCCGAATTTCGCCGGTGGCCTGCTCTATCTCCGCCAGGGGGGTACAGAGGCGCTCGTAATAGCGCAGCCCTTCGTCGGTGAGGCGCAGCTTGCGGGTGGATCTGTGCAGCAGGCTGCATCCGAGCTGCTCTTCCAGTTGGGAGATACGTCGACTGATGGTGCCGGTCGGCATGCCCAGCGCAGCGGCGGCGTGGGAGAAACCGCCCTCTTGCACCACCTTGACGAACAGATAGAACTCTTCGATGTACTTCATAGCGGTTTTAGGGGGTGTTCTGGCTGTAACAAGCCAGTGACCTTATGAAGAGTCACCGGGCTTGGCAAGCGCAATCCGGCGTTTAATTGATCTGGATTAGATTCGACTCGCGCTGGTATTGCTGGAGCAGATGGACGAAATCTTCCGGGGATCTGTCCAGGCTGTTGTCGGGCACCAGCAGATCGTACCCCAGCAGATCTCGCAGCCGTGCCATCCGGTTGCCGAGCATGGCGATCACCCCCTCATAGCGCTGGCCGGCGGGTGAGCAGAAGCGGCTCTCCTCCAGCAGTCCCTCTCCCAGGAGCCCACTGCCGCACCCTCCGGTCGGGCAGTCGGAGCGCTCGCTTCGCATGGCCTGCATCAGCACGGCGCGCTGCTCGGTGAGCAGACGGACGGCGAGCCGGGGTGTGATCAGCGTCAAAAAAGCGTCGTAATCCTTTATTTTCAAACCGATGTAGGGCAGCTCCACCAGATCCCACCCCAAATGGATACGTGGTTGGTCAATTCGCTGAATATTTCTCCATTTCAGGATCCAGCCGCCGTACTTGTGATGGTATTGCAGGCAGTCCTGACACAAAGAGAGACTAAAATGAGGCTCACCCAGTTTCCAAGCCCCGACAAGAATTGTCATCAGGCCCGCCAGGAGGAGGGAAATGGCGGGGATTAGTAGTTGTTCACGAAGAAAAAAAAGTATAAAAATCATAGCAATGGTTATCACCATGCCCAACAATACCAGTGTGAGTCCATTTCTTCTTACCATGGGGATCACATGTAGCGTTTTCATATGATTTCGGCCTTTTTTCATCCGTTTGTTATCCGATTATGGGCCGGAACGGATTTTGTACCAGCGCGAATGCTCCTGTCAGGGGGCGCAAGCGACTGGTTCGACCATGAGCTTTCAGCATGAATCATCACTCAACATGAATACGCTAGACGAACGCCTGCTCACCGTGATGGATGTCCTCCACACGCCGGTCTGGGTCTATGACATCCAGCGTCATCATATTTACTGGGCCAACGATGCTGCCCTCGGGCTCTGGGAGGCGAGCTCCCTGGCCGAGCTGAAGTCCCGGGATTTCTCCGCCGACATGGCCGCCGCCATCGATCTGCTGCTGCAGCGCTATCTCGGCGATTTCCAGCAGGAGCGCAGTTACAACGAGTGGTGGACCCTCTCGCCCAAGGGGGTCAAGAAGCAGGTCTATCTGCGTCTTTCCGGGATCCAGCTTGCCGGACGGCAGATGATGATGGCGGAAGCGGTCATCGATGCCGACACCCTCTATCAGGAATCCTCCCTCGCCACCGGCGACACCCTGGCCTGTCTCTTTGACAACGAGGGGCGCCTCGAGAGCAGCAACCATCACTTCGACATGTGCTTTGGCACCGGCATTCTGACGCTGCCCCAGATCTTCTCCGGTGCGGACGAGGCCTTCTATCGTCGCCTCTCCCGTCTGGACGAAGTGGTGGCTGAAGGGGAGTGTCGCACCCAGAAGGGGATGCGCTGGTTCCAGTACCAGTTTCGCCATATCCAGCAGGGGGCACGGATCCTGCTGACCATGCGGGACATCACGGATCGCAAGCTCGAAGAGCTGGAGCATCGCCACCTGGCCTGGCACGACTCCCTCACCGGGTTGCTCAATCGCTACGGCCTGATGAAATCCCTGGAAGCCTATTGCGGCCTCGGGGGGCGCTTTGCCCTGGTGTTCATGGATCTGGACAACTTCAAGCTGGTCAATGACAACTACGGCCACAAGGCAGGGGATCGCCTGCTGGAGCGGGTCGCCGGACGGCTCAAGCAGATCTGCCCGCGGGACGTGGAGCTGGCGCGCCTTGGCGGGGACGAGTTCACCGCCCTGGTGCCCCTCAACCAGGCGAGCGATCGGGCCCAGGAGGTGGCGGATCTCATGCTCTCCCAGATGAGCAAACCACTGCAGCTGAGTGGTGTCCCCGAGGTCACCATCGGCGGCAGCATCGGCATCGCCATCTACCCGGACGACGCGGATGACGGCGACAACCTCATCACCCGTGCCGACATGGCCATGTACCAGGCCAAGCAGATGGGGCGGCTTCGCTGGCAGCGCTTCACCCCCAGCATGCAGCAAAGCCTGCATCGCAAGCTGACCCTCAAGCAGTTTCTGGCCAAGGCCGTCGGTCGGGGGGAGCTCAGCCTGCGCTATCAGCCCCAGGTGGATGTGGCGCAAGGTCGGGTCATCGGTTTCGAGGCCCTGGTACGCTGGTACAATCCCGTGCTCGGCCATGTGTCGCCGGCGGAGTTCATTCCGCTGGCCGAAGAGATGGGGCTCATCCGGGAAATTGGAAGCTGGGTGCTTTCCACCGCATTGGCCCAGATGGGGGAGTGGCAGCGACAGGACGGGGTGAGGGTGCCGGTGTCGGTCAATCTCTCGGGCTTCCAGCTCTCTGCCAGTTTGCCGGAGCTGGTGGCCCAACTGCTCGAGGCATTCTCGGTGGAGGCGGCGCTGCTGACCCTGGAGCTGACCGAGACGGTGCTGATGCTCGACATGAAGGGGTGCATCGAGATCCTCGACGCCCTGAGCGAGCAGGGGATCAAGATCGCCATCGACGACTTCGGGACGGGCTATTCCTCCCTGGCCTACCTCAACCGGTTGCCCATCGACACCATCAAGCTGGACCGCTCCTTCGTGGTGGGGCTCAACCTGCCGGTGATCCGGGCGACGGTGGCCATGGCCACCAGTCTGGGGCTAGGGATCCTGGCGGAAGGGGTGGAGGAGGAGCACGAGCTCGCGGCCCTGCAGACCCAGGGTTGCCACGTCTTCCAGGGGTTCCTGTTCAGCCGTCCCATGACACCGGAAGAGGTGGCGGCGGCGGGGTTCGCAGTACAGTGCCGGCTGGGTCGCTATCCCCTCGCAAACCATTGAGCAAGTTGTCGATAAATGTGCGGCATCTCCCATTAATGAAGTGCGAGATGCCAAATTAAACATAATTAATCGAATTTTTGTCTCATATCATGGGATCCATTAGACGTTATCGCTAGTATGCGCGCTCATTCCTTGGTAATGGAGTATCACCATAATGAGTCAAGCTGCAGTGAACGAGCGTCCGGCCCCTCCCAACGGCTGGTTGAACCGCTTTCTGAACGGGGTGGAGAAGGCGGGCAACAAGCTGCCGGATCCCGCCATGCTCTTCCTCTATGCCTTGCTGATCGTCTGGGTCGGCTCCTGGATAGGCTCCCAGTTCTCCTTCGATCTGGTCAATCCCCGCACCGGAGAGGCCGTGGTCATCAACAACCTGTTGACCGGGGCAGGGCTGGCGGACTTTCTCGCCAGCATGGTTACCACGTTCACCGGGTTTGCTCCCCTTGGCATCGTGCTGGTGGCCATGCTGGGGGTCGGGGTGGCTGAACAGTCCGGTTTCATCAACACCGGGCTCAAGAAGCTGCTCAAGGTGACGCCGGCGCGCTTTCTGACCCCCATGCTGATCCTGGTGGCCATCGTCAGCCATACCGCCGCCGATGCGGGCTATGTGCTGGTGATCCCCATTGGCGGCATCATCTTCCATGCAGCGGGTCGCCACCCGCTAGCGGGGATTGCCGCAGCCTTTGCCGGGGTTTCCGGCGGGTTTGCCGCCAACTTCCTGCCCTCCGGCGGGGATGCGCTGCTTCAGGGTTTCACCCAGTCTGCAGCCCAGTTGTTCGACCCTGACTACATGGTCAACACCCTGTGCAATATCATGTTCACCGGTGCTTCTTCCTTGCTGATCATCTGCGTGGGCTGGTTTGTCACCGAGAAGATTGTCGAGCCGCGCCTCAAGCAAGTGCCCCTCAACGAGGATCTGGAGAGCGCCGACGAGATGGGTCGTTACAGCGCCCAGGAGAGCCGGGCCTTCAACTGGGCCGGGTTCGCCATGCTGGCGGCCGTGGTGCTGCTGGGGCTGGCGCTGGCCCCCGGCGACTCGCCGATGCGGGCACCGGACGGTTCCCTCACCACCTTCGCCGCACCGGTGATGAAGTCCATCGTGCCCCTCATCTTCCTGCTCTTCATCCTGCCCGGGATCGTCTACGGCTTTGTCGCCGGCAGCTTCAAGAGCGGCAAGGATGTGATCGACGCCATGTCGGCCACCATGAACAAGATGGGCTCCTACATGGTGATGGCCTTCTTCTGCGCCCTCTTCATCAAGGCGTTTGGGGATTCCAACCTCGGTACCCTGCTGGCGCTCTCCGGTGCCGAGGTGCTTCACGCCTTGGCGCTGCCGGGAGAGGTGACCATCGTCGGCATCATACTGCTGACGGCCACCGTCAACCTGGTGGTGGGCTCGGCCTCCGCCAAGTGGGCCCTCATCAGCCCCATCCTGGTGCCCATGCTGATGGCGGTGGGGATCTCGCCCGAGCTGACTCAGGCCGCGTATCGGGTGGGGGATTCCGCCTCCAACATCATCACCCCGCTGATGGTCTTCTTCCCCCTGGTGGTGGTCTATTGCCAGCAGTATGTAAAGAGCACAGGCATCGGCACCCTGGTCTCCATGATGCTGCCTTACTCCCTGGCCTTCCTGGTGAGTTGGACGGGCTTCCTGCTGATCTACTGGGCGCTGGGGTTCCCGCTTGGGTTGCAGGCCCCCTATGTCTATCCTGCCCCTTGAGGGTGACGGGGGGCCTTGGGCCCCCCGATTTTTTTGGGTAGAGTGTGGCCTTCATCCCGGAGGTACCATGAACCCGACCATCGATCTCATTCTTTCCCATCGCTCCATTCGCCAGTTCACCCCAGAGCCCGTCAGCGCAGAGCAACTGGATCAGATCCTGAGCGCCGCCCAGAGCGCCGCGAGCTCCAGCTTCCTCCAGGCCAACAGCATCATCCGGGTCACCGACAAGGGGCTGCGGGTCACCCTGGCGGAGCTGGCCGGCCATCAGGCCTATGTGGTCGAGGCGGCGGAGTTTCTGGTGTTTTGTGCCGACTACCATCGTCACAGCCAGATAGTGCCGGAGGCCCGCACCGGCTTTGTGGAGCAGCTCATGATCGGGGCCATCGATGGCGCCCTGATGGCGCAAAATGCCTTGCTGGCGGCCCAGTCACTTGGGCTGGGCGGGGTCTATATCGGCGGCATTCGCAACAATCCGGCGGAGGTGAGCGAGGTGCTGGGTCTGCCCCATCAGGTGATCCCGCTGTTTGGCCTCTGCCTGGGTCATCCCGCCCAGCGGCCGGAGCAAAAACCGCGGCTGCCCCGGGCGCTGGTGGTGCACGAGAACCGCTATCCTGCCACCCTGGACCGCGCCCTGCTGGCCCGGTATGACGGGCAGATCCACGACTACTACCAGGCCCGCAGCAGCAACAACAAGGATCAGACCTGGAGCGGACAGATCAGGGGGATCCTGGGCAAGGAGGCGAGGCCCTTCATGCTGGGATTCCTGCAGTCGAAGGGTTTTTGTCTCAAGTAATGGGGGCGGCGGGCGATATGGAGCATGACGCACCGGATGCGGTCACCGCCTGCGAGCGTTCTTGTGAGGCAATACGGGATCTGGGCGCTACCCTATGAGGCTAAGCTGTTGTAGGATCTCGCAATTGGATTGGGACTGGAGTGTGAACACCCTATGATTTTAACCCTGATATTGCTGTCAATCGGCGCACTCCTGTTTCTGGTCATCGCCTATAACGTGGTGCAGCAATACAAGCAGAAGGCCGAATCGGACAAGCGCCAGGCCATTGCCCGTCACAAGGCGGTGGCAGACGAGACCGAAGAGGTGTTGCTGAACGTCAACCTGGTGCCCTTTTCCAAAAACATGGTGCTGCTGTTGCAACACCGGATCCTGGATGCCTACCGCGCCATCGCGCTGGTGATGCCCAATGCGCAGGTCAAGCAGCGCATCGCCGATGTCCAGCTTCAGATCAAGAATGTGCAGGAGAACTACAGCAGCCAGGACGAGGGGCATTTCAAGACGCCGGAGTCCGACCGCCAGGCGATCCAGATGCTGCAACTGGCCAAGAAGATGCGTGCCGTGCTGCGGGTCGAGCACAACAAGGGCAAGATAGATCCCCAGGGCTTTGCCCAGGAGGATCGCCGCCTCGAGCTGATGCAGCTCAAGATCAACATCGCCAACCTGCTCAAGCGGGCCATGGATGCCCAGATCCAGGGGCAGTACGGCACCTGCCGCCAGCTCTACACCAAGGGGCTGGGGGCGCTGGCCAATGTCACCGACAAGGATCCCTACCTGCTGGCGCGGGAAGAGGACATGCGTCAGGGGATGCGCCAGCTGGAAGAACACCTGCAGCAGCACAGCGAGAAGGAGCTGCAAAACATCAAGGACAAAGAGACGGACGAACTGGACGTCCTGTTCCAACCCAAGAAGAAATGGTGATCATGTCACATCCCCTGGATTCCACACTGGGGCCCATGGCCCCATTTGTTTGCCAACTGCTCACGGAAATGCGTGCCGTCATGGGAGTCAATGGCTCCCCCGTGGTGGATCACCTCTGCTACCGCGCTGCCACCCTGCCGGAATATCTGGAGTTGAAAGCGGTGCTGGCCGCCCACGGAGTCTTGCTGGTGGAGGGGATGATAGGCGGGCGTCCCATCGCCACCTATCGCCTGCACCAGCCCGTCTGCTGGGAGCAGGTGACTGTCCCCTGTATCGAACTGGCCGCCCCCAAGGCGGGCCGAAGCCATCAGGCCGGGCTCGAACATATCGAGCTGGTGGTGCCCTCGCTCACGGCCTTGGTGGCGACGCATCCCGATGTCCCCTTCAAGACCGGCAACATCGATGACGGACGCAACCCGGATATAGGATTGATGCTGCCTTCTGGGCAGATCAAGTTTCATCTGCGCTCGCTTGACGAGGTGATAGACGAAGAGCTGTGCACCGGCGCCGTAGTGCCGGTACCGGCGGACTATTATGACGGTCTGTGAGGGGAGGGCCCGTTGACGGGAGCCTGACCCTGTGGCGTCAACGCACAAGCGGGCGCCACACGTCCTTTCAAGTGACCGAGCCAGAGGCTCAACCCCGCGGTGATCATCAACACCAGCTCGATGCCGAGTACCAGACCCCAGAGCCCCCCCTGCTCCCAGAAGAGATGCAGATAAAGCCCGCCCAGACTGGCTCCCAGGTAGTACCCCACCAGATAGAGCGACGAGGCGAGCGCCCGGTTGTGCTCCACGTGCTGGCCGACCCAGGCGCTGGCACAGGCGTGGGCGAGGAAGAAGCCAAAGCTCGAGACAAGCAATCCCCCGATGATGGCGACAAGGCTCCCCTGCAACAGGGCCAGGCTGCCGAGTGCCATCAAGGTTATTCCCGCTAGCAGCAGGCGTTGTGCTCCCCAGCGATGGGCCCCGCGGCCGCTCAGTGAAGAGGCGACGGTACCGGTGAGGTAGGTCAGAAACAGCATGCCGAGCCACTGGGTCGGCAGGGAGAAGGGGGCCTTGGCCAGCAGAAAGGTGAGATAGCTGTACTGGTTCAGGAAGACCATGAAGTTGAGGCCGCCGATGAGATAGGCCCCCACCAGCAAGGGGTTGCCAAGGTGGCTCTGGATGGCGCGGCGCAGTTGCCCAGGCGCTGCCTCCACGGCCACGAAGCAGCGCTGGGCGGGCAGCAGCCAGATAACCAGTGGCAGCAGGGCGAGGCTGATGATCCCGATACCGAGGAAGGTGTGCTGCCAGTCACCAAACCAGCCAGCCAGCAGACCGCCGACCACCCGGCCCGCGATGCCCCCCAGGGAGTTGGCCGCGATATAGACGCCGACGGCTACGATGAGGGCACGTTTGCTGAACTCTTCCCCCATGTAGGCAATGGCGGTGGCGGGCAGCCCTGCCAGCAGGACGCCTTGCAGGATGCGCAGGCTCACCAGCACATCAAAGTGGGTGACCCAGGGGATGCACAGGGAGAGCAGGATGGCGGCCGCCAGGGTCCACAGCATGATCCGCCGCCGTCCGAACCGATCAGCCAGACGGGCACAGACGAGCAGGGAGCCTGCAAGCCCTGCGGTGCAGCCTGCAAGCGTCCAGCTGGCGGACAGGGCGCTGACCGAGAAAACCTCTGCCAGGAGTGGCAGCAGGGGATGGGTCTGGTAGAGATTGAGGAATACCAGGAAGGAGCCCAGGCTGAGGGCCAGGGTGGCGCGTATCCATTCGCGACTGCCTACTTCGATCATATGGAGTTGTCCCGACGACTTTTGTGCAGGGTAGTGCGACGAGACGTATAAATATAATATATTTAAGTTATTACCCTGATAAATGAAATTGATATGGATCTGAAACAGCTCGGATACCTGCTGGCGGTGCGCGATGCCGGCTCCTTCACTAGGGCGGCCCAGGGGCTGAACGTGGCCCAGCCTGCCGTCAGCATGGCCATCGCCAAGCTGGAGCAGCAGCTCGATCTGCGGCTGTTTGACCGGCAGGACCGCAGCGTGCGCCTCACCCCGGAGGGAGAGGTCCTCTGTCGCCACGCCGAACGGCTGCTGCGCCAGATGCACCAGGCCGAGGCCGAGATGGCCGAGCTCAAGGGGCTGGAGCGGGGGGAGGTGCGCATCGGTATCCCCTACATGATGGGATCCTATTACTTCCCGCCAATCCTGATGGCGTTCAAGCATCGCTATCCCGGCTTGAAGATCCGGGTGGAGGAGGCGGGCACCCGGGAGCTGCTCAGCCGCATGGTGGATGGCAGTCTGGATCTCGCCATCCTCATCACCAGCGATCTGCCACCGGCCCTCGAGGGGGCGCAACTGCTGCGGGAAGAGATGCTGATGGTGGTGGGGGAGGAGCACCCCCTGCGCGGCGCTGAGGCGGTCTCGCTGCCACAGTTCTTCAGCCAGGAGCTCGCCATGTTCCGACGAGGCTTCTACCACAGGGAACACATGGAGGTGTTGGCGCAGGGGCTGGGGGTAGAGCCTGACATCGCGTTCGAAAGCAATCTCATCCCGCTGCTCAAGGCTGTGGTGCGTCAGGGATTCGCCGTGACCACCTTCCTGCGCATGGCGCTGGAAGAGGAGCCAGCCCTCACCGGCATCCCTTTTTCACCCCCCATCTTCCTGGATCTCTGCGTCGCCTGGCGACGGGGGGATCCGCTCTCCATGGCGAACCGAGCGTTGCGGGATTTTTTGCTGGCGCAAGGGGATGTGTCTCATCATTACGCTACAGATACTGAATGATTCAGTGGTATCACCAATAAAAACGCCTCCAATCTGGAGGCGTATGCTGACAAGGTGGATGCAACCTTATTTCTTGAACAGGTGATCCAGCTTGTTTGCCTTGGTGGAGAGATAAAACTCGTTGTGGGGATTGCGACCTTCCTGAAGGGGCACGCGCTCCGCCACCGGGATGCCAAAGGATTCCATTGCCTTCAACTTGCGCGGGTTGTTGGTCATCAGGCGCAGGGACTTGACTTCGAGCGCCTTGAGCATGTCGGCGCAGATGGTGTAGTCGCGCATGTCGGCGGCAAAGCCAAGCGCCACGTTGGCCTCCACGGTATCGGCCCCCTGATCCTGCAGATGATAGGCCCGGATCTTGTTGAGCAAGCCGATGCCTCGCCCTTCTTGACGGACATACAGCAGGACGCCGCGACCCGCCTTGGCGATGTTTTCCAGCGCGGCCTGCAATTGGAAGCCGCAGTCACAACGCAGACTGAACAGGGCATCCCCGGTCAGACACTCGGAATGAATGCGTCCCAGCACGGGTTCGCCGTCTGCGATATCGCCCATCACCAGCGCGGCATGATCCTTGCCCGGGCCGGTTTCCTGAAAACCAACCAGCGTGAAAGTGCCCCAGGGGGTCGGCAACTTGGATTTGGCCACGAGGGTAACGCTGCTCATATGGTTGCTCCTGACTACAGCTGCTTAAAAAAGGGCGGCCAGTTTAGCGCGCATTGTCCGGAACAACCATAAGAACAAAACCTTGCGTGAGAAGTGGGTTAACCCGATTGGTCAGAATAGGTGCAATCACGACGACTTTTGCGCAATTGTGTGCCCTGACAACTGCCAGCGACGGCGCATTCGGGTATAATCGGCGCCCATTACCCCATCCCGACAGGGATGTGTGCAACCAGTCAAGATGCCGAGTGCGCAGGAGAAACGTTATGGCTCAGATGGCCCCCGTGATGACTATTGATGGCCCAAGTGGAGCAGGAAAAGGCACCTTGTGCCAGTTGCTGGCTGAAAAACTGGGCTGGCACCTGCTCGATTCCGGTGCCATCTACCGGGTGCTCTCCCTGGCAGCCCTGCATCACGATGTGGAGCTCGATTCCGAAGCAGCATTGGTTCCCCTGGCCGCCAATCTGGATGTGCAATTCCAGGTAGAAGGGGAGCTGGTCAAGGTGATCCTCGAAGGGGAGGATGTTTCCCGCACCATTCGTACTGAAGAAGTGGGCAACGCGGCCAGCAAAATCGCGGCGTTTCCCCGGGTACGTGAAGCCCTGCTGCGCCGTCAGCGTGCATTCCGCCAAGCCCCCGGTCTCATCGCCGACGGTCGCGACATGGGTACAGTGGTTTTCCCCGAGGCGGATGTGAAGATTTTCCTCGACGCCAGCGCCGAGGAGCGGGCCCAGCGCCGCTATAAGCAGTTGCAAGATAAGGGCTTTGATGTTAACTTTGAGCGTCTTTTAACCGAGATTCGGGAACGTGACGATCGCGACAGAAATCGCGCCGTCGCTCCCCTGAAACCCGCGGAAGATGCTCTTGTTGTAGACTCAACGTCCATGACCATAGATGCAGTGCTGGCAACGGTGCTTGCCTATGCAGAGCAACAACTTGGTGATGTCAGCGCAAACTGATGTCAGTCGTCTGCACCAAGGATGGCGCAGATAATTTAAAACAACCCCGCTTGTGCCGGATTGCAAGTGGATGTTTCATTTGTGACATAAACAATGATCGAATCTTTTGCTCAACTCTTTGAAGAGTCCCTGAACGCCGTTGAAACCCGTCAAGGTTCCATCGTCAAGGGCACTGTCGTTGCTATCGAGAACGGTTTCGTACTGGTTGATGCCGGTCTGAAATCCGAGTCTGCTATCCCGGCTGAAGAATTCAAGAACGCCATGGGCGAGCTGGAAATCAACGTAGGTGACTCCGTTGACGTGGCTCTGGACTCTATCGAAGATGGTTTCGGCGAAACCAAGCTGTCCCGCGAAAAAGCCAAGCGCCACGAAGCCTGGCTGCAGCTTGAAAAAGCTTACGAAGAGCAAGCTACCGTTATCGGTATCATCAACGGCAAGGTCAAGGGTGGTTTCACCGTTGAGCTGAACGGCATCCGTGCCTTCCTGCCGGGTTCTCTGGTTGACGTGCGTCCGATCCGTGACACCGCTCACCTGGAAAACAAAGAACTCGAGTTCAAAGTCATCAAGCTGGACCAGAAGCGCAACAACGTTGTTGTTTCCCGTCGTGCCGTGATCGAGACCGAGAACACCTCCGAGCGTGAAAGCCTGCTGGCCAACCTGCAAGAAGGTCAAGAAGTTAAGGGTATCGTCAAGAACCTGACCGACTACGGTGCATTCGTAGATCTGGGCGGTGTTGACGGCCTGCTGCACATCACCGACATGGCGTGGAAGCGCGTTAAGCATCCTTCCGAAATCGTCAACGTTGGCGACGAGATCGCTGTCAAGGTTCTGAAGTTCGACCGCGAGCGTACCCGTGTATCCTTGGGCCTGAAGCAGCTGGGCGAAGATCCCTGGGTTGCTATCGCCAAGCGTTACCCGGAGACCACCCGTCTGTCTGGCCGCGTGACCAACCTGACCGACTACGGCTGCTTCGTTGAAATCGAAGAAGGCGTGGAAGGCCTGGTACACGTATCCGAGATGGATTGGACCAACAAGAACATCCACCCGTCCAAGGTTGTCAACGTTGGCGACGTGGTTGACGTGATGGTTCTGGACATCGACGAAGAGCGTCGTCGTATCTCCCTGGGTCTGAAGCAGTGCAAATCCAACCCGTGGCAGCTGTTTGCCGAAACTCACGCCAAGGGCGACCGTGTTTCCGGCAAGATCAAGTCCATCACTGACTTCGGTATCTTCATCGGTCTGGATGGCGGCATCGACGGCCTGGTTCACCTGTCTGACATCTCCTGGAACAACCAGGGCGAAGAAGCCGTGCGTGAATTCAAGAAGGGCGACGAAATCGAAGCCGTTGTTCTGCAAGTGGACCCGGAGCGTGAGCGCATCTCCCTGGGCGTCAAGCAGATCGAAGAAGACCCGTTCAATAAGTACCTGTCTGACAACAAGAAAGGTGCTATTGTGAAGGGCAAGGTTACCGAGGTTGATGCCAAGGGTGCCGTGATCGAACTGGCTGACGGCGTAGAAGGCTACCTGCGTGCCTCCGACGCTGCTCGTGACCGCGTAGAAGACGCCACTCTGGTGCTGTCTGTTGGTGACGAAGTTGAAGCCAAATTCATGGGCGTTGATCGCAAGAACCGTACCGTAAGCCTGTCTGTCCGTGCCAAGGACGAGGCTGACGAGCGTGTTGCCATCGACAGCCTGAACCAACAAGAAGAAGTTGTGTTCAGCAATGCCATGATGGAAGCGTTCAAAGCCGCCAAGGGTGAGTAATCCTTGATGCAAGAAAAGGGCGGCATTGCGCCGCCCTTTTTTATCTTGGCAAAATGATTATTGCATGTGATCGGGGAAGGAGATTTAACCTTATGACCAAATCAGATCTCATCGAACAACTGGCAGCCAGCCGCATGCATATGCCGGCCAAGGATGTCGAAGCCGCTATCAAGGAGATCCTTGAGCAGATGGCATCGACCTTGCAAAACGGCGACCGGATTGAAATCCGAGGATTTGGCAGTTTCTCGCTGCACTATCGTGCGCCCCGCGTGGGTCGCAACCCCAAGACCGGGGACAAGGTTGAACTGACCGGGAAATATGTCCCGCACTTCAAACCTGGCAAAGAGTTGCGCGAACGCGTCAACATCATCGAATAATGCAGAAAACGGCATACCTGAGTATGCCTTTTTCATTTTTATGGCCTGGAGTCTGCCCGTTGTCGGGTTTCTCACACTCTTTTCCCATTCGCGCTAGAGTCTGCCTGTGATTTTAAGGATAATCAGTCACTCATTCGCTACAGACAGGGAGCTCCCATGAAGCGTATCTTGGCCCTCATTCCACTGGTGCTGGTGTTTGTCCTGACCCTTGCCATCGGTTCTCAAAATGGTCAGCTGGTGCAGTTCAACTACCTGATTGCCCAGGGGGAGTTCTCGCTCTCCATGTTGCTGGGGTTCTTCTTCGCCGGCGGTTTTCTGCTGGGCTGGCTGGTATTTGGTCTGCTGTTCCTGCGTCTCAAACTGCAAAATCGCACCCTGAACCGAACCATGCGTCGTCAATCTCGCGAGTTGGAGCTTGCCCGGTCGACAGCCAAGGAATAATGTCCCTCGATGCTTGAACTGCTTTTCCTGCTGTTGCCCATCGCCGCCGGTTATGGCTGGTACATGGGCCGCAGGAGTGTTCGCCAGGACACCCAGCAACAGAGTAACCAGTTTTCCCGCCAGTACGTGGCGGGCCTCAACTATTTGCTCTCTGACGAGTCGGACAAGGCGGTGGATCTCTTTATCCAGCTGCTGGAAGTCGATAGCGAAACCATCGAAACCCACCTCTCCCTCGGCAACCTGTTCCGTCAACGGGGCGAGGTCGATCGCGCCATCAAGATCCACCAGAACCTGGTCGCCCGTCAGCTGACCCGTGAGCAGCGTCAGCTTGCCTTGCAGGAGCTGGCCCGTGACTTTCTGGCTGCCGGATTGCTCGATCGGGCCGAAGCACTCTGGAAAGAGCTGTGTGATGACAGCGATTTCGAAGAGACGGCTCTGGCACAGCTCCTGATCATTCATCAGCAGTTGCGTGACTGGGACAATGCCATCGCCGTGGCGGTGCGTCTGCAGAAATTCCAGGGCAAGAAGCTGGCCGAGCCCATATCCCACTTCTATTGCGAACAGGCGGAGAGTGCCTTGCGCGATGGCGACAAGCCTGCGGGCATCGCCAAGCTCAAGCGTGCGCTCGGTGCGCACCCGGCCTGTGCCCGCGCCAGCTTGCGGCTGGCCGATCTGGCGATGGAGGAGGGCAGGTTCGAGGATGCGGCCAAGGAGCTCCTGCGGGTGTTCGAGCAGGATATCGACTTTGCCTCCGAAGCCATGCCAAAACTGCTCGAATGCTATCGCCAGCTTGGTCGCAGCCAGGAGCTGATCCCGCTGCTTGAAAAAGCGGTAGAGGATCATGCGGGGGTCAGCGTGACCCTGGCGCTGGCCAATCTGGTGGAGGCCCGCGATGGGTTGAGCCAGGCCCGGGCCCTGGTGCTGCGCCAACTGCGTCGCCACCCCTCCATGAAGGGCTTCTATCAGCTGGTCGGTTTCCAGTTGGCCAGTGCCGAGGAGGGGCCTGCCAAGGAGAGCCTGGAGCTGCTGCAACAGCTGGTCGGTGAGCAGATCAAGATCAAGTCGACCCACAAGTGCCGTCAGTGCGGCTTTGCCACCCATTCGCTGTTCTGGCAATGCCCTTCCTGCCGGCAGTGGGGCACCATCAAGCCGATCCGAGGGCTGGATGGAGAGTAAACGCCAGCGAGGCCAACACGCCCGGGCGAGCACGGATACCCAAGAATTTCAGATGCCAGCGTGCAACCGGGCCCCGGCTCTGCTGCGCCTGGCTGTGGCATAACAATCCATAGGAAGTGACATGCAAGACCCCAAAGTACTGGTCGCGCTGGATTATCAGCACGAAGCCGACGCCTTTGCCTTCATTGAGCAGATCTCACCGGCCCAGTGCCGCCTCAAGGTAGGTAAGGAGATGTTTACCCTGTTTGGTCCCCAGTTCGTTCGCCAACTGGTGGCCAAGGGGTTCGACGTCTTCCTGGATCTGAAATTTCACGACATTCCAAACACCGTCGCCAAGGCGGTGGCGGCCAGTGCGGAGCTGGGCGTCTGGATGGTGAATGTCCATGCCAGCGGTGGTGAACGCATGATGCGTGCCGCCAGAGAGGCGTTGCTGCCATACGGCGACAAGGCGCCCCTGCTCATCGGGGTAACCGTGCTGACCAGCATGGAGCAGTCCGACATGGCGCCCCTGGGTCTGGATGTGACGCCGGCAGAACAGGTGATCCGCCTGGCCACCCTTGCCAAGACGGCCGGGCTGGATGGTGTGGTCTGCTCTGCGGAAGAGGCGAGTGTGCTGAAGGGGCTGCTGGGAACCGAATTCAAGCTGGTGACGCCGGGCATTCGTCCGAGCGGATCGGCTGCCGGTGATCAGCGCCGCGTCATGACGCCGCTGGCAGCGGTGGAGGCGGGGGCGGATTATCTGGTGATCGGTCGTCCCATCACCCAGTCCTCGGATCCCGCCGCCATGCTTGGGGCGATCAATGCCGAGCTTTGCCGGTAACGGCGTCATGGGCGAATGAGCGCAGGCCGGATCCCAGATCCGGCCTGCTGCATTTTGGCCGTGGGCTTGCCTTGCCTATGGGGAGCTCAGGAGTGGACGGCCTGGGCGTCCAGACGAATGGGGAAGAAACCGAGCAGCAGGCCGGCGAGTGCACCGATGAAGTGTGACTCGATGTGTACCCTGGCACCGATCAAGGCGGAGACAGGGCTCTCGCCGGCACTGTAAAAGTCCACACCGAGCTTGATGGCGACGCCCGCCAGCATCAGCCAGCCGGAGTGACGGCGAAAGCGGATGTCCTGCATGGCACCCCATACGAACAAGCCGTGCAGCAGGCCGGAGAGTCCCATGTACCACTGGGTTTGCGGGCAGCCCCACCAGATGCCGAGTCCGACCGCCGTCCCCAGCAGCAGCAACAGCACGGGCAGGCGCCATCCCGTCAGGTACTCCTGAAACAGGCTGTAGAGCACGGCCAGACCGCTCAGGTTGAGCAGCAGATGCCATCCATTGGTGTGTGCCAGATTGCCTGTTATGATGCGCCACCCTTCGCCCTGGGCGATCAGGTCGCGATCGAAGGCGAGCTGATGATTTGGCACGGTGAAAAAGAGCAAGGCAGTGACGAGCGAAAGCGCGATGACCCAGAGCAGACCCGATTTTCCTGACAACATGAAGCAGCCCAACGACAAAGAGAGCCGATACTGTACACGCTGTACCCGGGCCCTCAAAGCGTGCCTGTGCGATTATATTCAGCGGGTGCCGAACCTGGCTGCGCTCCATATTCTGCAACACCCTGCCGAAGTAGGTCACCCCAAGGGGACGGCTGCGTTGCTGGCGGCGTCCCTGACCGATGTGCGCATCCATGTGGGAGAGGACTTTTCCGACGATGAAGGGCTCAATACCCTGCTTGCTGACCCCGCTGTCCAGTGCTACGTGCTGTGGCCCGATGAGGAGGCCCTGACCCTGATAGAGGCAAGGGAGCATCTCCTGAGGCGTGGACGCACCGTGCGAGCCCACTTCATCCTCCTCGATGGTACCTGGCGCAAAGCCTATCGCATGTTGCACAGCTCGCCTGCACTGCTCGGGTTGCCGCGGATCACCCTCGGCGCCATTGCCGGGCAATATTCCATTCGCAAGAAGCCCTTTGAGGAGGCACTGTCCACCCTGGAGGCGGGCTACCATCTGTTGTCCCGGTGGGAAGGAGAGCCTGAGCGCTTCGCCCCGCTGATGACCCTGTTTACCCATTTGAACCGGCAGTGGCATGACTTTGCACAAGGCCGCCGCCGTTGAGTTGCCCAGAGGAGTGAAAACATGAAAAAAGCCGTCGTGGTCTTCAGTGGCGGGCAGGACAGCACCACCTGTCTGGTGCAGGCACAGGCCCGCTATGACGAAGTGCATGCCATCACCTTCGATTACGGCCAGCGCCACCGGGCGGAGATTGACACCGCCCGCCATCTGGCGACGGCGCTCGGGATCGCCGCCCACAAGGTAATGGATGTGACCATGCTCGGGGAGCTGGCCATCTCTGCGTTGACCCGGGACGACATAACGGTGAGCTTCGAGCTTCAGGAGAACGGCCTGCCCAACACCTTCGTGCCGGGACGCAACATCCTGTTCCTGACCCTGGCGGCCATCTATGCCTATCAGGTGGGTGCCGAAGCGGTGATCACCGGGGTGTGCGAGACCGACTTTTCCGGCTATCCCGATTGCCGCGACGACTTCGTCAAGGCGCTCAATCAGGCGGTCTCCCTGGGGCTGGATCGCCCCATCCGCTTCGAAACCCCCCTGATGTGGCTCGACAAGGCCGAAACCTGGGCGCTGGCGGATCATTACGGTCACCTCGATACCGTACGTCACCAGACGCTCACTTGCTACAACGGTGTCCAGGGAGATGGTTGCGGGGCCTGTCCGGCCTGCGAGCTGCGTCGCCGTGGCCTGGATCACTATCTGGCTGACAAGACCGGCATCCGTGCCAGACTTTACGAGAAGAGCGGACTGGGCGAGAAAAGCGGATCCTGAGCCTGTGCCTAGCCCGGGTTTGGGGTATAATCCGCCCCTTTTGCAGCAAGTCGTGACCAAGATGCACTACCCAATCAACGAGATCTTCCAGACCATCCAAGGGGAGGGGGTATTTACCGGCCTGCCCGCCATCTTCGTTCGCCTTCAGGGCTGCCCGGTGGGCTGCCCCTGGTGCGATACCCGCCACACCTGGGTGGTGGACCCCGAGCGTGAGGTGGCCCCTGGCGAGGTGCTCGATCGTTCCAATGAGTCCGACGGCTGGAGCAAGATGAGCACGGAAGATATCCTGGCCAGCTTTACCCGGCTCGGTTACCGGGCCCGTCACGTGGTGTTGACCGGTGGTGAGCCCTGCCTCTACGACTTGCGCGAGCTCTCTTCGGCCCTGGTGGCATCGGGTTATCAGGTGCAGATCGAAACCAGCGGGACCAGCGAGGTGCTGACCCATGAGCAGACCTGGGTGACCGTTTCCCCCAAGATCGGCATGAAGGGTGGGTTGCCGGTGCTGGTCTCTGCACTGGAGCGGGCCAACGAGATCAAGCACCCGGTGGCCACCGAGCACCATATCGAAGAGCTGGATGCCCTGCTGGCCACCGCCCGGCTGCGCCCCGATGTGATGATTGCGCTGCAACCCATCAGCCAGAAAGCCAGGGCCACGGAGCTGGCCATGGCGACCTGCATCGCCCGTAACTGGCGACTCTCCATCCAGACCCATAAATACCTGAATATCGATTGATATGGATGGACTCAGCGATGAGCGCATCTTGCTGACGCTGGCCAGCAAGATGCCTTACGGGAAATACAAGGGGCGGCGCATCATCGATATTCCCGAGCCCTATCTGGTATGGATGGCGCGAAGCGGTTTTCCGGCCGGTACCCTGGGCCAGTCTCTGGCACTGGCCTACGAGATAAAGCTCAATGGACTCGAGTCCATGATTATTCCCATTATTAACAGGATGTCGGAATGAGAATATATACAAGGCAAGGGGACAAAGGGCTCACGCGACTTGCCGATGGCACTTCCCTGGCCAAAGACGATAAACGTGTCGAGACCTATGGCGCCATCGACGAGCTGAATTCCCAAATAGGCTTGTTGATGGCTGAAATACCCGTCGGGGAGAGCACACTCCTGGCCGATCTCATATTGTTGCAGCAGGAGCTGTTTGATCTGGGCGGGGAGCTGGCATTTTCCAGTGAATCGCAAACGGATGCGCTGTGGCAGGTGAACGAGGCTTGGACGAACAGGCTCGAGCAACAGATCGATGCCTACAGTGCCGGGTTGCCGGTGCTGCGCAATTTTATTTTGCCGAGCGGTTCGCGGGCGGCGGCCCAGGCACATGTGGTGCGTACCCTGACCCGTCGCTGCGAGCGCCTGCTGCTTGGATTGAGCCGCGTAGAGCGGGTAAATCCGGCCGTTTTGCCCTATCTCAACCGGCTGAGCGACTGGTTTTTCACCATCGCCCGATACTTGTTGGTATCGTCAGGCACCCCGGAGATCCTCTGGGTCAAGGCGGCTGACAGAGGCTGACAACCGCTCGAAGCAGCAATAAAAAAACCTCGCCTTGCGAGGTTTTTTTATTGCTGTGGAAAGGGGCCTGATATTGCTGTCAGATGGCAAAGGCTTCCACGGATTTGCCTTCGGCAACGGCCTTGGCAATGACCGAGGGCATGCGGCCCTGACCGGTCCAGGTTTTTTCCACGCCATTGTCCAGATAACGATATTTGGCGGGGCGGGGCGCACGTTTGCTGACCTTGGTATTCTCGGGAACCACGGTGTTGACCAATTCGGCGGGATCTATCCCTGCGGCCCTCAGCATTTCGGCATATTCGGCAATTTTCTTTTGATGCTCTTCACGGGCCTGGCGTTCGGCGGATTCATCTTGTCGACGTTCATCGACGATGGCGGAGAGCTTTTCCAAGCCTTCTTCCAGTTGTTCCAGCGTCAAATCGCGGCAAACTGCACGCAGGCTACGGATATTCAACAGCACTTTCAGAAATTCGTTCATATTGGCTACCACGCGAGCAAAATATTAAGGGAAGAACTGGTTTTTCGATAATTTATAGGGGTGTTTGGCACCAAGTCAAGCCTGCCCAAATAATTAATTAGGCTGATAAATTAAGTCTTGAAATAGGTATGAAGGATATTTTTATCCGTTTGATGGGCCAACATCTTCGAATGGGTTTATGTCAGATGAAAATATCGCCAGCGGAGTATTTGATGAACCATTTGACTATCTTTGAAGATGTGGGCGCCTCAGAAACCTTGAAATTTAATCAAAAAACTTGCTATCACCCGGCGGCTCGATAAAATGTGCCGCGAATACCTTTAAGTAGAGGCGCGCTGCCTATGAGTAACCGAGCGGAGGGTGATGCCTGCGATGCTCGATGAAAGGAGTCGGCGCCGAAGTGACCAGGCCATCATACCGGGTTGCTGGTTCTGCATCTAATAGGTGCAGGACTGCCATAGTCATCCACTATGGAGCGCTACCTGAAGGGGCTGAGGAGTATACCCTCCCCATGGGTTTTGTTTCTTTGATCCTCTCGGTAGATCTCCACCTGTTGTCTTTAGGTGCAAAGAGATCATGGACATCGTTCATTACGCCGACTCCGGTTGGTCCGTCGTTCCTCCCCTGCTGGCCGTTGCGCTGGCGATCATCACTCGCCGCGTCCTGGTGTCGCTGGGGGTGGGCATAGTCGCAGGCAGCTTGCTGCTCAACCAGTTTTCTCCCCTTGCGTCCCTGCATTACATGCTCGATACCGTGCTCAGGATCTTCTGGGTCGACGGTGCGCTCAATCGTGACAACGTCAACATGATCCTCTTCATGTTGCTGCTGGGCGGCCTCATCAGCCTGATGAGCGTCTCCGGTGCGACCCGGGCGTTTGCCGAGTGGGCGGAGCGCCGCGCCAAGACCCGCAAGGGTGCCAAGTCCCTGACCGGTCTGATGGTGTTTGCCTTCTTCATCGACGACTTCTTCCACAGCCTGTCGGTGGGGGCCATCTGCCGTCCGGTGACTGATCGCTTCCAGATCTCCCGCGCCAAGCTGGCCTATCTGCTGGACTCCACTGCCGCGCCGGTCTGCGTGCTGATGCCGATCTCCTCCTGGGGGGCCTACATCATCGCCCTCGTCGGCGGCATCATGGCGGCTCATGGTCTGACCGACCAGAGCCCCATCTCCGCCTTCGTCGAAATGATCCCCATGAACCTCTATGCGGTGTTCACCCTGATCATGGTGCTGGTGGTGATCGCCTTCCAGCTCGACATAGGCCCCATGCGCCAGCATGAGCAGTGGGCACTGGAAAGCAAGCTGTGGGACGAGTCCAAGGGGCGCCCCATCGGGCTCGACATGGAGAGCCCGGAGGAGAGCAATGGCGGCATGATTGACATGGTGCTGCCCATCCTGACCCTCACCCTGGCCACCGTCTATTTCATGATTGACTCCGGGGCTGCTGTGCTGGCCGACAAGGGGCTGCCGTTCAGCGTGCTCGGCTCCTTCGAAAACACCAATGTCGGCTCCTCCCTGGTCTATGGTGCTCTGTGCAGCCTGGTGGTCTCCATCGGTCTGGCCATGCGCCTCAAGCTCGGGGCAAGCAACTGGATGAAGGCGGCTCCGCAGGGGATCATGGCCATGCTGCCCGCCATCAACATCTTGCTGTTCGCCTGGACCATCGGCGCCGTGGTGCGCGATGTGGAAACCGGTAAATACCTGGCCTCCCTGGCCAATGGCAATCTGCCGGTGGAAGTGCTGCCCGCCGTGGTCTTCGTGCTCTCCTGCGCCATGGCGTTTGCCACCGGCACCAGCTGGGGTACTTTCGGCATCATGCTGCCGCTCGCCGGCGACATGGCGGCCGCCAGCGACATCAGTCTGATGCTGCCCATGCTGGCCGCCGTACTGGCAGGGTCCGTGTTCGGGGATCACAGCTCCCCCATCTCCAGCACCAGCATCCTGTCTGCCACTGGGGCCGGTTGCCATCACATCGATCACGTGATGACCCAGCTGCCCTATGCCCTGGCCATCGCCTTTGGCGCGGCGCTCGGCTACCTGGTGATGGGGCTGATGCACTCCGCGCTGGCCGGTTTCACCGTGAGCGGGCTCTGGTTCCTGATCTTCTCCGGTTACCATTTGCGCAAAGCCCGGGCGTATAGCGCCGTGGCAGTCGCATAAGAGAACAAGGGGCCTGCGGGCCCCTTGGTTTTGGCAGGGGCTTTGGTTAGCATGCGCCCCATCACTCCCGTTTCGGAACCCCATCATGGCTTCACTGCACTACAAATTTGCCACCATGAACTCAGGCAAATCGACCCAGCTCATCCAGGCCCACTTCAACTATCTGGAGCGTGGCATGTATCCGCTGGCCATGACGCCCGCCATCGACGATCGCTTCGGTGCCGGCGTCATCAGTGCCAGGGTCGGTCTTGAGCTGAAAGTGGAGGTGTTCAGCGACAGCTGCGATCTCTTCGAGATGGTCAAGGCGCGCCACGCAAAGCGGCACATCGATGTCTTCATCGTTGACGAGGCTCAGTTCCTGACCCGTGAGCAGGTTTACCAGCTCGCCCGCATCGTCGACGAGCAGGATATTCCGGTGATTGCCTATGGTCTCAAGACCGATTTTCGCGGCGAACTGTTTCCCGGCTCCTACCACCTGCTCTGTCTGGCGGACAAGTTCGAAGAGCTCAAAAGCATCTGCTGGTGCGGCAACAAGGCCCACATGAACTCGCGGGTCAACGAGGCGGGGCAGGTGATGCGCGACGGTGAGCAGGTGGAGATCGGCGGCAACGATCGCTATGTGTCGCTCTGCCGCAAGCACTATCTGGAAGGACGGGCCTTCAAGTAACCCATGGCTGGCTCGTGCAGCCTGGACACCAAAGAGGGCGCCCATCTGGCGCCCTCTTTGTCTATGGGGGTCAGTCGATCTCGATGTCGACGGGGGCGATGATGGGGTCTGCCGCCGGCAGGCGGTGGAAGAGCTGGCGAAAATGCTGCTGTACCCGGCCTATGTCCACCAGGGACATGCCGGAGGCGAAGCCGAACCAGACGTAGAGCCCGGTGAGGTCGCGAAACATGGGAGGGAGGTAGCGGGGGGCGTCGATGAGCCCCTCCAGATAGTGTTGATAGAGCACGGGGATGTCGTCCAGGGTCACCTTGCCGACGAACAGCATGGGCAGGATCTCCGGCACCCCCTCCAGCACGGCGCTGCGAATGAAGTTCACCGTCTCCACATAGCCCTTCACATAGGAGAGATCCTTGGTAAAGCAGGCGCCCCCCTCGACCATGCCTCCGCGAAACACCCGCTGGGTGATCTTGTAGGCGTCGTGCTCGCTGGCCCCCTTGGCTACGAAGTGGCGGAACACCTCGATGAAATCGGCGCCACGCTCCGCCATGTCGATGGCCATGACCCGATCCGAGATGCGCTTGGCCCTGTCCGGGAAGGAGCTGAACGTGAGGGTCTCGATGAGTACTGCCAACCCCTCCTGACAGGCGGTGATGCGGGGCGAGCCGGCGCCGAGCCAGGTGGCGTAAGATTGCTGGCGGCCGTTGAGGGTGGTGCCGACGTGAACCCAGCCTTCGTGTACCTCCAGCACCTGCAGATCGAGCTCCGAGAAACGGGCGTGGGAGTTGAGCTTGATGTAATCCCCCCCGGCGGCGGCATCGGAGACGATGCCATCGCTGAGCTTGACCTGGACTGTGCCGTCGCTGAAGTAGCTCGACAGCTTGCCTTGCAACCTCGCCACCGCGGCTTCCCCCTCGAACTCCTTGGGGTAGGGGCGCACCAGATGGCGGGCGCCGGGCAGGGAGAAGATGTCGCACAATCTGGCCCCCAGCTCCTTCAGGGTCTTGCGATCCCCGCGCAGGTGATCGCTTGCCGAGCCGTAGAACCGCTGACTGTAGCGCTGGAAGTCAGGCTGCCCGCGCTGGCGCAGCATCTCGATGACCACCATGTACTGATCCACCGTCTCTTGCAGGATCCGGCCGAGATCGTCCTGGGGGCCGAGGCGCCGGCGGATCCTGTCCCTCAACTCCTTGAGCTCAAGGTACTTGTTGCGGGGATCGAACCCCAGGGGGAGGGATTCATAGAAGTGCCTGTCGATGGCGGGCAGTGCCTTGCCGCCACTTGCCAGAAAGTCGCTTTGCAGGTGACGGGGCCATTTGATGGCATCCAGGATGCGGATGGGTTTTTGCAGGGCGAGCAGTTCATCCGAGAGGGATTTGAGGTGCAGGCGATACTTTTCTTGGATGGTCATCGGGCTCTTTGGAGGCGAGTGCGCTACGAGAATGGCTGAGTATAGGCACAGGGCCTGTCAAAAAGAAGCGAGACGACGGGGATCCGGCCTGTGTGCTTTTGGTTGTCTGAAAATTGGTTTAGACTGCGCCCCTTGATCTCTACCGTGTCGTGAAAATGATGAATATCCCCAGCTCTGAAATGATAATGCGTTGGTTGCAACAGGCCCGGATCGAGCACTATGTGTGCGATCAGTGTCATGGCATCCACATGGTCTCCCTGCAGTCCGTCGAGGGCATCCAGGAGAGCCGGATCTTCGTGGAAGAGGAAGGGCTGCTGTTCTCATCCGAGCTGGAAGTGCGCCCCTCATCGCTGCTGCCCCTGGTGGCCGAACTGGGTCGTCTCAACATGCAATATCCGTCCCTCAAGGTGTTCCTCGACATCATCGATGACAACCTGCCACGCCTCGTTGTGGGTCACACCGTCTTTACCAAGGCGGGTCTCACCGTCGAGCAATTCCTGCTGTTCGTTGAAAGCACTACGGCAGCCACCCATGAAGTGGTTTCCGAATGTGAACGCCTTGGCTTCCTCAATCTGCCGGAAATCCAGGTCGCACCGGAATCCGTTCACTGACCTCAGCACCTGAACTGTGCGTTTAATGTGCGAACGGTTCGCTGCGGCTAAAAAGCCGTTGACGGCGGCGGGGCTTTCCCCTAAATTACGCCCCGTTCCAGCGCAACGGCGCAGCGAATACCGTGTTGGCTGAACACGTTAAACCACAGACAAAATTTGGTGCGGTATCCGAGAGGCTGCCCACCGACGAAGTCGGCAAGATGCACGCGCAGCGCGCTCCGAAAGCCACTTCAAGCAGTAAAAATTTGGTGAGGTGTCCGAGTGGCTGAAGGAGCACGCCTGGAAAGTGTGTATACGGCAACGTATCGAGGGTTCGAATCCCTCCCTCACCGCCAAATAAAACAAAAGGCCCCGTCGCAAGACGGGGCCTTTTGTTTTTCCGGTAACCGGCAATCTGGTCTCTACCCGGAATCGACAGGCGGGTGGACTAGCCCTGTTGGAGTGGCATAGGCCGTACACCGGGCGACACCGGGACGTGGTCTGGTCAATTCTTCTCTTGCTGTCAGGTTTTATCCTGATCGGTTTATCGTTCCCTAACCTTGTCCCGTCCCGTTATCTCTTCAACCTGGAGACATAGGGGATATTCCGGTACTTGTGCTCCCAGGGCAGGCCGTAGCCCACCAGCAGATCATCGTTCGTCATTTCATAGGCATAAAACTGCTCGGCGGGGATAGCCACGCGCCCTGGTTTGACAAACAGGGTCGCGATGGACAGGGAACGTGGCGCGAACGCCTGCAGGTGCGCGACCAGCCGCCTCATGGTACCCCCCGATTCGATGGCGTCGTCCATCAGGATGACGTCTCTGCCCTGGATGCCGACATTGTTGTGAAAGACGATGGGAGAGGCATTGTGGCGCTCCCCCGGAGTGTGGGGGCAGGAGATGTAGTCCATGGCGATATCAAAGCGCAGCGCCCTGACGACATCGGCGGTAAACAGCATGCCGCCCGGCACCACGGTGATCACCACCGCCTCCGTGAATCGCTCGTTGAGCCGTTTGGCGATGACCTCGACGCCGAGCGCAATGTCCTCGGTATTTAATACCACGTCGCCGAAAACAGGGTTTCTCATGGCAGCTCCTGACAGGTTGTAGAAAGAGGGGGGGGCCGGGGGGCCAGCCCCACGCCTCTGCTGAGGAGCAGGGCCAGCACCATCAGCAAAACGACGCCGTGGAGGGCAGCCGGCAGACCGAATGCGTCGGCGACAAAGCCGACCAGGGAGGGGCTGGAGAGCACGCCGACATAGTCCTGGGTGGCGTCGCTTATCTGCGCGTTCAGTTTGACGAAGGGGATGATGGAGGCCCAGGCCGCGGTGGCAAAGCCCGAGCAGAAGAAGGTGGCTCGGGTGGCGAGCCGCTCACCCCGGGGCCGCCGGCTGGAGAGTGTGGACAACATGGGGTCTCCTTGGATGACAGTCGAAGGAGGGGCTGTGCCTGGGATCCTCCGAGCGAGGAGGTCATGCTATGATCATTTCGAGTTCATATGAACAAAAATGTTCTTGTATTTGTTTGTATGTGTTCATTGTGGCGATATGATGACCGCGATCAGAATGCATACATCCGAGGTAACAGCATGATCAAACCCATCATCACGGACATGGACGGCACCTTCCTCATATAGCAGGGGGGATAACAACCGAGCCCTGTTCGCCGAGGTGGTTGCCGCCATGGCGCAGCAGGGGATAGATTTTGCGCCCTGCACGGGAAAACAGGTCGACCGGGTCGAGGTGCGGCTGGGGGCGCAGAGCGCGAATTTCTGGATCCTGGAAGACAGCGCCACCCGCATCAAGCACTAGGGGCGCTACGTCTATCAGTCGCTGCTGGGTAACGCCCTGGGCCTGGCCATCATCCGTCGGTTGGCGCGTCTGCCGGGCGAGCATATCGTCATCGCCTGCACGGCGGCCTGCGCGGCGATCCGGGAGGAGGTGCCGGATCATCTGAAAGCCTTGGTGCGTCGCTCCTACACCCAGGTGCAGACGGTCGCCGATTTTGGCGACATCACCACGGACGTTGTGAAGATCACCGTCTAAGACAAGCAGGGCCGCTGCCTGGATCTGCGGGGCCAGCTTGGCGAGTGTGATGACGAGGCCTACATAGTGGCGTCCGACAAGCAGTGGATAGACATCGCCAATGCCGGCGTGCACTAGGGGACAACGGTGGCCAGGTTGCAGCAGCTGGGCGGCGCCGGTCGCCATGAGACCCTGGTCTTTGGCGACGGGCTCAACGACTCGGGCTGATGGCGTGCGCCGACTTCAGTTTCGCCATGCGCAATGGCCACGACGGACCAAGGATGCCGCCCATTTCATCACCCGCTCGAACGATGAAGACGCCGTCATGCACACCATCTTGCAACTGCTCGCACTGCAGAGGCTGGGGGCGTGAGGCGGGCCGGGCGATGAACGCCCGGCCATTACAAGGGAACACCATGGACAAGTATTCACCGGAGGAGCGACGGCTCCTCATTCTGGATCTGCTGGCCGCGCACCACAAAGTGATGGCGGCGGAGCTGGCGGAGCCGCTGGGCACCACGGAGGCGACCATCAGGCGGGATCTGCGCTATCTGGCCGATGAGGGACGCTGCAAGCGCATTCACGGTGGCGCCATCTCCCTGTCGCCCCAGACGGGGACCCTGACCGAACGCAGTACCCAGCATGTGGCGCAGAAGCAGGCCCTGGCCGTGGCCGCCCTGAGCCTGGTCAAACCGAACCAGCTGATCTTCCTGGATGCCAGCAGCACCCACCTGCTACTGGCCTCCCTCATGCCGGAACACCAGGGTCTGACGGTGGTGACCAACAGCCCGGCCATCGCCTGCCGGCTGCTGGAGAGACCCGGCATCAGGACCATCCTCATCGGTGGCGAGCAGGATCCGCTGGTCGGCGGGGCCGTCGACATCACGGCGGCCGAGGGCATCAAAAAGTTCCGCTTCGACCTCGGTTTCCTGGGGGTCTGTGCCTGGTCCTCGGATCTCGGCTTCAGCGCCGTGCATTACCAGGACAGCGAGTTCAAGCGCCGGGTCGCGGAGCGTTGCGGCTCGCTGGCGGTGCTGTGCAATGACGACAAGCTGGAGTCCCTGGCCTCCTACCCCTTCCTGCACGCTGCGGATCTCGACTACCTGATCTGCACCCGGCAGGATCCGGTCCTGGTCAAGACGTTCGAAGGGGAGGGCTGCACCGTCATCACCGCCGGCTGACGCCGGGCAGGCTGCGCCGTCGCGAGAAGAGCGGGGAGAGGCCGGGGGTTGGAAGCGGCCCATAAAAAACGCCCCGTTTCCGGGGCGTTGGGAACGGGGCGCCTGCCAGCGTCCTCAGGCGAGGTCGAAGCGATCCAGGTTCATCACCTTGGTCCAGGCCGCCACAAAGTCCTTCACGAACTTCTCCTTGGCATCTGCACTGGCGTAGACCTCTGCCAGGGCGCGCAGCTGGGAGTTGGAACCGAACACCAGATCGACCCGGGTTCCGGTCCACTTCACCTTGCCGCTCTGGCGATCACGGCCTTCATAGACTCCCTGGCTGCCAGCCGCCAGCTTCCACTCCGTGCCCATGTCGAGCAGGTTGACGAAGAAGTCGTTGGAGAGGGTACCCGGGGCGGCGGTAAAGACCCCGTGGCAGTTGCCCGCGTTGGTGCCGAGCACCCGCATACCGCCCACCAGTACCGTCATCTCGGGGGCACTCAGGGTGAGCAGCTGCGCCTTGTCGATCAGCATGGTCTCCGCGAAGCCCGCGCACTCGCCCGCGTAGTTGCGAAATCCATCTGCGAGGGGCTCGAGTACCGCGAAGGAGTCCACATCGGTCTGGGCCTGGGAGGCATCCATCCGGCCCGGAGTGAAGGGCACGGTCACGGCGACACCGGCTCTCTTCGCGGCCTGCTCGACCCCCACGCCGCCCGCCAGCACGATGAGATCGGCGAGGGAGACCCGCTTGCCGCCGGTGGCGGAAGCGTTGAAGGTCTGCTGTATCCCGTCGAGGGCTTGAAGCACTTTCGCAAGCTGGGCAGGCTGGTTCACGGCCCAATCCTTTTGCGGGGCGAGCCGGATGCGGGCACCGTTGGCGCCACCGCGTTTGTCAGAGCCACGGAAGGTGGACGCGGAGGCCCAGGCGGTCGACACCAGCTCGGCCACGGACAGGGAGGCCGCCAGGATCTGCTCCTTGAGCAGGGCCACGTCCTTGTCATCGATCAGGGGATGATTGACGGCGGGGATGGGGTCTTGCCAGATCAGCTCCTCTTTGGGCACTTCCGGCCCCAGGTAGCGGGCGATGGGGCCCATGTCGCGGTGGGTCAGCTTGAACCAGGCGCGAGCAAAGGCATCGGCGAAGGCCTGCGGATCCTCGTAGAAGTGGCGGGAGATCTTGCCAAACTCGGGGTCAAAGCGCAGGGTCAGGTCGGTGGTGAGCATGGTCGGCTTGTGGAACTTGCCCGGGATGTGCGCATCGGGAATGATCTCGGGCGCATCCTTGGCCACCCACTGCTTGGCGCCGGCTGGCGACTTGGTCAGCTCCCACTCGTAGTTGAACAGGTTTTCAAAGAAGTTGTTGCTCCACAGGGCCGGTGTCTTGGTCCAGGTTACTTCGAGCCCGCTCGAGACGGTGTCCTTGCCATGGCCGCTGCCGAAGTCGCTCATCCAGCCGAGGCCCTGGGCCTCCAGAGGCGCGGCTTCCGGCTCTGGTCCCTTGTGGGATTCGGGCGCGGCGCCGTGGGCCTTGCCGAAGGTGTGGCCGCCCGCGATAAGGGCCACCGTCTCTTCATCGTTCATGGCCATGCGACCGAAGGTGGAGCGGATGTCCTTGGCCGCCTCCATGTAATCGCCGCTGGCGTTGGGCCCTTCCGGGTTGACGTAGATGAGGCCCATGTGGGTGGCGCCGAAGGGGGCCGTGAGCTCGCGATCGCCCTTGACCCGATCGGGATCGACCCCGAGCCAGGCAATTTCATCCCCCCAGTTGACGTCCTGATCCGGCTCCCACACGTCGGGCCGCCCACCGCCAAAGCCGAAGGTGCGAAAACCCATGGTCTCCAGGGCGACGTTGCCGGCGAGGATCAGCAGATCGGCCCAGGAGATCTTGTTGCCGTATTTCTGCTTGATGGGCCAGAGCAGGCGACGGGACTTGTCGATGTTGACGTTGTCAGGCCAGCTGTTGAGGGGGGCGAAGCGCTGTTGACCACGGCCGCCGCCACCGCGACCGTCGGTGGTGCGATAGGTGCCCGCAGCATGCCAGGTCATGCGGATGAACTGGGGGCCGTAGTGACCGAAGTCCGCCGGCCACCACTCCTGGGAATCCGTCATCAGCTTGACCAGATCTTTCTTGAGTGCCTTGTAATCCAGGCTGGCGAAGGCCTTGGCGTAGTCAAAGTCCTTGTCCATGGGATCGGCGCCGGGGGAATGCTGATGCAGCAGATCCAGCCGCAACTGGTTCGGCCACCAATCTCGATTGGTTCTGCCGACGCCGGCGGTGTGGTTGAAGGGGCATTTGCTTTCTTCACTCATCTCTGTCTCTCCTTGGCAGTCATGTGCAATGCAGACAACTCAGTATGGGAACTTTTCCTGCAACCGGCGGGGCATGTGACAGGCTGGGCCTTGGACCGGCATCGGGGGGTTATCAATAACTCCTTATATTTCAGCTAATTGATTAAGGATGGGATGACCGTATTACGAAAAGATGAATCGGTGCCATCGAATTTGGCTGCTCCTGTACAAGGGATAAGAGAAGGAAGGAGCGCCCTGGCAGCCGTGTTATCAATCTTTTTATCCATAACACGAGGGATCAGACCTGGACTTGCGCTGGGTCATGGCATGGGGAGGGCGTGTCTTGAGCGGGGCAGAAAACCCCATTTTTGTGACGGCGGTCCGGATTGCATTCTGAGCAGGGCACCGAGCGCCAGAGGATGGGGTGGGGGCATTGCGCCAAAAAGCGGGCGGCGCAGAAACAAAAAGACCGGCCAGTGGCCGGTCCAAACAGACAGCGTGCTGCTGTCTCATCAGGCTGATCCCAGCCTGGAGGGGAGAATGGGGTGGCTGATGGGGCTCGAACCCACGACAACCGGAATCACAATCCGGGACTCTACCAACTGAGCTACAGCCACCACTGAAATCTGCCTTCGATACAGTAATCAAACTCATCTGTATCGATGGCGCGCCCTGCAGGATTCGAACCTGCGACCCACGGCTTAGAAGGCCGTACCTGTTAATAGAGTTAAAATGTCATCAGAATACGTCAAACATCAAATAAATATAATACTTTAAAATCAATGTCTTATTGCCGTTAAGTCTGTCTAGGTTAGCTGAGGAAATTTTATGTTGCCAAAATTAGCACTTCAGGCTTCTGCATTTTTAGTTGTTTTTTTGATCTAAAATGGATCATTCACTCGCTCGTACGCAAAAAAAATGAGCCTCGATAGAGGCTCATTTGGGGCGATGCAAGAGGCATTTGTCACATTGGTCAATTATCGTTTTAAGCGTTGCGCTTTCGAACTGAGTCCACCCAAAATTGAATCTGCAATCTCAGTGGGAAATGTATCAGGCAATTGCTGACGAACGATTGATATTACCTCATCCAGATTATCCGTCAGTTCGCTGATGATTTTTTCCATCTGCACTTGTTCAAAACCAATCGCCTTGGCCGTTTGATAAAAATGGCGAGGAAATATCTGCTCTATCGCGTATTTTTTGCCCTTGGTTGCAGTAAGCCCCATGGCCAACTTGGCATCACGGGGATGTAATCCTTTACCACCAAATGCAGGATACATGGAAAGGATGTCGTAAAACGGTGTAAGCCGGAAACGCCCTTCAGGTTCGATAAACACCGAGAAATTCTTGGCATGGCCATCAGTGGCAGCCAGCAGCCAGAACAACACCTGAGACTTCATAAACAGGTACCGATCCTGCTCCGGCGTGGCCGATCCCAGCAGGGTCGTCATGATGTCAGCAATGCCCGGTCCACCATGGCTCTCGTACTTGCGTGCTGACGGTACATTCAACACCTGGCAGAAGTCCTCTTGGGGCAGGCGCATGATCCAACTGCGATCCGTGGCGTAGCGCCGATCGAAGCGTTCCACCGCCAGAGCCTTGACCTTGCCGACCTGCATGATGAAGCAATGGGGAACCGGAAGACCCAATGCTTTGGCGATCAGGGTGCAGAGATATTCGTTTTCTACGCTCTGGGAGAGGTCTATCGAGTAGGAGTGGCTTTCGATCTTGCCAATGGGCAGCTTGATAATGTGGGTGGTTGGGGTCGCTGCATGCGGTAAGCACCAACGGTTGTCGAGGTAGAGTAACGCGGTCTTTTCCTGAGCCCCGGCGATGGATATCCGAAAATCGTCCTCTTCCCTCACCATACCAAGCGGGATCCCTTGCTGGTAGCTGGTCATGATCTGCTCCAGTTCGGCGTCAGAGAGCGGCTTGCACTCAATGCGCTTAACGTCTGGCACAGGTCTGCCCTGAGCCACCAGTTGCAATGCCCCCACGCTGTCCTGGCCAATACAACTGAGCAGATCAAAGGGTTGGGTGGAATCGGCTTGATAGCGCGCCACCACCCGGTTTCTTACTTCCGGGTTATCTGGCAGCAGATTATCGAAGAAGTTATAGGCCTCATCGCCCTGGTAGCGCTGCTGGCGTAATGGCATGGAGAGCGAGATGGGGCGGCTGCCTGGCAACTTCACCCACGATTCATCGTACTGAAATTGGTGAGCACCATTGGTCGCCTTGGTAAAGGTACCTACCCGGTATCCGTTCATGTAGACCGTCAGGCTGGCCATTACCACTCCTCCTTCCAGCCAGGCGTGGCGTTTTCCGCAGGATCGGTGCGGGGCCTGATATCGAGGGAGAGTTCCAGTGCGGCGAGGATCTTGAACAAGGTCTCCAGCTTGGTTGACTCGGGATTGAGCTCGAAGCTGGACACCGTGTCCTGCCTGATCCCCACCTTGCCGGCCACTTTGCCTTGGGAGAGCTTTTGCGAAAGCCTGGCATCCTTGAGACAGGCACTAAGTTGCTTGGCGCTGGTTACTTTCATGATTTGACTTACCTGGTAGCGTAATTTCTTTTAATTTACACGCTGTGGCAGGTATATCAATATTTACCTGCTTTAGGCGGTAAATGTTTTTCACACGCTAAAGGCGGTATTTAACCTTGATCCTCAGGTATGGGTGTCGCACTTTCGATTCAAGGGGCCATTAAAACAAGGTGTAACGAGTTTCAGCAGGAGTGCACTGGGGTTGGCGCAACAAAAGCCAAGGCGGCGATGGTGCGTCGGTTGATCGTCTCTGTCAGTGAGTCCATGATTGTTGCGATCGCTTCACGGGAGCTCACAAGTTCGCACCCGCGTTCGCTTCTTTAAATACCTTCTTGAATTGATGAGCACGAAATTTTGCCAATCTAGCCGAGGTTTCTCGGGAAAATTTGCAAATGCAGTGATGGTGTCATACCAAGCAGCCACCTCCATTGAAGATCTAAACTGGACAGGTCCCCAGTGTTATCGAAAACGGGGGGGCGCAACCAACAAGGTAACTCTGACATGTTGAAACCCATTCTGGTACAGCTCCGAGAGGCCTTGGCCGAGCTGCCCTACTTCACCCATATCGACAACCAGCATGACTACGAAAGTGCGCTGGCACTGATAGATGAGCTGGTGGATGACTACGATAACAACGTCCAGCTGTTAGACCTGCTGGCGGCCAGCATTGAGCGTTGGGAAGATAATGCTGAAGAGTTTGCCGAGTTTAACCGGCGGGTGGCGGCCATCCCTGCGTCATCATCGACATGAACCACTAGGCTAACGTCTTGCCGCCGGGCGCAGCCTACCGCATGAAGTCCGAGCACGACAACAAGCTGCTGATGGATCTTCGATCCAAAAATCGGATGGTTGCACACACTCCAGGGTGGTCAAAATTGGACGCTGAAAACCCCGGATGGATGAGTCAGACAGGAATGCCGCCTGACGGCCTTTGCTTTTCAGTGGTTCGTCTCCATCGGAAGCGCCCAAGTGAATTCCCCTTTATTACTACACCGGGGCCCAGATCAGCAGGCGCTGCCAGTTCGCTCACACAATGAGGGGAGGAGGGCCATGACACGACTAATGCTGCGATGACAATAAGGGGCATCGTAGCGTTGATCTCCAGCCCGCGCTTGATCAACGTTGATTTGCAAGAGCTGAGGGTAGTGATGGCAAGGATGGGATTCTAAATCATAGGTCCTCCAGGTTGACGCTGACGAACTCCGACCGTTTGACTCGCTCATCGACAATACGGTTCAGCTCGGCATCTTCGGCCAGTTCCAGATAGTAGGCGTAGAGCTCAGGCGGCACACAATAGAATGCTGGCTCGTTACGATAGAGGATGGCGACGGCATCGCCTTTTCCCTCTTTGATGGTCCCCATTGGATTGCGTCTGAGCTCTGTGATATTGGCAGTGGTGGCTGCCAGGCTTTGGTAACTCATGATGATGTCCTCGGCATAGAGCACCGCACTATGGAATACCTTAATAGATACTCAACTCGACGATTGTCACAGTATCAATCAGCGCCCATGTTGCGCTTTCCACGCGATAAACTCCGAGGGCCGTAAACCATAGCGTGCCAGAACACCTTCATGCAGCCTTCGCAACTCTTCAACAATCAGTGCCTGTACGGCCGATCGCTCTTGCTGCGGGACGTTCTCTGACACCGCTTGTTCAATGGTGCTGAGTGGATCAAGTTGGATCGACGTGACGACCCCACGGACAGTCTGTTTGATAAGATCCCGCCATGCTAGGCGAAGTGGGTCAGGTTCGGCGAGATCCCGCTTGATGGCAAGATATTCTTGGGTTGAACGTTCATAAGCCCACACGTACAGGTCGCGTAGCAGTTCGATGCGGGCCATTTCGTACACACCGAGGGTGGCGCGGCTGTAGGCCTGTTCTGGTACATCGAGGAAGGTGAGCGGGCAGAGGTTGCCACGAAACAGGGGGAGATTCGCGGCTAGGCGGGAAGTGCGTTTATTGATGTCGGCAAAAGGTTGTAGGTAGGGCAAGTGCACCATCATGAAAAACGATTGTTCAAACGGATCGTGGATCTGATTGGCTTTGCTCAGCACCTCGTCCAGCACCTCTTCGATTTGTTGTGCCGTGGATAACGGGCGATAGATACTTTTACTGATGTCGACAGCATGTTGGCGAATGCGCCCCTCATCGGCAGGGTTGGGTAGCAAGTTTTCCGCCAGGGCGCTGTGCAAGTTCATCAGGGTGTAGCGGTTAAATTCGGCACTGTCGATGTTTTCGACCAGTAACTCGATCGCGGTTTTATGGTTCAGGATCATCTGCGTTTCGATGGCTCCCTTACCCCGCGCGGCCTTGCCGTGCTCGATAAGTTCACGGGTGTCTAGCCTGCTATAGGTATTACCTTCCAGGTGGCTCGATGCCCATGATAAGTCGATCAACAAACGGTTCAGGATCGCTCGACTGTATGTGCCGGCAGGCTCATCGATGTCTGTGGTCTTGCCCATGTTGTGCAACTGACGGCGCAGTGATTCGGACAGGTAACAGGTTTCGTTGGGATGATATGCCTGCAAGAAATCATGCTGATAGCCCACGGGCTTGCGGGCTGGGAGGGGCTGGTCGATATAGGCAAGGATATCCAGGCTGTCGGCAGAGAGTGGGATGAACGCGGGGAAACTGTCCACCTTGGCTATCCGGGGCTCGGTATGGCTCTCGGAGTCAGCATGATAGCGGCGAGCCCGTCCTTCGCCTTGGGCTGTGATGTGGCCGCTTTCAATCAGCTTGGCTATCAGGCGCTGTGCGGTGCGTCTGGCTATGCTCGGGTGGCGGCCCAGCAGTTCAGCCAGCGTCAATCCGCTTTCGGATCCCCTGATAGTCTCTAGTAGGTCTGTGGTCGCTGACATCGTGTTTGTTGGCGCGTTTTTCATATATATGGCGCCATTTTGGCGCAGTTAACTAAACTGCGCCAGTTTTAGTGGCAAGTTTGGCGCAGTTTTGCGGTGGCTTCATAGGTTAACGTTTGGGGTTTGAAAGAGTCCTGCATCGTTGATGGTATGGTTTAGATGGGCTAGTTTAAAGGCGCAATGATACAGGGAGCCGCCTCGCCATGTCCTACGCTGCTTATCGTTCTGTTCGCCAGATCCGCCAACCGAAGGGGCTGATGGCCTCGCTGGCCTTGCCCCAGGAGCTTGTGGGGGCGCATCATCTCATTGTGGCTGGAATGGCTCCCTCCATCGTCAATGAACTGGCTGCGTTGCTGGGCTGCGACGTCAAGATAGTCTGTCAGCTGGTTGGCATTGACCGCTCGACGGTGACACGCAAGCGCACTGCGGCGGCCCTGCTGTCCCGCGCTCAGAGTGCCCGTATCTATTCATTCGTTAGTGTGATGGAGGCTGCGGAGTCGCTGTTCGAGGGGGACAGGGGGAAGGCGCTTGAGTGGTTGAACAAACCTGCCCGGGCGCTGGGAGGAAACCCTCCTGCTACTTTCCTGACGACCGCTGTCGGAGCTCAGGCAGTTATCGATCTCATCGGCCAGATTGAGCATGGCGTCGTCGTTTGATGGCGACCTATCTCGCTGAAGGCGTTACCGCTCGACAGCGGTGTCCAGCATGTGCAGGAGAAAGCCAAGTATTGTTCAATTGACGTCACCCGAGTCAGTCACATTCCCCCTTGCATATCGGCTAAATGATCCCGCTCCCTCGACGATTACCCACTTGGTGAATTGCATCTCCATTCCTGACTTCATTCACAGTACCTGCCTGCGGTAGGCCTGCCATGCGCAGGTTCAGAGGTTCGGTGTGTGGCTGAATCGGTTTATCGCTAAGGAACTGTTTGAAAACAAAATACATTTTTATGTAATGTGTTAGTAACGGGTGATACACGGGGTTTACATGAGGACGAAGGAGTCAGGGAACTATCAGATCCATCCGGCGTTAGTCGCGTTTCGTGAGGCGTGGTTGGAGTTGGGCTTCAAGACTGGGCTGCCGATTGCCGATCAATTCCATACGCTCTGGGAGTCAGCCATTATTCTCTATCGTCCCTTGTCGTCAGGCGATGATGTGGGCAGTGCGCTTATGATCGTAGGGCCATTGTTGCCAGTATTGTCTTGGCCGTCGCCAATCAAACCGCCGCCTGGGCAACGATTGATCCCCTGCGGGCTGAATGATGGTGAGGTCGAGCAGCATCTGGCCGGGGAGTGGCTGAGGTTGATGACGCTGTTAGGGGAGCCCCGTCTCATCGAATGCAGCCGACGAATTTTCAATCGCGTTCTGACAGACGAGCAGCGTCTTAACTGGTTTCAGAAGAAGCGGTTGTCTCAAGACTATTGGGCCAAGGTGTGCGGGTTGTCCCGGGAACAGCTGGCGCATGCTCAGGAGGCGCTGAGCAAGTCCCGGCAAAAAGACAAAAAGAACGGGATGGTATCGGTGCCCGAACCTAACTTCTTCTTGCAGAGGTTAGCCGATGAGTGATGACCTTTCGCAGGAGCAGGCAGTGGAGGGTCTTGACGCTGAACCCGCCCGTTCCCTTACCCGACAGCTGGTGTTTCCGGAGGCGTTGGCCGAGTGGCACCGGCAAATCCTTGAATCGTTGCAAGCCTGCTGTCAGGGGATCCTGGGATTGGATCCAACACTGACCGCGTTGTTGGCCGCCGAGCTGCAGTGGATCGATTCTGTCTCATCCAAAGAGATGCTGCCCCCATCGCCACTCTCTGCCATGCAAATGCGTGAGCGGTTGAGTAAAGATCGGAGACTCAGCCAATTCTATCTCGTTGACGCCATCTTGGCGGAATTGCGTAGTGGCCATAGCCTCAACGGTGAGCTATTTGCTCAGCTCAAGTCCGTGACGATCCTGGCCGTCTTGGCGTTATCACATATCAATTTTTCTCAGGGTATTGCCGAGCGGGACCAAACGGTCGAAGAGGCGCTGCGCAACGTCAGGCTGATGGCGAACAATCAACGTGAGGTGATGATTAAGGCCCTGTCTGAGGTCGATTTTACGCAGCCGATACTGACGCTATTGCAAGCCATCAAGATCCAGAGAGAGCAATATGCCAATAACAAGCAGGTGAGCGTCAATACAGGGGCCTTGGAGGCCCTACTGAGCCGACTCTATAAGGCGCGAGCCAAAGAGATCAAAACGGGTACCCGGTCAACCGGCGAACGCCAGCGGTTCCAACTGGAGGCGCGTTATCAAGAGCAGCTCGACGAGCAGACCCAAATCCTGTTGCTACGGGAGGTTCTGCTGCAGCGCGGCAAAGTCAAACTGAGGTATCCTGATTTTCACAGACAGTCCCGATTGTTACGATGAGACAATCGGGGGTATTGAATGAAATCGAGAGAACACTATTCACCAGAGTTTCGGGCAGAGGCGGTTCGACTGGTGTTGGAGCAAGGCCTTGGCCAAGCTGAAGCCGCCAGAAGGTTGGGTATTGCCAAAGGCACACTGAGCAACTGGGTGGTCGCAGCCAAAGGAGGAAAGGATACATCGGCCATTCCCGGAGCGCGTTCTGTCGCCGAGCTGGAGGCTGAAGTGGCCCGGCTACGCAAAGCTCTCGCACAAGCCAACATGGAGCGCGACATCATAAAAAAGGCCGCCGCGTACTTTGCTCAGGAGTCACTGCCAAGTACGCGTGGATAGCCAACCAACAGGACATCTATCCCATTTCCGTTATCTGTCGTGTGCTGGAGGTCTCTCGTGCGGGCTTCTACCACTGGCGCCAGCGTCCACCGTCACAGCGCCAACAAGAAGATGAACGACTCAAGGTCGCCATTCGGGCTGCTCACAGCAAGACGCGCCAGACCTATGGCGCATCGCGTTTACAAGCTGAGTTGGCCGCCGAAGGATTTTACGCTGGGCGGGACCGGATTGGGCGATTGCGCCGTGAAATGGGGTTGTCTTGCAAACAAAAGCGCAAATTCAAGGCGACAACCCATTCTGCTCATTCCCTGCCCGTGGCGGAGAATCTCCTTGGTCAGGTCTTTGCGCCGACGAAGCCCAACGAAGTCTGGACCGGTGATATCACCTATATTGCCACCGACGAAGGCTGGCTTTATCTGGCTGGTCTCAAGGATGTGTTTACCTGTGAGATAGTGGGTTATGCGATGGGAGAGCGAATGACCACCGGGTTGGTCAGTCAGGCGCTGTTTCGGGCTGTGCAGCAGAAGAGGCCACCCGTTGGGCTTATTCATCACACAGACCGGGGCAGTCAGTACTGTGCCAAGGCTTACCGGGCTCTCCAGGTACAATTTGGCATGCAGACCTCCATGTCACGCAAGGGGAACTGCTTCGACAATGCCCCGATAGAAAGCTTCTGGGGGTCTCTTAAAAATGAACTGGTTCACCACCATAGATTCGAGACGAGAGCGGAGGCCAAGGCAGCGATTCAGGAATACATAGAGATTTTTTACAACCGCCAGCGTCGGCATTCACGACTTGGCAATGTCAGCCCGGCGGAGTTTAACAAGAGGTATTGGAGAACTGCTCAGGCTGCTTGATCCGGGACTGTCCGATCTTGTCAGGACACCTCATTTATTGGTTGGACACGGTTGGAGGACATTGAGTAGTAGCGCGCAGGTGGATTGTTTAGCGCGAGCAAATGAGCGAGCTGGCACGGCCTTGACCATGCGACAGCTGCAAAACTACCAGCGTGCTTGGTTGCAAAGAGAGGGGATTGATAGCGCCATTGCCGGTATCCTGCGTGGCAAGGCGGCTCAGCAATGTTCCCCTATGGCCTACAGTCATGTGCCACGTAAAGACGTGTTGCAGATCTGGTGCCGTTATTTGGCCTCCATGGGGATGACCGCGGTGGTGCTGGCACCGGAATTAGAACAAGGAGCTGTCGGATCACGCCTCTATCCTAGCGTTGGCGAGCTTGCTCGACTCCTAGGAAATTATCAGCAGTACCTCTGTGCACGACTCAGTGGGTCACGGCAGCAGCGTCCAACGCTGACGCAATATCATAACCTCCTCGTGCGCCACAGTTTGTTGATCCTCCATCTTTCTACTGCCGCCAGGCCCGTGACGGAGATGTACGGCAGGCGTGGCGATTACTGCCTCATCAGTCGCTTTATCCGGCTGACAGACAAAGAGGGACGATCTGTGAGCTCGGCCAGGTTGGTGCCATTGTCAGCGTTGGCAGTGCAGCAACTGCAAGCCTGGGAGCGCTATTTGACATATTTGGCATGTCAGCGTGAGCCGCTGCTGGCGCCGTTAGTGTCGGCGGCGGAGCAAGCATTGAGTGGAGCTGGAGCGCTCCTGTTCTGGGCGGTCGAGGCCAAAGATGGCAGCCTGGAAGGCACAGAAATCGTCACCCCAAATTCGATGATGAGGCAGTTCGAAAATCTGTTGCCCCTGGCGCCAAACTGGCATCGCCATTCGGTGCGCAGCCACCTGCTGGAGCAAGGCGTGGCCACCGAGTTTATCGATGCGCTGCTTGGTCATGAGGAGATGGGGACAGAGTTCACAAACCAGTACAGTAGTGCGGCGTTGAGCGATCTATTTACCCTGACGGACGTGCTGGACAAATGGCATCAAACCCTCGGGTTGAAGGTGATGGGCGAATGGACAATCCACTGATCGATTGGCGTGAACAGCTTCGAAAGGAAGATGAGCGTGCAGCGAACGTTCTTCGGTCTGGTCGGGCTATGCGTCGGGATCGTCTCAAACGTGCTCAGGTGCAAATAGAGCGTCGAGCACTGGATGCGCTGTTGCAACATTTGCCCGGCCTATTCAAGGAGCCAGCCGATGTCCGAGGGTTTGAGTATCTGTGGCCATTGGCGATGAGCACGTTGACGGGCAAGTATAGGCGACAGTCTGAATTCAAGGCTGGGCTGCGAGCCATCCTGCTTTGCCTGCAGCAGGGCAATACCAGCGGGTATTGGCAGTTGCCGTTGCCGACAATCCCCCTGACGGTGCTTCGGCGCCCGCTACCTTACACTGAAAAGTGGTTTGACAAAGCGCAGCGCTGTAGTCAAGCGCTGCTGAACTGGCATAGACAGATCGAGGCCCGCGACACTAGCCTGATCGAAGCTGAAGTTTTACTGGCCGACATTCTTCATAGCGCGGTGTTTTACTGCGGTGTACACCAGACGGCGATTTTGCACGCACTGATGCTGGCCATCGCTGAGCGGCGAAGATTATGCACGAATGGCTCAGTTGTTTGGTTGCCTTTGACGTTAGAGAGCAAGGCGTTGGCCACCAATGCGCACGATAGAGCAGGGAAGGGGGTTACCGAGCTCCAGATTTTCCTAAGCCTGCCGACTCTGGGGTTGGTACAGCGCTGGTATCGTCGGCGCGGCAAAACGTTTGAGCTTGCCGTTGAGCTCGACACATTCAGCTTATGGGCCCAGAGACATCTGACTGCACCCCTGCGCGGGATCAAAGAGTTTTGCCAAGGGGCGAGTCTGGTAACCGGTGGGCAAGCCGGGGTCCGCTGGCCACAGATCCTGACTCATGTGGCATCTGGGGCGTTACACAGTGTACCACTGCCTCATGAACACTGGCTTTCACTGCATCATCCGACGGTTGCGGATGGTCACCAAGTGGTGTGTTTGGCGCAGGAGGCGAGTACCGGATTAGTCGATAACCTGACGGCAGGCAGTTCCAAGCGTCGGCGCTACCATGGCGAAGACCACCCTTATTCATCCTTACTGGCTCGGTTGCGAACGGTGTTGGCGGAAAAGGAGAGCGCGACTCGCAAGCAGACGAAGGCAAGCTGCCTCGCAGGACTGAATCGGTTGCGCAATGAGCAGACCCTCAGCAAGTCAGAGCAGATCCTGGTCGGGTGGCTACATCAATGCATCGCAAAGAACAAAAACAAGCCTTCGACGCTGCGCAGTTACCTTAGTCGCGGTGGTCAGCAATGGCTTGTTCGGTGCTTTGATCATGATCTCGGCTTATGGGATGGCGATCGTTTTCTGAGCTGTTATCGAGCATTGCTGGAAGAGTATGGGGGGACTTCAAATCTGGTCGTCGACCCGGCGCTCTCTGGTGCGGTTGAACGGACGGACCTGGAAAGATCCTCCTCCGCAGAGCCGGAAAGTTCCTCTTCCGAGGCGCCCGTTAGCCAAAAGAATGCTGTCAGCTACATGGCTGCACGCTTGACCAGCCTGCACAGCTATGCGGTGGCCGAGTTACCACTTGGCCCCATTGCCGGAGGAGCTGGTCCCGCGCGAGCGCCAGCGGCCCCATGTGCGTGCCACCTATCTCAGTGAACCTCTCTTTCGACAGTTGCTGCGTGGAATGGAGCGGATGACGCACACCTCATCGAGTTACCGAGAGTGTCTGAGCGCGTTATACATCGTGGCTTATCGTGCTGGACTGCGCTTGAGCGAGATCCAAAAGCTCAGGTTGAAAGATATCGAACGCAGTCCAGAGTGCTGGCTATATATTCGCGATACCCGGCTTGATGATGGCAAGAGTGACAGTGCCACCCGCAAGATCCCCCTGGGGGTCTTGCTGACCCCGGAAGAGCGTACTCGATTGGATGCGTACTTGTCTGGGTTATGGCCGCGAAAGGCGAAAAACGCGAACGCGCTGGCGTTTCCCTCACAGAGCGGTTGGTTGATACCGATGTCGGATGAAGAGATCAGGGGGCCGTTAACCAGTATCCTTCGGCAGGTTGGTGGGAAATACTATACCTTCCATCATCTGCGGCATACGGCATTGAGCCGCCTGCAACTGCTGCTACATCACGAAGCTCTGGCACTGCACAGTTTGCCAGGGTGGGCACATTTCCTGCCTTGGTCGGCCGCACAGTGTACCGCTATCTACCAGACCATCACACACTCATCCACTCAGGGGGATTATTGGGCGCTGGCCCAGTTTGCTGGCCATCAGAGCCCGGAGACGACGTTGCACTCATATTTGCATTTTACCCACTGGGTCAATGCAGCGTGTCTGTTGCAGGCCAAGTACGACTGGTCTTTGTCACTGCGACACCACTTCACCGGGCTGTCTCGTGCAAAGCTCACACAGAACGACTGGTTGGAGGGGCCCTTGACATGGCAGCGCTGCCGGGAGGCCCTGCTCCAGTCGCTTTCGCCTTATCTTCAACAGGTCTCCTGGGTCCTGATGGAGTGTGCACCTTACCCTCCCTTGGTTAAACACAAGCTGGATTTTGATGCCGCTCTGGAGCTGATCGCACGGTTCGCACGACATGAAGATATCACCGATCAACTCAATCGTTATCAACTCACACCCGCTATGGTCGATGAGTTAGTTGAAAAAATTCATTTACTTAAAGCATTTAAGACTCAGCGGGGAGCACAGCGATTGCTCTACTCAACGTCACATCATCTGAATTTGCTTCCTGGAGCCTTGCGCAGTCATAAGGAGCAAGTCGAACTCCGTAAAGTGGTTAAACTGGCTCGCCAGGTCTATCGCGAGCAACGAGCGGCTTTCATCGAATGGATTGGCTATCTGCTAGTCCGAAGCAATACTCGCAACACTGGGATCCCCTTCACGGATCCACAGATGTTGCAAGCCTTCCTGAGTGTGACGGTGTTACTGCTGCCAGCGACACGGATTGCGATCGAGGTACGATGTGGCGCCAAACGGAGTGAAAAATCCCCATGGCGGGAGGTCATCTCACGCTATCGCGTGAAGAGTGAATTCATTGAAAAAAGTGGGGCTAACCGGGCACTACTGCGAATAATTCATCCTGACGAGGCGGGTATCTGTCAGCGTTTTACTGAGCGGCAGCAAAATGCTGACACGGTAAAACCAATGGCGCGCTACAGCACTCCGTTGCTGCGGACAGTCGCCTATGTCGTGGCGCTGAAAGTAATGAGCATCCAAGAGCTGGTATCGCTAGGTAACAAGAAGAAAGCCGACTTTGCACGTCAAACCGCGCGTGAGCTTACAGATTGAACGTGCAACATGCTGAAATAGAATAAAAATCTATTTGCTTCGCCATTTTGCCAGCTGCCTGACCACTGCGCGCTGCGCATCTGATGTGGATAGGCCTTGAAGGGGCAGGAATTGCTCTGCTTGCCGGCGCTGCTGTCGAGGGCTGAACCAGCTTTTCCCATCCTTATCCATGTTCCAAGGGCTCGAAACGGCGCGTTGGAGTATTGGCAAAAAGTCATCCGTCGTTGCGTCGCGTGATAGCTGGCCACGCAACTGAGCGCGCCAGCGTTTGTGCCAAATCCGCTTGTCTTCAGCTTCAGACGTCGCTGTTGTGTAGCCAAACATGGGGGTCTTTCGTCGACTTCGGCTCATTTTTTTACCTCATCTCAGGGGGGATGAAAATTTATCCGGAGTATCGATGGGAAAGTGCATATTGATGAGGTGAGGAAGGCTGGGATGGTCAGATTGACTACCACGTCACCGTTCCCCTGACCTCGTTAAACCAGACCTTTTGGGTTCTCTCGTAAGAGTCTTTTGTTACATTCCACCGAGATTCTCGGGAGGGTGACCCACCACTTCAAACAAATCACCAATCTCAATTCTTAAATGGTGGCATAACTGTTCTATTACTTCTAACTCCACTCGCGTTGCCGTCTCATTGTAGAGACGATGCAAAGTGTTTCGATTGATACCCGTATCTCTGGCAACTTCGGCAACTTTGAGTTTCCGTTCACCCAAAATTCGGGATAGATGGCACTTAATCATCACTCCTCCATAGAAAAAAGACCTGCAGGATGGCAAAAATCGTTGCACTAACGATTTGTGGTGCTAAAATCCCTCCTGTGGTGCATTTGTTTTTTTTTGAAGAGAAAAAAGAGAGGATATGATTATGGCATACACCTACCTGACAACAGAAGAGCTCTCTGCTCGCATCAAGTTCGATCCACGTACTATCCGCAATCAGCTGAAAGACTCTGTCCTGCTCGAAGGGCTGCACTATATTCGCCCGTTTGGCGGTCGTAAGTTGTTGTTTCTCTGGGAGCCTATCGAAGAGGAAATGCTCAAGCACAGCGCAATGTTCGAGTCGTTTCAGGGCTAGGGGAGGTGGATTCTTATGGCAACAGTATATAGCCTTAACCAATTGCTTTACCTCGATTTTTGCTTCAAGGGGAAGCGCTGTCGTGAGCGCACTGGGTTACCCGATACAAGCCAAAATCGCCACAAACTGAAGCAGTATTGTGAACGGTTGGAGGCACAAATCACCCTCGGGCAGTTTGATTTTTGCAAAACCTTCCCAAACAGCCCGCGTTGTGGCTACTTCACCAAACTGGCCGAGCGGGAAGCCGTGTTGCGGGCTGGGTGCCCTCTGTTGTCTGATTTTGCTGAGCAGTGGTACCAGGAAAAATCGGCCGAGTGGCGAACCTCCCAGCAGGAGACCATCCGCGACATTCTTGATTGCCATCTGCTGCCGCACTTTGGCAATCAGCCGCTGAGCGTGATCGATAAGTCTGCGATCTTGGCATTCAGGACAATGATCGCTCGTTTGCCCGGGAGAGGTGGCAAGCCGATCTCAGCCTCACGGGTCAACCACATCATGACGCCGCTTCGCATGATGTTGGCAGATGCGGCAGATCGGTTCGGTTTTGACTCGCCCTGGCGCAATATCCGAGCACTCAAGATCCCCCGTAGCAACATCATGCCCTTCAGTCTTGAAGAGATTGGTCGACTGCTGGCAGTGGTGAGGGCTGACTTTCGCCCTTATTACACCATCCGGTTTTTTACCGGGCTACGTTCGAGCGAGATCCACGGTTTAACCTGGCGCCACATCGATTTCGAGCGCCGGCAGATCCTGGTGTATCAGGCATGGGTCCGCAATGAACTGATCCCGACGAAAACCGATGGCTCCTATCGCGCGGTGCAGATGAGTGAGCAGGTTTATCAGGCATTTCTCACTCAACGCGACCGCTACGATGGCAAGGTCTCACCAGATGGGTTTGTTTTCTGCACGAAGCACGGCAGCCCGTTCGAGGATCGCAATGTGGCCAATCGGGTGTGGTACCCATTGCTGTCGTTGTTAAAGCTGGAGAAGCGCAAGCCCTATCAGACAAGGCATACCGCCGCCACGCTCTGGCTCGCGGCAGGTGAGAGCCCTGAGTGGATAGCAAAGCAACTGGGCCATAACAGCACTCAGATGTTATTCCGGGTCTATTCCCGTTACGTGCCTGATCTGTCGGGTCGGGATGGGCATGCCTTTGAGCAGATGTTGGCGGGATTCGAGCAGCAGCGGCTTGCCTCGAAGGCGCTGGCGGAAAGGTGGGATTCACACGATGGGGAGGCGGGTCATGGTACACGTCACTGAATATGCGGATTGCGGCGAACTGATGTGGGCAACCAGACTGGCGGATAGCGAGGGCGAGTATGAGTGTTGGGAATTGTTATCGCCAAAGGCCGTCCATCGAGTCTCGGTCTCAGATAAATGCATGGCAACTATTGCGCCGTCGGGGCAGCTGGTACTGGCAATGCTGGGGATGGAGCAGCAGTCTGTCACATTGCGCAGTTGTCGCGCTCTGGAAGGCATCACAGGGGACGAGGGGCGTCAACTGTGGGAGTTTCACCTTGGTTTGGCCCTCAATGAGTCGCATGGCCAGATGATCCAGGCACTGTGGCGCTTCTATGCCATGTTACCGCCCGGCGGGTTACGGCGCTTTTCCCTCGGGATCCTACGTGACCGGCGTTTTATCACCGGGTTTTATCGAGGCAGGGCGAGCCATCACCATCATCATGACCATGTGGGTGGCTTGCTGGAGCACAGTGTAGAAGTGGCGATGACAGCCAGGATGTTGTGTCGTCAATACCGGCTTGATGGACGCACCGCCGACGTCGCCTTCCTAGGGGGATTGCTGCACGATGTGGGCAAACTCTACCTCTACTACAACGTGGAAGCCGGAGAGGGGATCTGCTCCCAGCATGAAGCCCTGAACTTCATGAAGTTGGAGCCACACCTGCAAAGTCTGATGAGCCAGGATCCCCGGGCATTTGAAGCCCTGTCGGCCTGCTTGTCCGCATCGATTGGCAAGCCGCTTATCCAGTATATGCCGGAGACTATCGTCAAGATGGCGGATCGATTATCGGCCGAAGTATTCAACTGGCGCAGGGTGTTTGCAGGATTGCCCGATTTTTACTGGTTTCGGAAATCGACCAGCGATACGCGGATTTACAAGCGGCTGGATTGATGGCGTGGTCGTGGGCTTAAACCGGTTTTAAAGAAGAGCTGGCAAGATGGTGGCATCACCCACAACGTCCGATGGGGCTCTTGCCGGGGGTAAACAGGTTGCGTGTTGAGATAATGCGGGAGGCAATATGTTGGTAAAAGCGATAGTTCCGACGGAGCAGGTCGTAGATGTTATCTGTGATGTGTGTGGTGACTTTCTGGAATTGGATTTTGCTTTTGGCCATGATCTCGCACCTCGATAACTGTACGTAAGATCAGTATAGTTCGTGGTAACTGACTGCTAATCATGGGTAATCAGGAAGGGTTTAATCAGATAGCAAAACACCGAGATGTTGGTAGTCACACAAGGGAAGGTGCGAATAAGTGGGTAGCACCTTCCTCTTTGATTGCTAGGTCGATTTTTGACTCGGCCCTTTTCTAAAATTGCCCCATTTTCTTCAAAAATCAGGCTTTATAACCATTTTCACCCCCTTTCTGGGGGTATTCCCCGATTTTAGGTAGATCTTTCCTGTGCCCTTATCAATTGATCCGCGAATTCAACTTCGAAGTGCGACACTCGCCTATGCCGCCTGACGGTACTCTTCGAATACCTTGACAGGCTGCCTGAATCCGAGACATTTCCGAGGTCGTAGGTTGAGCCACTGCTCCGCTCTCCTGACATCCTCGTCCGTGACCTCTCTCAGGTCTGTTCCCTTTGGGATAAACTGCCTCAACAGCCCATTGCTGTTCTCGTTCAGACCGCGCTCCCACGAAGAGTAAGGGTGCGCAAAGTAAGTCTCGGCACCCAGCGCTTCCTCTATCGCCTTGTGTTCGGCAAACTCGCCGCCGTTGTCAAAGGTGATA
>NZ_JAGKRK010000078.1:76284-86706 GCF_017939325.1 Aeromonas sp. MaB10011B | reverse complement strand
AGAACGCAGGCTGCTCGCCCCCTTGCGGTAGCGCTTGTGGCCCTGGCGCAGATGGCGGTACAACTGGCCACCCCGGGCTTTGTCGGCGGCCACATGGCGGTATATCCACTCGTGACTCACCATGAGGCCTATCTGCTTGCCCACCGTGCTTATCTGCTCCGGGCTCCACCACCAGGCGAGTGTCAGCTCGACAAACTGGATGACATCGGCAGATAGCCGAGATTTGGCCGCACTGGCCCGTCGGTGGGTGGCGTGCTGATGCGCATTGTCTGGCTGGTAGCCCTGCGGCCCGGCGTTACGACGCAGCTCCCGGTAGAGGGTGGAGCGATGAACGCCAATGGCGCGTGCGGTGGCAAGGATGGACATCCCCTGTGCGCGAAGCACCGATAACTGGTATCGTTGCCCCTCGGTCAACTGCTGATAGCTCATGGTGATACTGCTTATACTTTGGCGAGCAGAAGGGTACCACCAATCAGCAGTTGGCCACCTCTCGCCATTCATCCATGAGTGTCGCACTTATTATCTGAATTCCCGATCCACTCGGAACAGGTTCGCCAGCGTAAACAGCATCGCCAATTGATTGTCGTTCTTCATCAGCCCCTTGTACCGCGCTTTGACGAAGCCAAACTGACGCTTGATGAGCCGGAATGGGTGTTCAACCTTGGCTCGGATGCTGGCCTTGAGTCTTTCAAACTGGATAACGGCCTTGTTCTTGCGCGGACGTTGTTTGAGCGCTTTGACCTTGCCTGGGCGTTCGGTAATGGCCCATTCGACCTTTACCCCAGCCAACTCCTCACGCTTGGGTGCCCCTTGGTAACCGGCATCACCAAACACAAATTCCTCCTTCCCGTGCAGCAGATTGCCGGCTTGATTGAGGTCGTGCTCATTGGCCGCGGTGGTTGCCAGGCTATGGGTCAGGCCGCTTTTGGCATCGACGCCGATATGGGCCTTCATGCCAAAGTGCCACTGGTTGCCCTTCTTGGTTTGGTGCATCTCGGGGTCGCGCTGCTGGCGCTTGTTTTTGGTCGAACTGGGGGCCTCGATGATAGTGGCATCAACCAAGGTCCCCTGAGTCATCATGATGCCGGCGTCAGAGAGCCACTGATTGATGGACTCGAAGAGCTGGCGAGCCAGTTGGTGCTGCTCCAGCCGATGGCGGAAGTTCATGATGGTGGTACGGTCAGGGATAGCTTGGTCGAGGGAAAGCTTGGCAAAGAGGCGCATGGAGGCAATCTCGTAGAGCGCGTCCTCCATCGCTCCGTCACTGAGGTTGTACCACTGCTGGATGCAGTGGATACGCAACATGGTCTCCAGCGGATAGGGGCGACGACCATTGCCGGACTTGGGATAAACGGGCTCAATCACGGCCAGCATTCTTGACCAGGGCAGCAACGCCTCCATACGGGCAAAGAACGCTTCTTTTCGAGTTTGACGGCGTTTGCTGTGGAACTCGCTGTCGGCAAATGTCAATTGATGAGTCACGTTGAGCTTCGTCCCTGATGCCAAAATGATGTGGCGATGATCTCACATCAAGGACTTGTTCGCACCTTCCCCAGCGTTTGAGCTCCTCGCTGATGTATTCCGGACCGTTATCACAGCGGATGGCCGCCGGTTTGCCACGCCACGCTATCACCTGCTCCAACGCCCGTTTGACCCGCGAGGCGGGAAGCGAAAAATCGACTTCGATACATAACGCTTCCCGGTTGAAATCATCTATCACATTGAACAACCGCACCGAGCGTCCATCGGACAGCTGGTCATGCATGAAGTCCATCGACCAGCAGGTATTGGGTTTTGCAGGAACCGCCAACGCCGCCGGTTTTGCACGCACCAGCCGTTTCCTGGGTTTTATCCGCAGGTTGAGCTCCAGTTTCCGATAAATCCGGTACACCCGCTTGTGGTTCCAGCCAAACCCTTTGACGTTGCGCAAATAGAGGAAGCAGAGCCCGAAGCCCCAGTTGCGCTGGCTGGCTGTGATGCGCAGCAGCCAGTCGGCGATGAGCTGGTTCTCTTCGGCCAGTACCGGTTGGTAGCGATAGCAGCCTTCGCTGACCCCGAACACCCGACAGGCGAGCCGGATGGAGAGGGCGCAGTGAGCGACCGCCTGGGTGGCCATCTCCCGGCGGGTAGATGGCGTCACCACTTTATTGCCATGGCCTCCTGGAGGATGTCGGCTTTGAGGCGCTCCTCGGCATACATCTTCTTGAGGCGGCGATTTTCCTCCTGGAGGTCCTTGAGACGAGCCATGAGGGAGGCGTCCATGCCGCCGAACTTGGCGCGCCACTTGTAGAAGGTGGCGCTGCTGATGCCATGCTCGCGGCATAGCTCGGGGATGGGTGGCGGCGGGCGAGTTGGCCGCCCAGTTTCCTCATTGGGAACAGTTGCACAGCATTGGCGTGGCCATCTCTTATCGCATTGAAAACATGAAAAAAGCCACCCTTGAACATCACTACTTCATCTGTTCAAAAACGCTGGAGCGGGATGAGTTTTCTCGGGCGGTGCGTGGGCACTGGGCCATCGAAAATAGCCTGTACTGGGTACTTGGTACTGGATGTCACGATGGGCGAGGATGATTGCCCAATCTATCGGGGTGATGCGGCAGAGATTTTAGCGTGCATCCGGCACATGGGGCTGAACATGCTCAGGGCCGAGACTTCACGTAAGGCGAGCGTAAGACGGAAGCAAAAAATAGCAGGAATGAGCAGCGAATATCTGGAAACGGTACTCAATGCGGGCCTGAAAAAATTGGGTGAATTTTAACAAAATGTTCACGCTCTCACCCTGGGGCTAAAGGTATAATGACAGTTGGCATATCGATGTCTCATTGCTGCCCCCCCCTAAATGGGGTGGATCATAGATCATTGTATTTTCTACAAAAAAAATTTTCCATCGAGTTTTAATGACGTCTAATGCTTTTTTAATGCTGTATAAAAACCGGTGTTTGATACTCTCTTGCGACCATTATTGGCGAATAAAAACTATTCAAGCCGATAGGCACACAGTTCAAGGAAGAGCTCCATGACGACAGAGATTCCATTGGTACTCGTGACCGAAGGCAATGTTCAGGCGACGACCTTCACCACCTACCTGATGGCCCAACTCGGTGAACCAATACGCCTGATTAGCCATCCCGATCAACTATTGGCTATCGAGAATTGCAACCTGTTCCTGATCGATCTGGACTATCTCAAGTCGAGCCAGCAGTTTGGCTGGAGCCGGGATATAGCCGCCTTCGAATCGGCCAGCACGATATTACTCAATGCGCCGACCAGCACGAATCGCGATCTGCTGCTGCTGTGGCCCAATACCAGCGGTCTCTTCTTTCGTCAGGATCCCTTGGATCACTTGGTAGCCGGTATCAAGAAGGTGATGCTGGGGGAGTTTTGGATCCCGCGTCATCTGATGTGCGAGCTGGTCCATTATTACCGACAGGGCATGGAGCCAGCCCAACGCAGCCAGAATCTGCTGACGGTCCGAGAGCGCGAGATCATTCGCTATTTGATGACGGGAGCCTCCAATACCGAGATAGCTGACACCCTGTTTGTCAGCGAGCACACCATCAAGTCCCACCTTTATAACGTCTTCAAGAAGTTGAACGTCAAGAATCGGTTGCAAGCCGTGAGCTGGGCTAAAGATTACCTCGATATGACGAGCTCCTACTGATGCGAACTTGGCTGCTCTGTCTCTGGTTGATCTCTGGTGCCCTAGCTGCCAATGAAGGGGATGCCAACACGCCTCTGGAATCGCTGCAACCCGAGCTGGAGAGCGACAGGATAGAGATTGGGGGTCTGGTGATAGACCGTACCTTCACCCGTTTCGGTCAGGTTTTTTATCATCACTTCAGCCGATTGCGAGAGGACGAGGATCCGAATGCGCGGGAGAACATCACCATACATGAGCGGCCGACTGCGCGCTGGGGCAGCCTGATCTGGATCACCCACAATCGCAAGGTGCTGTTTAGGACGGCCCTCTCCCCGGTGCGCAGTCAGGGAGAAGCTGCAGCGCAGCAGGCCTGGGTCCAAGTGAACGAAATTTTACAACAGCAGAAGGTCGCCATCCTGTTCATGGATACCTTCGATCTGGAACACGATGAACTATAAGGATATAGCATATGTGCTCACGCCTCCTGCTTCTGGCACTGACGGTCAGCATGACCGCTTCTGCCTCCGAGCTTATCTATCGGCCTACTAACCCCAGCTTTGGCGGTAACCCGCTCAACAGCAGTCATCTGCTGGGCACGGCTAACGCCCAGAACGACTACAAGGATCCCTCCACTGGCAGCAGCAGCGGCACCTCGGCTCTGGACAGACTCACCTCCAGTCTGCAATCGCGGCTGGTGAGCCAACTGCTGGCCGACATCGGCAAGGATGGCAGTCAAAGCGGTAGCCTGGTCACCGACGAGTTTGCGATCAATGTGGTGGATGAGGATGGCACTCTTGCCGTTTCCATTACCGACAGATCGACGAATGAAACCACCATGATAGAAGTGAATGGCCTGATCGCCGACTGAGGACGTTATGACAAGGACACCGTTATTTACCGCCCTGCCTTTGCTCGCCATTCTGTTTGCTCTGGGGGGGTGTGCTACCCATATAGGCTCTCCCGAGGCGGATGAGAAGGCGACCCTGATGCCGAGATCCATCTCCTACAAAGAGTTGATCAGCCTGCCCAAACCCAAGGGCAAGATAGTGGCCGCCGTCTATGATTTTCGCGATCAGACCGGTCAGTATCTGCCAGCCCCAGCCTCCAACTTCTCCACCGCAGTGACCCAGGGTGGGGTCGCCATGCTGAGCACGGCGCTATGGGACTCCCAGTGGTTCGTGCCTCTGGAGCGGGAAGGGCTGCAGAACCTGCTGACCGAGCGCAAGATAGTGCGGGCCACGCAAAACAAACCCAATGTGCCCGGCAATAATCAGCATCAATTACCCTCTCTGGTGGCGGCCAATATCCTGATCGAAGGGGGCATAGTGGCCTATGACAGCAATGTGCGTACCGGCGGTGCCGGGGCCAAGTACTTCGGCATAGGGGCGAGTGGCGAATACCGGGTCGATCAGGTGACCGTCAATCTGAGGGCCGTCGATATCCGCTCCGGCCGGATTCTCAACAGCGTCACCACCTCCAAGACCATCTTGTCCCAGCAGGTGCAGGCCGGAGTGTTCCGTTTCGTCGAGTACAAGCGCTTGCTGGAGGCCGAGGCGGGCTTTAGCACCAACGAACCGGTACAGATGTGCGTCATGTCTGCCATCGAATCGGCGGTGATCCGGCTCATTGCCAACGGGGTGCGAGACAACCTCTGGCAGCTGGCCGATGCGCGGGACATGGAAAACCCCATACTGCAGGGTTATCTGCAAGACAGCGCCCCCATCCTCTAGTCGAGGCAGCGTCGCTAGTTTCTATCTATCGCTTGCCCCTTTCAGCTCCTCTCCACAGGCCCATCATGGGCCTGTTTTCATGGTCTATCCCCCCTCCATCCCTTGGCGCGACACCTGCAAAAAAGAGGCATGGCTCAGCTTGACCTCAGCCTTTTCTACCAGACAAACCCTGGATCCGAATCAGCCTCGAATCAGCTGTGTGCCTGATGGCCCTGGCCCGGGGGGCTGGGGATACTGGACCCGCACTTCAAAAAGGTAATCACAGATGAAATACCTGAATCCCGTCCTGCTGATCATGAGTCTGCTAGGCCTGCCCGCATTGGCGCAGGACCTGGCTTCCCTGAGTGAACTGGGTCAGGGCAACGAGCTTGAGCTGGTTCAGCGGGGGGAGGGCAACCAGGCCCACCTCTGGCAGCTTGGCTCGGATAACGAATTGCAGCTCAGCCAGTCAGGCAATGACAACCAGATCCGCCTGATGCAACAGGGCCAGCAGCAGCAACTGCGACTGGATCAAGTCGGCGACAACAACTGGGTAGATGCGGTCCAGCTCGGAGTTGGCAACAGCGCCGAGCTCTACCAGGCCGGTATCGGCAACCAGATCTGGCTGTGGCAACAGGGGATGGACAACCAGGCCTGGATCAGCCAGAGCGGATATGACAACAGGGCACGGGCCGTTCAGCTCGGTGATGGCAACTTGGCCAGCATAGAGCAAAACGGCTCCGGCCTATCGGCCACCGTCATTCAGACGGGCGCCAACCAGCAAGTGAGAGTAGTTCAAACCAACTGAGCCCAGGCTCACACCAAAGCACGAGAGGGAAATCATGTTCAAACGTACCATCATCGCCTCTGCCGTATTACTGGCTACTTCCAGCGTCTGGGCGGCTTCCGCCAACAACCAGGCGACCGTCGCCCAGACCGGCAACAACAACTTGGCCACCGTCGAGCAGATCGATAGCAGCAACCACAATCAGGCGAGTATCAGCCAGATTGGTGCCGACAACGAAGCGAAGACCATCCAGAAAAACACCAGCCAGTCCGAAGCCAGTGTGGCTCAGGTCGGGGCAGGCAACGATGCCCTGGTGACCCAGGAGTCCAGCACCGCAGGATCCGTCGCCCAGGTGGCAAGCACAGGCAACTTCAACGTCGCGACCGTGACCCAGCAGGTGTTCAACGAAGGCTCCCACGCCTCCGTGGCCCAGGTCGGCAACCACAACAGTGCCGACGTGATGCAGGATAACGGTGATGGTGCCAGCTCCACCGTGAGTCAGGTTGGCAACAACAACGATGCCAGCATCAACAACTATTGGTCCGATAAAGCCATCGCCAACGTCAGCCAGCTTGGCAACAGTCACGAAGCCAGCGTTTCCCAGCAGATTGCCGATGGTGCCGAAGCTCAGGTGGCCCAATCCGGTCAGTTGAACAAAGCCACCGTCACTCAGGCCACCAATAATTATGGTTACGCCTATCCGGAGGGGACTCTGGCAAAGGTGACTCAATCGGGTAGCGGCAACGAGGCCCTGGTCGACCAGCGCGATCTCGATAACAAGGCTTATGTCACCCAGAGCGGTGTCGATGGCTATGTGAAGACGGCGCAGTCTGGCTCTGCGGCCGGTGAGGGCAACACCCTGACCGCCAATCAGGCTGGTACCAACGAGAGCGCCACCCTGACCCAGGTTGGCAACCGTAATGAGATCGAAACCAGCCAGACTGGCCGTGACGATGCATTGACCATCGATCAGCTGGGCGATGACAACTTGGCCACTGCCTATCAGGGCGGTGTCGGTGAGCAGAGCTCCATCACCCAGGTGGGTGACGGTAACCTGGCCGATACCGAGCAGAGAGGGTCGGGCAACCAGGCCAGTGTCGATCAGATGGGTGACGGCAACCAGGCCGTGGTCAAGCAGCTGGCGAGCAGCACCGCTGGCGTGGTGACCATAGATCAGAGCGGTGATGACAACTACGCCAACGCGGTGCAGGAAGCGGGCAGCAACAACCAGATCGCCATCGACCAGCAAGGGGATCGCAACCAGGTGGCGGCCGCGCGTGATGTGCAAGGCAAAGGCGCCTGGACCTGGGGTTCAGACAACGAGCTGACCGTGGCCCAGACCGGCAACGACAACTGGGCCTATGCCGATGCGTCCCACTCCGGCTCTACCGTGACCGTGACCCAGACCGGCGACCTGAACAACGCCTCTGTCGAGTCCTACCTGGGTAGCGACAACGATCTGACCGTCAGCCAGACCGGCAACAACCATGTGGCCGACGTCTATGTCAACGCCGGTATGAATGGCGGTGGCAACCTGGTCGATGTGGTACAGACTGCGAGCTTCAACACGGCTCAGGTCGATGTCTATGGCAGCAACAACCACGCCTATGTTTATCAGGGCGGCAACTGATGATTTGCACATTCGGGGGCCTGCGGGCCCCTTTTTTATTGGTGCGAACCCGGGACTGGCTGGCTGGTCCATGCCATCAGACCACTCCCCTGCACCGGCGGCTAGTGATGCTGCTCCTATGGCTCAGCTTGTCTCCCTCGGGATGGGCGGGCGAGTCAGAACCGGCCAAGGAGGCCAAGGTGATCCCCAAGATAAGCCTCAATGTCCAACAGGGGCCGACCGGCCTCTCCCTGGCCCCTACCCTGCAAAGCGACCAGTCGGGGGCCGTTACCTTTGCCCTGGATCTCTGGAGCCAGGGGGCGGGGGGGCGCAGTCATCAGCGCCAGAGCGGGGGGGCCGAACTGGTCGCCAACCGGCCCCATGGCGTGGGACGACTGAGTCTGGGACTGGCTTGTCCCTATCAGGCAAGAATACGGTTGCAGCTGTGGCAGGGGGCCTTGTTGCTGAGCGAGATCGACCAGACATTCGAGTGCCCCTCATCTCCATGATTTCCCGTCTGGACTGTCTATTCATCCAGTAGTCTCTATGCCATACTGGCCCGCTCTGGTTACCGTATCGAGCGCGCAACAAGATGGAAAAAATCGTGATCCGGGGTGCCCGCACCCACAACCTCAAGAACATCAATCTGACTCTTCCCCGCGACAAGCTGATCGTGGTCACCGGCCTCTCTGGCTCCGGCAAGTCTTCTTTGGCGTTCGATACCCTCTATGCCGAAGGCCAGCGCCGTTATGTGGAGTCCCTCTCCGCCTATGCCCGCCAGTTCCTCTCCCTGATGGAGAAGCCGGATGTGGATCATATCGAGGGCTTGTCGCCGGCCATCTCCATCGAACAGAAGTCTACGTCTCATAACCCGCGTTCGACCGTCGGCACCATCACCGAAATTTATGACTATCTGCGCCTGCTGTTTGCCCGGGTGGGTGAGCCTCGCTGCCCCACCCATGCCATACCGCTCGCCGCCCAGACCATCAGCCAGATGGTGGATCAGGTGTTGGCTCAGCCAGAAGGCAGCAAGCTGATGCTGCTGGCGCCCGTGGTGCGCGATCGCAAGGGGGAGCACAGCAAGCTGCTGGAGAACCTGGCGGCTCAGGGTTATATCCGTGCCCGCATCGATGGCGAGGTGTGTGACCTCTCGGATCCCCCCAGCCTGGAGCTGCACAAGAAGCACACCATCGAAGTGGTGGTCGACCGTTTCAAGGTGCGCGAGGATCTGGCCCTGCGCCTCGCCGAGTCCTTCGAGACGGCCTTGACCCTCTCCGGCGGCATCGTGCTGGTGGTGCCCATGGACGGGGAGGAGGGGGTTGAACCCATGACCTTCTCGGCGAATTTCGCCTGCCCCGAGTGCGGTTACTCCATGTCGGAGCTCGAACCGCGGATCTTCTCCTTCAACAACCCAGCCGGTGCCTGCCCCACCTGCGACGGCCTGGGTGTGCAGCAGTACTTCGATCCCGCCAAGCTGATCCACGATCCGAGCCAGAGCCTGGCAGGGGGCGCCATCCGTGGCTGGGACAAGCGCAGCTTCTATTACTTCCAGATGCTGAAATCCCTCGCCGAGCACTATCAGTTCGATCTGGAGCTCCCTTGGGGGGATCTGCCCGCCAAGGTGCAGGAAGTATTGCTGCGGGGCTCGGGCAAAACCGAGATCGAGTTCCGCTACATGAACGACCGTGGTGATGTGGTGGTGCGCAAGCACCCCTTCGAGGGGATCTTGCACAACATGGAGCGCCGCTACCGGGAAACCGAATCCAACTCGGTACGCGAAGAGCTCTCCAAATACATCGCCAACAAGTCCTGCACCAGTTGCGGCGGCAGCCGTTTGCGGGAGGAGGCGCGTCACGTATTCGTCGATAACCGCAACCTCTCCGCCATCGCCGAACAATCCATCGGCGATGCGCTGGCCTTCTTCGAGGGGCTGGCGCTCACCGGCCAGCGTGCCCAGATAGCGGACAAGATCCTCAAAGAGATCGTCGAGCGGCTCGGTTTTCTGGTCAACGTGGGCCTCAACTATCTGAGCCTGTCCCGCAGCGCCGAGACCCTCTCCGGCGGCGAAGCCCAGCGCATCCGCTTGGCGAGCCAGATAGGTGCCGGTCTGGTGGGGGTCATGTATGTGCTGGATGAGCCCTCCATCGGCCTGCACCAGCGGGACAACGAGCGCTTGCTCAAGACCCTCAGGGGATGGTCAGCATGCGGGCTCCCCCTCTGATTTCAAATGTTAGAAAGTTCAAGAGCGAAACAGTCGTCCCATCATGTTGACTTTCCTAGGGAAGGTGCGAATAAGTGGGTAGCACCTTCCTCTTTGATTGCTAGGTCGATTTTTGACTCGGCCCTTTTCTAAAATTGCCGGTAATCCCCCATATTCAGGGGCATTCAAAAGTAGAGGTCAGGCGGCCCGCGCCAGGTGCTGCTTTGGCGTGTAGCCACCCAGCGCCATATTAGGCCGCTCATGGTTATAAACCCATTGCCATTGCGTGGCAAATTCCTGCAATTCATCGCTGAGAATCCCATTCTGCAATGCCCAAGCAGCCTGTATGAAGTCGCCAAGCAGCTGAATGCTTGGTGTGAAAGCTGAATAGGTTGGTGGTGTGGTAAAATTACAACATCGTAGGGGAAGGCGCAGAGGTCGATGCCACTTTATGTCAGCTTATGGGTAAATTTTA
>NZ_JAGKRK010000078.1:70837-76274 GCF_017939325.1 Aeromonas sp. MaB10011B | reverse complement strand
AGAACGCAGGCTGCTCGCCCCCTTGCGGTAGCGCTTGTGGCCCTGGCGCAGATGGCGGTACAACTGGCCACCCCGGGCTTTGTCGGCGGCCACATGGCGGTATATCCACTCGTGACTCACCATGAGGCCTATCTGCTTGCCCACCGCGCTTATCTGCTCCGGGCTCCACCACCAGGCGAGTGTCAGCTCGACAAACTGGATGACATCGGCAGATAGCCGAGATTTGGCCGCACTGGCCCGTCGGTGGGTGGCGTGCTGATGCGCATTGTCTGGCTGGTAGCCCTGCGGCCCGGCGTTACGACGCAGCTCCCGGTAGAGGGTGGAGCGATGAACGCCAATGGCGCGTGCGGTGGCAAGGATGGACATCCCCTGTGCGCGAAGCACCGATAACTGGTATCGTTGCCCCTCGGTCAACTGCTGATAGCTCATGGTGATACTGCTTTTACTTTGGCGAGCAGAAGGGTACCACCAATCAGCAGTTGGCCACCTCTCGCCATTCATCCATGAGTGTCGCACTTATTATCTGAATTCCCGAAGTACCCTTCCGTTGCCTGCGTGGAGAACGCCTGCCAGATAATGCTTGGCATTCTGCCCCGGTGTGACAATCCGCTTTTGCTGCGCTCTGAACATCCAGTCGGCTCCTAATTTGGGATTGAGGTCTATATCGACTTCATCCTCATAAAACACCGGATTATCGGCATCACAGCGGGCCAGCGCGGCGTCGATATTCGCCATTTTTTCCTGATAGGCTGGGTCTTTTATCCGCAAGGTCGGCACGGGCCTGCGCCAGACAATGCCCATACGAGGTAACCAATCGGCGGAGCGTGGAGGCTGCCACATTGAGCCCTGTTAATCGATTGATTTTTATATAGCCAATAGTTCAGTACACCAACGGCTGCGCTGATAACCAAAATCTTGCGGAGAAAACTGCATGAGCAGCACCAGTAAGGTGACAATCTTGGCGATAGGTAAGACTGGGGCACGGCCAGCCGGTAAGGCTTCTAGCGCATCTATGCCTTCATCTCGATACCACCGAAGCCAACGACCGATGGTCGAGCGAGCAGCGCCGGTAAGGTGATGAACATCGGTGATCGTGCGTCCTTCATGTAACAGCAAGATGGCCATCAAGCGACGAGCATGTCCTTTATCACGGGTGGCATGGATGATTTTGTGAATGCGGCGCCGTTGTGGTCGTGGCAGAGGTGGTAGGATAGGCATCAACTCAGTCCTTTGGGTGTGGCTTGTTTTGTTTAGCGACTAATGAGATCGCACAAACTGGACTGAGTTCCCTTCCTCCGGTGATCTACTATTCGGAACAGCTATTTAGTGCGCAGTCAAAAGTTTATTTAATGTTCAATCATGGCAAGATCCAGTTCGCTGAATTTTACAACGACACGTGCTTGCTACGTTTTGCTCAGATTTCAAACACTCATGCGGACGCCCTGGATCTGATAACGTGTATTGCGTCCGCCACCAGGTAATTTTTCAATGCACCCCCTATCCACCAGTTGCGCAAGATGGCGTGTAGCAGTCGCCTTGCTGACTCCGGCGACTTTTTGATATTGACTGGCGTTGATGCCATTTTCAAAACCCTGTTGGCCGCCATCCAGTAGGCGGTTAATCACTTTGGTTTGCTCTGGACTCAGACTGTCATGACAGTGCCGCAACCAAAAATGAGCCTTGGCAAGAGAACGATCAATAACCTGTAATGCCAGCTCTATGGCGTAATCCAGTGTGTCGAGGAACCAACAGATCCAGGAGGTAATATCTAGCGGGCCCCTCTGCGCTGACTCAAGCGCCCGATAGTAGTGATCCCGCCGTTCGAGAATTGCAACTGACATGGCATACAGCCGGATACTTTGGCTGTCAGCCTGTGACAGCGCGAGATCGGTCAATGCCCGCGTGAGCCGCCCATTACCATCATCAACGGGATGCAGGGTCACGAACCAGAAATGGATGATTGCCGCACGAAGAAGGGGATCCATCGTGGGGTCATGCCGAGTCTGGTTAAACCAGGGGATGAACTCGGCCAGTTGATCGTCCAGTGTTGCTCTGGGCGGTGCCTCAAAATGCACGGTGGGGCGATCAACACGCCCAGAGACAACCTGCATCGGCTCATCTCCTCGCAACTGCCCTACGTTCACTGGCTGCACCGACCATTCGTTGGCGGGGAACAGCCAACGATGCCATTGGTAAAGCCGCTCAATCGTCAATGGCTGTCCATGATTGTCGATGGCGTCCAGCATCATGGCCGCGAGCCCCTCTGAGCGATCTGACACGGGATAGGACGGAGTTTCTGATCCCCCTAACCGCCTAGCCAAGGAGGAACGCACGGATTGGGCATTGAGACGCTCACCCTCAATAGCGGATGAGGAGATGATGTTAGCCAGTAACGTATCCAACGTTTGGTCGGAGTTTCCCAATCTGGAATGACTACCTATTAGCATTCCCAGCCTGCGTTGAGCATGCCGTAATCTGGGCAATATTTCACTATCCCGCCAACGAAAATGGGGCCAATCTGCTTGTTGCCAAATCCAAAATGGTTCCATTATTTCCTCATCCAACGTGCTAGGGTCTCAATAATGAGCCGACCCAGCCCATCATTCGGCTCAATGTTTGAGCCGAATATAACACATGCAGCAGAACAGCAGAGCTGGTAGAGCTGGTAGAGCTGGTGATGAGGATGGAGATCCAGGCTGAAAATCTCAGACCGGAGCTAATGAAAAACTGGATTTATTGCTGCTGTGTGGCGCTACAGCAACCAGTAGATAGACAAGGCGGGAGCTCGTTTTCGTTTCGAATGCTTTTTGGGAGCTTGCAGCTTGCGCTGCATGAAGCCACGCACACGCAGATGCCCTTAGGTCTGCTCACTCATATGCCTGATGGTACTCGCTATGCCATCACTGTGAATAATTATAGGGAAACCTGATTACCCATGATTAGCAGTCACCACGAGCTATACTGATCTTACGTACAGTTACTGAGGTACGAGATCATGGCCAAAAGCAAAGTCCAATTCCAGAAAGGCTACAGCCTGTTTGATTTTTATGTTTGTTGAATTGAGGCATGCAGTCGTGGCAAGCCCGCCGATGCCATATCGGCTCTTGAAGCTGGCTGAGGGTCATGGGTAATCAGAAATTTCATTAACAAAGTGCGATCCCGCCCTGGGATGCGCTAGGGGAAGCCGTTTGCATCTGTTTAGGAAAAACCGGGCCCCGCTATCCGCGGGGCCCGGTTTTGATTTAGGCCATCAGCTTTTGCATGGCGCGGTTGAGGTCGACCGCGGTTTGATGCAACTGGTCGCTGGCACCCTGGGTGCGGTGGGCGTTCTCTTCGTTCTCGGTGGCGATGGTTTTGATATCCACCAGGTTGCGGGCGATATCTTCCACCACCAGCGTCTGCTCCTCGGCGGCGGTGGCGATCTGCTGGTTCATGCCGTGGATCTGGCTGATGGAGCTCGTGATGCTCTGCAACTTGCGACCCGCGACCGTCACCTGTTCGATACTCTGCTGGCTGAGTTGCTGGCTACTACCAATCGCCTGTACCGCTTCCTGGGTGCCACGCTGTACCTTGGCGATGATCTGGTTGATCTCCGCCGTAGAGTCCGCCGTGCGCTTGGCCAGGGTACGAACCTCGTCCGCGACCACGGCGAAGCCGCGTCCCTGCTCACCGGCCCGCGCCGCTTCAATCGCCGCATTCAAGGCCAGCAGGTTGGTCTGCTCGGCAATGGAACGGATCACCTCCAGCACGGTACTGATGCGGCGGCTATCTTCATCCAGTTGTTTTATAACGCCAGCCGTGTTGTCAATTTCTTTACCCATCTGGGCAATGCCGCCTATGGTGTCCTGCATCACTTGCTCGCCTTCGTGAGCCGTATGGTCCGCCTGATCCGCCGCCTGGGCGGCCGATGCGGCATTCTCCGCGACATTCTGCGCCGTCGCCGACATCTCGTGCATCGCGGTAGCCACCATATCGGTGCGGGAGAATTGATCCCGGGTGCCCTTGGTCATCAACCCTGAGATTTCCTTGAGTTCATGGCTGGCACTATCCAGCTGCTCGCCACTCAACTTGAGCTGGGAAAAGGTCGTCCCCAAGAAATCGCGCAGGGTATTGGCGGCCTTGGCCAGGGCACCTAGTTCATCCTGCCGTTGCAGCGCAAAGGGTCGATCAAACTTGCCATGGCTCAACTGGATAATGAAGTCGGTGAGCGCCTTGATCGGCACCAGCAGTTGGCGATTCACCAACCAGAGACTGAGCACCCCCACCAGTAATGACGCCACAATCAGGAATACCACGCCGAGAATGGCTTGGCTGCGGGTCTCCTCACTAATGGCTTGGGCCTGACGATTGCCTTCTTCATGCAGATGCTTGACCAGAGCCGCCATCTGCTCGCTGGTTGCCCGATCGATACCCTTCACCGCCTGATCCCCCACAGTCGGGTCGCCCTGAGCGGCAACAAACTTCTCTTTGCCCTGACGATAGGCCTGCCCGAGTTTCTGATGTTCATCATTCAGGCTGCGCACCTGGGCAACCAACTCCTGATCCTGCCACTGCCCGGCCAACTGGCTCAGTTGCGCCAGCGTCTGGTTGACCGCACGCTCCTGCTCTTCAAACTGGGTCCAATACTTGGTCAGAGCCTCCGGATCCTTGCCGCGCAGCAGGACATTTTTCCACTCCTGAACCTGGCTCTTGAACTCCAGATTGGCCCGCTCAACCAGCGTCGACTCTTGCAGCGTGCTGTTAACCAGGGATTGATAATCTTCGACCCCGTGCTCCAGCAGACGGAAACATAACAACGAGATGATGACGAGAAGAAGAATACTTCCGCCCAACAACGCCAGTAACTGTGCTCTCAACGAACCTTGTATGGACATACTTGCCCCTTCATGACCTGAATCTGTACCTATATAGCGCCCCATGGAGCCTGACACCGTAATGGTGTCGTCACCGGGGGCGGCGTAGCATACACCGTAAGCGCCGTTAAATCGACCTACTTGCCTTCGTTGTATTGCACCACTTTTTTTGAAATCGGCTCCAGCGCCACATTCCACGGTAGCAGCGCTTCCAGCTTTTCCAGGCTGTCCGCTTCGCCGATCCGCGCCAGCACATAATTGATATACGCTGACGGCTCCAGTTGATTGGCTTTGGCGGTCTCCAGCAACGAGTAATATGACACCGCCTGGATGCTCAAGCACAAGCTGCTGCAAGCCATGAAAGAGTCCGATGACAAGCAGCCCATCAGCGGCATCATTCAGCTCGATGATGTCTACTGAGGTGGCGAGCGCCGTGGTGGCAAACGGGGTCGGGGCGCGGCAGGCAAGACGCCGTTTGTGGCAGCAGTGGCCCTGAACAAGGAAGGACATCCAATCAAGATGCGGATGACGGTGGTCGATGGTTTCAAAACGTCATTGCTGATTGGGCAAAACGGCATCTTGCT
>NZ_JAGKRK010000078.1:0-70827 GCF_017939325.1 Aeromonas sp. MaB10011B | reverse complement strand
AGGCGGCCACGTGTGTGGCAATGCAATCACTGCCGTCACCAGATGTCATTGACTGGAAACACGATTTTCGCAAACACCAAGCTCCCACTGACCAAGTGGTTTCTGGCAATGCACCTGTTGTCACAAACCAAAACAGGCTTGTCAGCAATGGAGCTAAAGCGCCAGTTGGGCGTCAAATATGACACCGCCTGGATGCTCAAGCACAAGCTGCTGCAAGCCATGAAAGAGTCCGATGACAAGCAGCCCATCAGCGGCATCATTCAGCTCGATGATGTCTACTGGGGTGGCGAGCGCCGTGGTGGCAAACGGGGTCGGGGCGCGGCAGGCAAGACGCCGTTTGTGGCAGCAGTGGCCCTGAACAAGGAAGGACATCCAATCAAGATGCGGATGACGGTGGTCGATGGTTTCAAAACCAAGTCCGTTGCTGATTGGGCAAAACGGCATATTGCCAGTGGTAGCGCGGTGATATCCGATGGATTGGCCTGTTTCAAAGCGGTCAAGGAGGCCAATTGTGAGCACCTGGGTGTTGTCACCGGGGGCAACCTGGACTGGCTGGATCATCCGGCATTCAACTGGGTAAACACGATGATAGGAAATGTGAAAAACTCGCTGCGGGGCAGTTGCCATACGCTCGGAGCGAAGCATTTACCAAGGCATCTTGCGGAATACTGCTTCCGGTTTAATCATCGTTTTGACCTCAAGAGCATGTTGGTTGAATTGGGGCATGCAGTCGTGGCAAGCCCTCCGATGCCATATCGGCTCTTGAAGCTGGCTGAGGGTCATGGGTAATCAGGTAGGGAAATTTAGTTTTATCTGGGTGAAGAGATAATTATTTGGCAAATATATCTATGGCAGCAGATCGCGAATGTCACACCCCATAACCCTGGCAAGACGATAAGCCTTTTCCAGGGTGACATTGACCTCACCACGCTCAATTCGTCCTACGTAGCTTCTATCAATTTCGGCCGCATATGCGAGTGCATCTTGCGATACGCCCAATTGAAGCCGTCTATCACGTACAGCATCACCAAATTTTTTTGCTAGCTCTTGCATGTCTCGCCTCTCGCTGGCGAGCACTATCTCTGGTTGTCTGGCTAACGACCACGGATTATAATCCGCAAACGAGTTTAGATTTCCACTAAGTGTTTTCGTTCGAGGCCCAGGATTACTTATGAGCTCCCAGACCGTGTGGTTACCAACCGCGCTCTACACCGCACTCATTCGATGGCAGATGGATGACTTCACTGCGATAGGATTTGTAAATGCCATTTTTGGTGACAAAGCAGAATCGCAGATACGTCAGCGGCGTTATCGTTATACCTTCATTTATCGGCATCTGATCAAGCTCGTAAATAAGGGACTTCTAAAAAGGAAGCATGTTGATGATGGGAAGCGCTGTTCTCATTTCATCAGGACTCCCAAGTTCGATGAAGTGCATTTCAAAGAGGAATTTATTGGGCCTTGTGCGCTTGTAACGGAATCGGGTAAGGAGCGTAAGTCGGAAACGTATGAATCCGTCCTGGAAGGACTGATCGCGAGAGCACAGCACTACCGTAAGGGGTTGCAGGAATATGATTCAATGCTCGCTGAGTACCAGCAATTAAGAGTGGACTTCTCCATATTGGATCCAGCGATTGAAAGGGCCATCAACAATACCGTTGCAGAGAAACGCGATTTGCGGGGCAGGCTGGAGGCCGTGGAGAGGCTTTTGAGGGGGTTGATTGCGTTCAGAAGCGCCTCTTGATGTAACCGTTCAGCGTCAGGGGCTTGATGCACACAGTTCGGAGGGAATGGGGTAATCCGTTTTCTCGATGCGGGCTCGGATAATGGTATGCAGTCACTCTTGGGGTCAATGTCCCAAGCGTTTGGTCGTCTCAACCAACGAAAGTAAGCGTTGACGAAACAGCTCCCCACTCAGGGCGATAACAGCCACGTTGCGCAGTACATGGGCCCAGCAAAGCAGGCGCAGACTCGTGCAGATAAACCGGTAGCCAGCATACAGGCCCGCCACCAATACACCAGCCAACTCCTACTCCAGCAGGCGCTTGGCGACATCAATGCCACGCCCGTTGGCTGTCATAAAACAGACCGCTATCTTGCTCAGAGCCATACACACATAGATCCGATCGATAAGGTTGTCATGAGCCAACACTTTGCTGTGGAGGTGGTGATGAGGGCGTACTCATCCAAAGACCAATAAGGTCGTCATTGGTTGTCCAATGGGGGAGGGGGGGATTTAATTGAGAGGTTATAGAAGTAAAAAAGCCAGCTAATGCTGGCTTTTTTACTTCTGAAAATGGCGTCCCGTGCAGGATTCGAACCTGCGACCATCCGCTTAGCTTACCACTACAGCTTTCACTGCCACCCGAGGGTGTTTGTGGTCTGGACTATATCTTCACCCACAGCATTATCTGTTTGGGTGGAGGGCGCTAATGATGTATTCCGCAATGAGATCGCATTGCACCATCTAGTCTCTGCACCTTCTCTACACGCTTGTAGAGCTTGGCTCAAGATTACCACCGCCATTACGCGCTGAGGCTTCCTTGAATTCACCCTCTCCACTGTATAGGTTTCCCTGTACAGGCTCCTAATAACTTAAAGGCGGATGCTCTATCCGACTGAGCTAACGGGACAAATTTTACAAATCAACAACATCTTAAGAGCTATGCAAAATGGTAACTCTTTTTTGTAAGGAGTAACAGCAAGGCTTTACTAGGTAACCTTACCATCTCTCCAGCCCTTGCCTGCTCTAGTCACCTCAAAAAGTGGTAACACTTTGGGGGTTAGTTTTGCTCTATCCGACTGAGCTAAGGGCGCGTTGTATCAAGAAATCCGGGGATTTCCCGATGAACCTGGTCGGTGATAAAGGATTCGAACCTTTGACCCTCTGGTCCCAAACCAGATGCGCTACCGGGCTGCGCTAATCACCGAAAATTCGCCATCCAGCATACCTTCGGCGGCACCACTGGGCAACGGGCGGGCATCATACCCAAGCGCCAAAGTCAGCGTCAACGACTTTTTCCACCAGTAAATTCAAGTGCCTACTTATTGCCCTCCCTGCGAGAGCCGCTAACACCCACGCCAAAAAAATGCGACAATGCGCCGCAGTTGAACACATGGTGAGTGAAGAACGATGTCTGCCAAAATCATTGATGGAAAACAGGTTGCGCAAACGATTCGCAATCAGGTCGCCGCGCAAGTCCAACAGCGGTTGGCGCAGGGGAAACGGGCACCGGGTCTGGCGGTGATCCTGGTGGGGCTGGATCCGGCCTCCCAAGTCTATGTGGGCAGCAAACGTCGCGCTTGTGAAGAGGTGGGATTTGTCTCCCGCTCCTATGACCTCAGCGCCACGGCGACACAAGCGGAGCTGCTGTCCCTGATCGACCAGCTCAACGAGGATCCGGTAGTGGACGGCATCCTGGTGCAGTTGCCCTTGCCGGCCCACTGCGATACCACCCAGGTGCTGGAGCGCATTCGTCCCGACAAGGACGTTGATGGCTTCCATCCCTACAACGTGGGTCGTCTGGCCCAGCGCATCCCGGCGCTGCGACCCTGCACCCCCAAGGGGATCATGACCCTGATCGAGACCACCGGCGTCAAGACCCATGGTCTGCATGCGGTGGTGGTCGGGGCTTCCAACATCGTGGGGCGCCCCATGACGCTGGAGCTGCTGCTGGCCGGTTGCACCACCACCACCTGTCACCGTTTCACCCAGGATCTGGAGACCCAGGTGCGCCGGGCCGACTTGCTGGTCGTGGCGGTGGGCAAGCCCAACTTCATTCCGGGGGAGTGGGTCAAACCCGGTGCCCTGGTGATCGACGTGGGCATCAACCGCCTTGCGGACGGCTCCCTGGTGGGAGATGTGGAGTATGAGACCGCGCGCAATCACGCCGCCTTCATCACGCCGGTACCGGGTGGCGTGGGCCCCATGACGGTCGCCAGCCTGATGGAGAACACCCTGAGCGCCTGCCAGGATTACCACGACGCCTGATGAGGGCGACGGGCGGAAAAGAGAAAGGGAAGGCATTGCCTTCCCTTTTTTTATTGCGTCACTCCCCTGGATCGCTACTGGATATCAGAGGAGGGCCAGGGCGGCGGCCAGATCGGCAATCAGATCGTCGGCGTCTTCCACCCCGATGCTGAAGCGGATGAGATCGTCATTGACTCCGGCGGCGAGGCGGCTCACCTCGTCCATGGCGGCGTGGGTGGTGCTGGCCGGATGGCAGGCGAGACTCTCGAGATCGCCCAGACTCACCGCCTGCACGAAGAGTTGCAGGTTGTCGAGCAGGGTGGCACAGCGCTCAAACCCGCCTTCCAGCTCGATGCTCACCATGCCGCCAAAGCCGCTGGCGAAGGCGCCGAGGGCATCGTGGCCCGGATGGTTGGCCAGCCCTGGGTAGATCACCTTCTTCACCGCCGGGTGGGCATTCAGGAACTCGGCCACCTTCTGGGCGTTGTGCAGGTGGGCATCCATGCGCAGGGGAAGGGTCTTGACCCCGCGCTGCAGCAGGTAGGCCTCCTGGGGGCCGATGGGGGAGCCGATGTGCTTGAGGGCCACGGTGCGAATCGACTTCATCAGCGCGTGAGAGCCCGCCACCACCCCGGCGATGATGTCGCCGTGGCCGCCCAGGTACTTGGTACCGCTGTGCATGACGATGTCGATGTCAAGCTCGAGCGGGCGCAGCAGGTAGGGGGTAAGGAAGGTGTTGTCACACACCGTGATGGCACCCACCTTGCGGGCCGCCTCCACCACCACCCGCGGATCCACCACCTTGAGGGTGGGATTGGTCAGGGTTTCAAAGAGTACCACCTTGGTGGCGGGGCGGATGTTGGCCAGCAGCGCCTGATCGCTCTCGTAGGCGGTGATCTTGATGCCGGCGCGGCTGAAGGTCTGCTTGAGGAAGGCATCGGTGCCGCCGTAGAGGGGGCCGATATAGGCCACTTCATCACCGCTGTCGGCCAGGGCATACATGATGGCACTCACCGCCGCCATGCCGCTGGCCACCACCAGTGCCTCATCTGCACCTTCGAGGGCTGCCAGCTTCTGCTCCAACTCGGCAGTGGTAGGGTTGCCAAAGCGGCTGTAGATGAAGCCGGGGGCTTGACCTGCGAAGCGCTCCTTGCCCGCCTGGGCGTTGAAGTAGCTGAAGGTGCTGCTCTGGTAGAGCGGGGTGGTGAGGGCGCCGGTCTGGGGATCGATCCGCTGGCCGCTGTGCACGCTCATGGTCTTGAATTTCATTTTTTTACTCCGTCATTGTCAGGTCGTTGCCCGACTGCTTGTGTTATCCGGGGCGCCGTCGCGCCCCTTTTTTAATGTCGAGTGGCGGGTTGTCAGACTAGCGCTGGCTCGCGCTGCGGCTCGCCTGCATAGTGGCGGGCCGCCACATCCGGGTGGGAGCGCAGCCTCCCCTTGAGCACGTTCTCCCCCACCTGATAAAAGAGCGGGTTGGCGGGATCGCTCTGGGGCCCTTCGGCCAGCGCCGCCAGCTCGGGGGAGAGGCTAAGCAGTGGCACAGTCGCATCCAGCCTTGCCGCCATGAAGAAGGCGCAGGAGAGGCGCGATACCCCGGGAGGTGGGCTCACCACCCGGTGCAGGGTGGCCTTGAGGTAGCCGTCGGACGCGAGCTCCAGCAGCTCGCCGATGTTGACCACCAGGGCGCCCGGCAGGGGGGGCGCGGGGATCCAGCCATCCGCCGTCTCCACTTCGAGCCCGGAGTGATCGTCCTGCATCACCAGGGTCAGGTAGCCGGGATCCTTGTGGGCACCTACCCCCTGACCACTGCTGCCTTCCGGTTGTCCGGGGTAGTGAATGAGCTTCATGTGCTGGTAGGGGGCACCGCGAATGCTCTCGTCAAATACCCCGGCGGGCTGCCCCAGCACCTCTGCGAAGGCGTCCAGCAGGGTGAGGGTGATGTCGCTCAGTCGATCCTGCCATGCCAGCAGACGTGTCTTCATCTCGGGCAGGGCGGCGGGCCACTGATTGGGGCCGATGAGGCGCTGCCAGGGTTCACGAATGTGCGCCACAGGCAGGGCCTGGGCCTCGTTCATGATATCGAACTGCTCCCGCAGATCCGGCCGTGCCCGGGTGAGCTCTGCCCCCACCTGGTTGTAACCGCGAAAGTGGGGGGAGTGGACCATCTGCACCGCCAGTTTTTCTTCAAGTGACAGGGCGAAGAAGCGGGCGGCGAGCGCCAGGGTCTCCTGGCGCGCCGATTCGCTCAGATCATGGCCCACCAGATAGAAAAAGCCCACTTCGCGGGCGGCCTGGCCAAGCTGCGTCAGCATCTGGCTGCGTGCAGCCGGGGTGCCCTTGAGGGCGGCGAGATCGATGATCGGCAATGATGGGGTGGTCATGGGCATCTCCTCACTTTCCGTGAACGGGGTCTGCGTGCCCCGGCGTGCGGGGTGTTGCGAAACCGGGGCGCACTCTTCTTGAGTGGCGCCGTTTGGGTTGAGGGTGATGCTACTGTTCGAGGTTATAAGGTGGAAGCAATAAAATATTCTTAGTTATATACAAAATTCGAAATGGAATTCGGACTTGAGCGAATGGAACGAGCAACGGGCGGCTCAGGCGGCGATCTGCCGTACCGGGTGAGAGCGACATTGGCGTGACGGGATAGACGCGGGAGAGAAAAGGCGGAGGGAGGCATCCGCCTCCCTCCGTGTGACTGTCATGGGAAGGGTTGCTGGCGCGCCTTTCCTCAATAACCCAGGGTGAAACGCTGGCGCAGGTGAGCCGGTGCTTGCGCCTCGTTCAGCACCCCGTCCGCCAGATCGCCGACCGTGATCCCGGCGGGCTGCTCGCCGCTGAACAACACCTGATCCGTGCCAAGGCGGTAACCGCCGCGCTTCTCGCCGGGTTCGAGGAACACCGGTGGGGAGACGAAACGCCAGTCGAGGGTGGTTTCCCGGCGAAGGGCGGTGAGACCATCCCGGGCCGCGAGGGCCCCTTGCTTCCACTCTGCCGGGAACTCCGGGGTGTCCACCAGCTGCACGCCCGGGGCGATTTCCAGACTGCCGGCACCGCCGACCACCAGCAGCCAGCTGTTGGCCGCGACGGCGGCGGCCACGATGGCGCTGGCCCCCTTGAGGTACTGATCGTAGATGTCCGGGGCACTCCAGCCCGGGTTGTAGGCACTGATCACCCGATCGTGCCCCTTGAGCACCCTGGCCAGTGCCTGGCTGTCCTGGGCGTCCACCGCCACGGCGGTGACTTGCGGGTGAGCGGCGACCTTGCTCACGTCACGCACGATGGCGGTGACCTGATGACCGCGGCTGACGGCCTCCTGGAGGATGGCTGAACCGACAAAACCGCTGGCACCGATGAGGGCAATCTTCATGGGAATTCTCCTTCACTGTGGGAATGGGGCTATCCTACGCCCCCGAGTGTGATTTAATAATCCAGTTAAAATTGCATTCACTTGTAAGCAGGGCTTCATAATGGATCAGCTCAGACGCTACGCCATCTTCGCCGCCGTGGTGGAGGCGGGCAGCATGACCGGCGCCGCCAAGGCCCTCGGCATGACCCCGTCCGCCGTCAGCCAGCATATCAGTCAACTGGAGAGCCAGCTCGGTCTGCCCCTGCTGCACCGCTCCACCCGCCGCCTCAGCCTGACCGAGGCGGGGGAGGTGGTGTGGCAGGGTTGCCAGTCGTTGCAGCAGACCTTGAACGACACCGAGCTGCGCCTCTCGGAGGTGCGCGACAGCCTGCTCGGAGAAGTGCGGATCACCGCGCCGGTGGGGATGGCGGGCCAGCCCCTGGCGCGGGCGCTCTCGCCACTGCTGCAGGCGCACCCGGGCCTGGGCATCCAGATCATTGCCGACGACGAGAAGCGGGATCTCATCAAGGATCGCATCGACGTGGCGCTGCGGGTCGGCACGCTTGAAGATTCCACCCTGGTGGCACGCAGGCTGGGTCAGACCCGGATGCTGCTGTGTGCCTCGCCCGCCTATCTGGCACGCAAGGGCACGCCGCGCAGCCCGGCGGATCTGCTGGCCCACGACTGGCTGGCCTCGGACATGCTGGGGGGCGGGATACTGCTGCTGGACGAGAAGGGGGAGGCCCACAAGGTCAAGCCCAAGCCCAGGGTGCTGTGCAACAACGTCTTGCCTCTGCGCCAGTTTACCCTGGCAGGGCAGGGGATTTCGCTGCAACCGGAAGGTGAAATAGAAGAAGATCTCGCCACCGGTCGGTTGCTCGTGCTGCTGCCGGGCTTTTTGGCCCCTCCTATGGAGATCCATGCCATCACCCCCCAGCGGGAGATCCCGGAGAAGGTGCGGCGGGTGATCAGCGCCCTTCGCAGCCACTTTGCCGAGCATGGCCAGAGCCGTCTACCCTGAGCGGGGCGGGATGAATAGCCAGGCGGTGCGCCGGCCTTGCGGTCGGCGCGACACCCCTGTTTAATGTGGCCCTCCCGGGCCAGAGCGCCCTCTGCTGGCGTGGTCTCAAGCGCATCATGACACCGACTTCTCCCCACCCACTCCGTGAGCCGGCACCCGAGGCGCGCGCCCACCTCACCCGCATCGAGCGAGTGCTCGACTACATCCATGCCAATCTGGATCAGCCGCTCTCCCTGGAGGCGCTGGCCCGGCAGAGCTGCTGGTCCCGCTGGCAGTTGCAACGGGTATTCCTGCATGAGACGGGCCAGACGGTGGCTCACTATGTGCGCGAGCTGAAGCTGAGCATGGCGGCGGAGGCGCTGCTCTCCACCCGGCTGCGGGTGCTGGATGTGGCGCTGGATCACGGGTTTGGCTCCGAAGTGAGTTTCAGCCGCGCCTTCAAGCAGCAATTTGGCTGCTCGCCGCTGGCGTATCGCAAGCGGGGCCTGCGGCTGGGGCTGCGCACGCCCCTGATGCGGGCGGCGGTCCCCCGCTCTGCCTCTCCCAACCTGGTGCAGGTGCGCATAGAGAGCCTGCCGGCGTTCACCTTGCAGGGGGTCAGGGGCACGATCCGGGGGTTGTTCGATGCCTCACCGGATTTTCAGCAGACGGTGCCCGCCATCTGGCGAGCGCTGCGCGAGACGGGGGCGCTGGACTTGTCGAGGGAATGGCTGGGGGTGGTGGATGTGTCGGGGGCAGGGGAGCGGCTGCCTTACTGGGCCGGAGTGGCCACGACGGCGCCTACGCCCCCCGGCCTGTCGAGTCTCAACGTGCCGGCCCAGGAGTATGCCGTGCTCACCCACAAAGGACCCATTGCCCAGCTGGGGGAGAGCCTGCACTGGTTCATCCTGCACTGGCTGCCGGAGTCGGCATACCGGGGGCTGGACGGTTTCGAACTGGAGCGCTATGCCCCCGGCTTTGACGGCCAGCAGCCCGACGCCACCATGGAGTACTGGCTGCCCGTCGCCCCCCGTTAGGGAAGGAGGCTCACCCCGGCATGGCGCCGGGATGGCTCCGGGCGTGTGGCGCTGGCCAGGAGATCAGTGAACTGGGCCGGTGGCAGCGGCTTGGCGAAGTAGAAGCCCTGCAGGTAGTCGATGCCATAGTGGCGTGCCATCTCGACCTGCTCCTGGGTCTCCACCCCCTCGGCGACCAGAGCCAGCCCCATGCGATGGGCGAGATCCAGGATGTTTTCGACGATATGGCGGGAGGGACCTTCCTCTTTCATTCCCTTGATAAAGCTGCGATCGATTTTGATGATGTCCACATGGAACATCTGCAGATAGCAAAGGCTGGAGTGGCCGGTGCCAAAGTCATCGATGGCGATGAGCACGCCCAGCTCGTCCAGGGCATCGAAGATGGCGCGGGTCTGCTCGTCCGCATCCACCATCTCCCGCTCCGTCACCTCGAGCACCAGACGCAGATCCTGGCCCGGGAAGGCGCGAAGAAAGTCGCGGCACTCGGCGACGATGTCCTGGTTTTTGAAGTGCTGGGCGCAGACATTGACGGCGACGTGAAAGCCGGGGGGCAGCCTGTCGGCCACCCCGACCAGATAATCCCGGGTCTGGGCCATCAACTGGCGGGTCATGGGTACTATGTAGCCGCACTCCTCCGCGAGGGGAATGAAGTGGTTGGGGGCAATCATCCCTTGTGTGGGATGACGCCAGCGCATCAGCACTTCACAACCGCGCAGGCGCCCCTGCCTGTCCATCACGGGTTGCAGGTGGGGGATGAACTCCCGGGCCGCCATGGCTCTGGCAAGCTCGCTGCGGGGGGAGCCGCTGCGCCCCCTCAGATAGAAGGTGAGCAGCCCCAGCAACAGCGCCAGCACAGGGGCGGCAAGCAGGTTCTCCTGGTTGTACGCCCAGGCAAACGCGAGCACTTCCTTGTAACCGTTGAGCGCCACCAGGCGATAGGGATGAGCGGTGGGCTCGCTCTGTTGCAGACGTTGTCCCCCTTCCAGCAGGCGGGCTGCGGGCAGGGTCCTGCCGTGGCCATCGAGGGCCTGGTCCCCGAGGAGGAAGAAGAGGTTGTCCTCTCCCATCACGGCCTGCAAGGCGCCGAAGATGTGGAAGCCGTCCAGCTCCACCAGCAGGGTGCGATCGCCGGATGGCTGACGGTAGAGGATGGCGGTCTGCCCGGTGATGGGGCTGTGTCTGGCGAGGGTCAGCGTCTGGTTGCCCGCCGGGCCGCGAGGAATATCCCGGGTGAGGATGGGCCTGTGCAGGGTGGAACAGCGCAGTTGCTGCCCCTCCAGCACATAGAGTGCCCGCGCATAGGGGGAGGCGGTGATGAGATCGCGCAGGGCCAGTTGCTCATCCTGGCAGCGGCCCATGGCGAGGGGGCGGGCGGCCTCGACCAGGGACTGACTGTCGTTGATGGCGCTCTCTATCATGGCCCGGGCATGGCTCAGGCTGCGCGCGTTGTCCTTGCGAAGGCCGCTGGCCGCCTGCAGAAGGTTGAGGGCGGTGAGGCCGACCAGCAAGAGGAGCCCGAGCACGATGGCCAGACGCAGGCGCTGTGCCAGGGGATCAGTCGGCATAATGCACCCGATTTTTGCCGGCATCCTTGGCCTGATAGAGCGCTTGGTCGACCCGCGCCAGCAGTTGCTCAGCGGACTCCTGTCGCCACAGTCCCAACCCGTCAGCGGACTCCTGTCGCCACCTCTGCAGTCCCAATCCGGCAGAGAAAGTCACCACCAGTCCCGGTTCGCGCCATGGCCGCCGTGCCACCTGGGTGCGCCACTGCTCGAGCAGCGTCAGTGCTGTGGCGCTGTCCTCCCCGGGAATGATGATGGCCAGCTCCTCGCCGCCGTAGCGGTAGAGGGTGGCCTCCTGGCCTGCAATCTGCCGCCCTTCCTGGGCCACCACCCGCAGGACGTCGTCACCGACCGGGTGGCCGTGGGTGTCATTGATGGATTTGAAGTTGTCCAGATCGATCAACCCCAGGCAGAAAGGGCGGCCGGCGATAAGCTGGTCGTCGAGTGCCTTGTCAAAGCAGCGGCGATTGAACAGGCCCGTCAGGGCATCCGTGTTGGATGCTTCCACGGCTTCCTGCATCTGGCGATGGCCGCTCTGGATCTCCTGGCGCAACTGATCCCCCGGTTTGCCCGAGTGGATGCGTCCGGTGCGCATCAGGGCGATGATCTCGAAGATCATCTTGTTGAGCACATGACGCAAGGACCACCAGCAGAGCAGGCAGACCAGCAAGCAGCCTATCACGGTGATCTGGAGCTGGTAGGACTCGCTGCTACTGGCCTCCTTGAACCTGGCATCACTGATGGCATAGATGATGAACCAGTCCGGGTTGGAGAAGGAGTAGTAATAGATGTGGGTCTGGCGCTTTGCATCGAAGAGGTGGTCGGCGCCGTTGGTCATCTGCTCGATGAGCCCGTTGTCCACGTGATGGCGAAACAGGTTCCCCACATCCGAGTGCAGCAGGATGTCGCCCGCCCGATCGACCAGGTAGAACTCCCCCTTGAGAGGGCTCATGAGCTGGCGCAGGGGATAGCTCATCTGCTCGAGATCCACGTCCATGGCCAGGGTGCCGAGGAAGAATCCCTCCTTGTTGATCAGGGGGCGGGAGACGGAGACCGTCCTGCTCTTGTCGTCGTACTTGCTGGGGTAGTGGTCGGTGTAGTGCACGAAGAGGGTGCGGGAGGCCGCGGAGAGAAACCAGGGGCGCTCCCTGGCATCAAAGTCCTCTTCGACCGGCAGATGGGGAATGGAATTGAAGCGCCCCTGGTTGTCGGCAACTAGGATACTTCTGACGCTGGGCATGAGAGAGTGTGTCTGCATCAGCGACGAGCGCAGCGGTGTATTCTTCTGACTAAGAAAATCATCCATGTTTTGATTGTCGATGATATTACCCGTCTCGTTGAGAGCGTGTTCAAGAGGCTTGAATTGCAGCTCGATGAACTTGGTCGCCATGTTGTGCACGAACATGGCCGCCACCTTGTTGTACTTGCGCTCGGCAGAGGTCCGGATGCTGACACTGACGGCCATCAGGGCGATAAGCAGGGTCAGGATGATGACTCCGAAGGTGACGTTGAGCTGGGTATCGCAGTGCAGATTTTGGTGGGCGGTCTCATTCATAGGCGTGTGCTGATGGCTTGGTATTGTCTCAATCAGGGCTGATAAAAGGGTGGGCATGCTATCGCCTCCTTTATCAATAGCGATTGACCAGGATCAACAAGGGGAGGGAGAACGCGACCATACTTGTCTGATGAGTGTGAATATGGGGGTTAAAATGCCGCCATGTTCTGAATATGTGATGGTTACTTGCTAGTTGGCTGTGAAAGTGAAGGCGGTGACCTTCATCAGGCGGCCATGATGAGCCCTCCCTGAGAGCTTCGACGGCGTTGCCATCTTGCCTCCGATAGGAGATGGCGTGCCTGCCACCCTCGCTTTTCCCGCTTCCCCGTCAACATGCCCCAAATTGTTAATATCGGGGCAAAATAGAACAATAAAATGCAAATGATATTTGTTACTATTCACATGCAGTAAGTAATCGAGGATCAGATGCAGCTTGTTCACCCCCCTTTGACCCTGGTCGCCGTGACCATCTCCACCCTGCTTGCAGGCTCTGTACAGGCCGCCGCGTCCGACAGCCAGGATACGGCCACCGCCGACGAGACCCTGACCGTGCTCGGCCAGACCTATCGCAACACCGCGACCAAGACCCGGCTCGACCCCATCGAGACGCCCCAGGCCATCTCGGTGGTGGATGGGGAGACCCTGTCGCTGCGCGGTGTCAGTTCGGTGAGCGAGGCGCTGCGCTACGTGCCCGGCGTCAACACCGAGCTGCGGGGCGGGGCGGTCAACCGGCTGGATCTGTTCAACATCCGTGGCTTTGACAACTACCAGAACTTCTATGACGGCCTGCTGCTCCAGTACAACGACTGGAACCTGCAACCCCAGATCGATCCGGTGGCCATCGAGCAGCTGGAGGTGTTCAAGGGGCCGACATCGGTGCTCTATGGCAGCATGCCCCCCGGCGGCATGGTCAACCTCATCGCCAAGCGCCCCCAGCGGGAGAGCAAGCACAACGTGAGCGTGGCGACCGGCACGGGCACCCTCAAGGAGATGACCCTCGACAGCACCGGTGCCATCAACGAGCAGCTTGCCTATCGGCTGGTGGGACTGGCCCGGGAGAAGGATGGCCAGGCGGTGACCTCGAAGGAGGAGCGCTACGTCTTTGCGCCGTCCCTGGACTGGCAGCTCGGCGAGCGCACCCTGCTGAACCTCAACCTTTACTACCAGAAGGATCCCGAGGCCGGCATCTACACCACTGTGCCCGCCAGCGGCTCGGCCAAGTCCAATCCCCTGGGGCAGCTTGGCAGCGACACCTTCCTTGGCGACGAGAACTGGAACGAGTACAACCGGGATGTGACCCTGCTGGGCTACAAGCTGAGCCACGACTTCAACGAGCGCTGGCAGGTGCTGCAAAATGCCCGCTACATGGATGCGTCCGCCTATCAGCGCAACACCTACAACGCGGCCCTGGCGGCGGACAACCGCACCCTGGCCCGCAACGCCTATCTCACCGATGAAGACTCTCGCGGCGTTGTCATCGACAACCAGCTGGCGGGCAAGGTACAGACGGGCTCTGCCCAGCACAACCTGCTGCTCGGGGTCGATTACCAGTACCTGGATGCCCATGTCCTCTACCGGGATACCCTCGACTACTCGGCGCCCAGCATCGACATTTTCAACCCGAACCATAGCCAGATAGTCCCAGGGGCACTCACTTTCAACTACCAGGATAAAAAGGTGATCCGTCAGTCCCAGACCGGCGTCTATCTGCAGGATCAGGTGCGCCTCGATCGGCTGGTGGCCATCGGCGGCGCCCGCTACGACCGCTACCGGATGGACACCGACAGCCGGACCCTCTATCAGGGGGCGGACAGCCAGTCCCTGGCCCACATCGATCAGGACAACCTCTCCTTCCGCGTCGGCGCCCTCTATGAGCTGGATGGTGGCTTCTCCCCCTATGCGAGCTATGCCGAGAGTTTCGAGCCGGTGCCGGGGGCGGACAAGCAGGGCCAGGCGTTCAAACCGGCGACCGGTCATCAGTGGGAAGGGGGCGTCAAGTTCCTCTCCGATGACATGAGCAAGACGGCGACCCTGTCGGCGTTCCACATCACCAAGAAGAACGCCCTGGTGACGGATCCGGACAATGTCTACGGGCCCAAGCTGCAGACCGGGGAGACGGTCTCCAGGGGCATCGAGCTTGAGGGGAGAGCCGATCTCACCAGCCAGCTGGATCTGGCCCTCAACTACACCCTGATGGACATGGAGATCACGCGTGACACCACCACGTTGCAGGGCAAGACGCCGGTCTGGGTCCCCAGACAGATGGCGTCGCTGTGGAGCAACTACTACCCCGGCGGCAACCTCGAGGGGATGCGGGTGGGCGCCGGCCTGCGCTACGTGGGGGAGGCCGAGATGGATGCCGCCAACACCGACAAGGTACCGGACTACCTCCTGATGGACATGTCCGCCTCCTACGATCTTGCCGCCCTCAGCGCAAGCCTGAAGGGGATGGGGGTATCGCTTGGCGCCAGCAACCTGTTCAACAAGACCTACTACTCCTGCTACGACCAGAACAACTGCTGGTTCGGGGCCGAACGAAGCGTGGAGGCGCGACTCAAATACGCATTCTGACCTTGCGCCCCGGCACGCGCCCGGGGCCCTTTCAACGAATGGGCGAGGAGAGGGGGCGCGGTGTGCCGCGCGGCCTTGGCCAGGAGAAAGCGGACGCGGAACGCGCCCTCGTCTCGGATCACCAGGCCCTGTTCGCGGCGGCGGCCAGCCTGATCCCATCCCTCAAGGGGAACCTGGTGGCAGCCGGTGACGTGCGCCCGCCACTCACGGATGTCGCCGGGGCGACGTCGGCCGCGGTGGCCGCAGCCCTCCATGCTCACTGGCAGCAGGCACACCCGGAGGCGGGGCCCGCCTACTGGCTCACCCGCAGCTGGGGCATGCTCTGCTGGCAGTCCATCTATCTCGCCATGGTGGCCGTCTACCGCCATCAGGCCGTGCCAGCCCTCGACAGGCTGGGACAGGGGCATGAGGCCGGCGTGGTATCGGGCTTTACCCTGCCGGCCGAGCCCATGATCAGAGGGGAGGCCGGCGTGTTGATCAAAACGGCCGGGGAGCGACTCCAGGCGCACTGGCAGGGGCTGTTCACCCTCCTTGGGACGGCGCAGCGGCTGCGCCCCGGTTTCGTGCGCCCGCTCCTGGCGGACGATCTGCTGGCGGCCCTGGTGCGGGTGCCCGATTTCTTCGGGGAGGTGAGTCGGGAGGAGGTGAGGGCCCATGCCCCCCTCTGGCTTGAATCCTGTGGCCTGCCGTCGGCACATCTGACGGGTTGGCGCGAGGCGGGGCTGCCTCGGGACGAAGCCTTCCCGGGCTATGTGCGCCAGCGCTGCTGCCTGCACTACAAGCGCCGGGATGGGGAACTGTGTGGCAACTGCCCGCGAAGGCTGGGTGGGGTGAGGGGTGACGAGTGCTGATACCCGACTCTTCGTCTGCGCTGGCAACCCGTGATGAAAGCCGCCTGATCCTGGCGGCTTTTTTGTGCCCGGCTTACTGGACAGCCATCCGGGTGCGGATGCGCTCGAACAGGCTCTGCAGGCAGGCCTGATCTTTGTCGGCGGCGCGCACGGCGCCATACATGTGGCGGCGAATGCCCTCCCCGAGAGGGCGCGCCTCAAGCAGGCCCTGGCGCACGAACTCCTCGCTGGCCCAGCGGGGCAGGGCGGCGAGCCCGAGCCCGGCGGCGGCCATCTGCAGCATGACAGAGGTGTTGTCCACCGGTTTGCAGCGGGCGGGCTCCACCCCGGCCGGTTGCAGGAAACGGCTGAACACGTCCATGCGCGCCCGCTCCACCGGATAGACCAGCAGCACCTCCGGCCGCAGATCGTCCGGTGCGATGCGCCGCTGCTGGCAGAGGGGGTGATCCGGCGCCATCACCAGGGTGAGATCGAAGGCGAACAGCGGCTCGAAGTGAAGATCCCCGCGGGCCTGCACATCCGAGGTGAGCAGCAGATCGAGCTGGCCGCCAAGCAGGGCACTGATGGCATCGAAACCCGGCACCGACTCCACCTCCAGATCCACGCCGGGCCACTGGCGGCGAAAGTCCGGCAACAGCGGCAGCAGCCACTGGATGCAGCTGTGGCAATCGAGGGCCAGATGCAGCCTGCCCGCCTCGCCGCTGTGCAGGGCGACCAGCTGGCGCTCGGTCTGGGCCAGGGCGGGCAGCACCTGACGGGCCAGGGCCAGCAGATGCTGGCCTGCCGCCGTCAGCACCAGAGGGCGGCTTTTTCGAAGAAACAGCTCCAGATTGAGGCGGGTCTCCAACTCCTTGAGCTGGTGGGAGAGGGCGGACTGGGTGAGGTTGAGGGTGAGTGCGGCCCCGGCCAGGGACCCTTGCTCGGCCAGGGCGCTGATGGTCTTCAGGTGTTTGAGATCGATGCCCAGATTGCTGCTCTGAGGGGGGCTGGATGGGGTGGGCGCGACCATGGCACTGCTCCTTTGTGCGTCAGTTGAGAAATTCTTGAGAGCCAGTTGAAGAGGATTCAATAGCCAAGGTCACCTTATCTTGTCATTTTGGATGTGTAAACATCTGGATGGCCAAACAATCCAGATCCTCATCAGATAAACGAGCATAAGGAATGGAACCTATGACCTTCGCACACACCCTGGGCTTTCCCCGTATCGGCGCCAAGCGCGAACTGAAATTTGCCCTCGAATCCTACTGGCGTGGCGAAACCACCCAGGCCGAGCTGGTCGCCGTGGGCAAGAGCCTGCGTGAGCGCCACTGGCAGGCCCAGCGTACCGCCGGGGTCAACCTGCTGCCGGTGGGGGATTTTGCCTGGTACGATCAGGTGCTGGGTACTAGCCTGCTGGTAGACGCCGTGCCTGCCCGTCACCGCCACGGCGACACCGACCTCGACACCTTGTTCCGGGTGGCCCGTGGCCGTGCGCCGACCGGCCCGGCGGCGGCCGCTGCCGAGATGACCAAATGGTTCAACACCAACTACCACTACCTGGTGCCGGAATTTTACAGTGACCAGCGCTTCAAGCTGGGCTGGAGCCAGCTCTTTGACGAGGTGGAAGAGGCCAAGGCCCTTGGGCTGCCGGTCAAGGCGGTGTTGCTGGGCCCCGTCTCCTACCTGTGGCTTGGCAAGGAGAAAGAGAGCGGCTTCTCCCGCCTCGAACTGCTGGATCGCCTGCTGATCGTCTACCAGGAGATCCTGGCCAAACTGGCGGCCCAGGGGGTGGAGTGGGTGCAAATCGACGAGCCGGCTCTGGCGCTGGACCTGCCGGATGAGTGGCGCCTGGCCTACCTCAAGGCGTATGAGCGCCTGAGCGGCCCCTGCAAGCTGCTGCTCACCACCTACTTCGGGTCCGTGGCCCATCAGCGGGACATCATCACCAGTCTGAAGGTGGACGGCCTGCACCTGGATCTGGTGGCGGCCCCCGAGCAGCTGGAGACCCTGGTCCCGCACCTGCCGGCCCAGTGGGTACTCTCGGCGGGTGTCATCAACGGCCGCAACGTCTGGCGTGCCAACCTGGCCAAGCTGGCGCCGACCCTCAAGGCCTTGAAAGAAAAGCTTGGCGAGCGCCTCTGGGTGGCCTCCTCCTGCTCCTTGCTGCACAGCCCGGTGGATTTGACCCTGGAGCACGAGCTGGATCCCCAGACTCGCAGCTGGTTCGCCTTCGCCCTGCAAAAGTGCTATGAGCTGGGGCTGCTGTCCGACTACCTGGACGGTGGCGCCCTGGACAAAATCGAGGCTTACAGCCAGCCCATCGTGGATCGGGAGTCCGACAGCCGGGTTCACAAGAAAGCGGTGCAGTCACGACTCGCCAGCCTGACCAACAGTGACTTCGATCGCCAGAGCGCCTACCCGGTGCGTGCCGACGCGCAGCGCTCGGATCTGAAGCTGCCGCTCCTGCCCACCACCACCATCGGCTCCTTCCCGCAGACCTCTGAAATCCGGGTGCTGCGTCAGGATTGGCGTGCCGGGCGCATCGATGACCAGGCCTACGAGGCGGGCATCCAGGCCCAGATCAAGGATGCCATCGAGCGCCAGGAGGCCATCGGGCTCGACGTGCTGGTGCACGGTGAAGCGGAGCGCAACGACATGGTGGAGTATTTCGGGGAACTGCTGGACGGCTTTGCCATCACCCGCTTTGGCTGGGTACAGAGCTATGGCTCCCGCTGCGTGAAGCCGCCGGTGATCACCCGTGACATCGACCGTCCGACCCCCATGACCCTTGAGTGGACGAAGTTTGCCCAGAGCCTGACCGACAAGCCGGTGAAGGGCATGCTGACCGGCCCCGTGACCATTCTCTGCTGGTCCTTCCCGCGGGAAGACGTGAGCCGCGAGCAGTCCGCCCTGCAGATTGGCCTGGCCATTCGCGACGAGGTGGCTGACTTGGAAGCCGCCGGCATCAAGATCATCCAGATCGACGAGCCGGCGATCCGCGAAGGGCTGCCCCTGCGCAAGCAGGATCACCAGGCCTATCTCGACTGGGCGGTGCGCGCCTTCCGCCTGAGCGCAAGCCCGGTGGTGGACAGCACCCAGATCCACACCCACATGTGTTACAGCGACTTCAACCTCATCATCGAGGCGGTGGCGGCGCTGGACGCGGATGTGATCACCATCGAGACGAGCCGCAGCCAGATGCAGTTGCTCGAAGCGTTCGAGCGCTTCAACTACCCCAACGAGATCGGCCCGGGCGTCTACGACATCCACTCGCCGAACGTACCGAGCCAGGGCTGGATTGAAGACCTCATCCGCAAGGCTGCACAACAAATCCCGGCAGACCGGCTCTGGGTGAACCCGGACTGCGGCCTCAAGACCCGCGGCTGGGAAGAGACCACCGCAGCCCTGAAGGTGATGGTCGATGCGACCCGGGCGCTGCGCGCCGAGCTGGCCTGAGGGCTTCCATTCACCCGGACGAGCGCCCGGTGAGTGTCACCAAGACGAGAGAGGGAAGGCGACAGCCTTCCCTCTTTTTTGCATGGCCGCTCCCTAGAGGGGGATCAGGGCGGGGTGGGAGGCGGGCTGGTAGCGGGTGGGGGAAACCGACATCGTCACCGGGTGAGGGGCGCTTGCGAGCGCCTCGGCCAGCCACTGTTGGTCGAGGGGGATGGCATTGCGATCCTCGATCACCAGATTGAGGTGCTGGGCACCCAGGCACCCGTAGCGGGCGGGGTCGGTCTGGGTAAAGAGGCCAAGACAGGGCACACCGCTGGCGGCAGCCAGGTGCAGGGGACCGGTGTCGGCGCTGACGAAGAGGGAGAGGCCGCCCGTGAAGCGGGCCAGCTCCCCCATGTTGCCAAGGGAAACGTGCACGTCCCCGAGCAGGTGCTCGGGGGCGGCGGGATCCGCGAGCTGGATCAGCAGGGCATCCGGGCTGTGACGGCGCAGATCCCCAAGCAACCGCTGCCACTGGGGCTGGGAGAGCCCCTTGCCCTTGCGGGCGCCGGTGAAAAAGCCGATCAGGGGACGGCCAGGATGGGCTCGTCGCAGCGCACTCAAGGCCGGGCTTGGCCCCTGCAACAGGCTGCCAAGGGGAATGGGTTCGGCCGGATTGCCCGGTATGCCGAGCAGTTGCAGGGGCTGGTGGGCGTAGTGGCACTCACTGTCCGCAGCCCGCGGACGCGGGAAGATGAGATCCCCGTGGCCATCGTCGAAGCCGCATTTCTCACGGGCCTGTACCCAGGCGGCGATGAAGTGATCCGTACTGGAGGCGAAGGGGACGTAGACCCTGTCGTAGTGTTGGCGGCGCAGACGCGAGAGTGCCGAGAGGGCGCCCGGCAGGTGTCTGCCCTGCAACCGGATCTGATGAATGTGCCGCAGGGGCAGATCGGCCAGGAAGGGGAGCAGGGCGGTGGGGCTGCACACCAGCTCCAGCTCGGCGTGGGGATGGGCGCGATGAAGCTGGTGCAGGAAGGGCAGCAGGAAGAGGTTGTTGCCGATGCGGTTGGTGCTGCGAATGACCAGGATCCGGCGGGGTGCCTGCGAAGAGGGCGGCAATGCGCTGCGACTGGCAAGCCAGCCGAGCAGGGTTCGCTCCAGTCCCGCCGTCCAGACCCGGCGTTGGCCGTCGAAGCGGCGCAGGGCATCGTTGAGGTGAGTCATACCGTTGGGCTCCAGTGTTGGGATGGCGTAAAGGGTGCCAGCGGACTCTTAAGACAATGTTAAGAAGGGAAAACGCGTGCGGATGATGGCCATGGCGGAGCGGGGGGCTGGTGCGGGACGGGGGAAAGTGGCTAGAATTGCGCATTTGAAATAAATGTTATCGTCCGCGGGAGCACCATGCAGTTCAGGGATTTTTTGCCGGTATCGACCAATACCAGCGTCAAAGAGAGTTGTTACGGCGCCCTTGGCGCCCTCATCGGCTTGCTCGGCACCGCCTTGCTGTGCCGCTGGGGGTTGGGGCTCGAGGTGCACTGGCTCATCGCCCCCATGGGGGCCTCCGCCGTGCTGCTGTTTGCCGCCCCGGCCAGCCCCCTGGCCCAGCCCTGGTCCATCCTTGTGGGCAACGGGGTGTCGGCCCTGATGGGGGTATTGAGTGCGAGCCTGGTGCCGGACATGGCTATCGCCTCGGCCCTGGCGGTGATGCTGGCCATCGCCGCCATGTTCCTCACCCGCAGCCTGCACCCGCCCGGCGGCGCCGTGGCCCTGACCGCCGTCATCGGCGGCGAGGGGATCCGGGCGCTCGGGGTCGGCTACGTGCTGCTGCCGGTGCTGCTCAACTCCCTGTTGCTGCTGAGTCTGGGCTTGCTCTACAACCGCGCTCTGGGGCGTCGTTATCCCCATGGCGGCAAGGCGGCGCCCAATCGCCACCAGACGGCGGATCCCCAGCCGAGTGCCCGACTCGCCACCCAGGACATCGACTTTGCCCTGCAAAAACACGGGGAACTGCTGGACATCAGCCGCCAGGATCTGCAGGAGCTGCTGCAGGAGGCCCAGCTTCACGCCCTGCGCGAGCGAGTGGGGACGGTACGGTGCCAGGATGTGATGTCGCGGGATCTCGTCGTGACGACGCCACAGGCGCTCGCCATGGAAGCGTGGCATCTGCTCTCCCACCACCAGATCAAGGCGCTGCCGGTGGTGGATGAGGGGGAGAGGCTGGTCGGCATCATCACCCTGCATGATCTGATGATCGACCGGGCGGGTCACCAGCCGAGGGCGAAGGAGGCCCTCGAGCAGCAGCAGGTCGCGGATCTGATGACCCGGGAGGTGCAGACGGCGCGGCGCTACCAGCCTCTCTACGATCTGGTGGAGGCCTTCTCCGACGGGGGGCTGCACCATATGCCGGTGGTGGAGGGGGAGCAGCTGGTGGGCATCATCACTCAGTCCGACATGGTGGCGGCGCTCTTCACATTGGCACTGAAACCCGGACTGACGAGCGAGGAGGCGACCCCGGTGTTGTCATAGCCAGGGGGGCAAGAAAAAAGAGGGCGTGCCAGGCATGCCCTCTTTTTTCGCAGACTTGCACAGACGGTGGCCAATGCCTAGCCGTAGCGGGCCAGGGTGAGCCCCTCGTCGCTGATATCCGGGGTATTGCCCGAGATGAGATCGCTGAGCAACTGGCCCGATCCTGCCGCCATGGTCCAGCCCAGGGTACCGTGGCCGGTATTGAGCCAGAGCCCGGGAATGGGGCTTGGGCCGACCAGGGGTGTGCCGTCCGGCGTCATGGGGCGTAGCCCGGTCCAGAAGGTGGCCTGCTCCAGATTTCCCCCCTGGGGGAAGAGATCCCTCACCACCATGGCCAGGGTATCGTGGCGTCTGGGGTTGAGCGCCAGGTTGAAGCCCGAGAGTTCGGCCATGCCGCCCACCCGGATCCGTTCGTCGAAGCGGGTGATGGCGACCTTGTAGGTCTCGTCCAGCACAGTGCTGCGCGGGGCACCCTCGGCATCCGTCATCGGCAGGGTGAGGGAGTACCCCTTGACCGGGTAGACGGGGAGCTCAATTCCGAGGGGGCGCAGGAAGCCGGTGCCATAACTGCCGAGGGCACAGACGATGGCGTCGGCTTGGAAGCGCTGCTCGCCGGCACGGACCGCCACGGCGCGTCCCTTCGCGATCTCGACCTCGTCGATGGCGCAGTTGAAGACGAAGCTCACCCCGAGCTTGCGGGCCTCGTCCGCCAGGGCCTGGGTGAAGCGGAAACAGTCACCGGTTTCATCTCCCGGCAGGCGCAGGCCCCCCACCACCTTGCCACGCACCCTTGCCAGGGCGGGCTCGACCTCCTCGCAGCCGTCGGCATTCAGAGACTGATAGGGGACGCCGTACTCCTCGAGCACGGCGATATCGCGCTGGCTGGCATCGAGCTGGGCCTGACTGCGAAACAGTTGCAGGGTGCCGAGCTGGCGCCCTTCGTAGTCGAGCGCCAGCTCGCCCCGCAACTGCTTCATGCAGTCGCGGCTGTATTCGGCCAGCCGTACCATGCGCCCCTTGTTGACCGCATAGGCCGCCGGCGTGCAGTTGGCGAACATCTTCAGCATCCAGCGCAGCTGGAAGGGGTCCGAGGTGGGCCGCACCGTGAAGGGGGCGTGCTTTTGCAGCAGCCATTTGGCGGCCTTGAGGGGAATGCCGGGTGCAGCCCAGGGGGAAGCATAACCCGGGGAGATCTGACCCGCGTTGGCATGGCTGGTTTCAAGGGCCACCCCGTCACGCCGCTCCAGCAGGGTCACTTTGTGACCGGCCTTGGCCAGATACCAGGCGCTGGTCACACCGACCACGCCACCACCGAGTACCACTATGTCCATCTTGTCTCTCCTTGACTGGGGCCTCCACCTTAATCAGCCGCCACAGGATATTCAACTGGTGTCGATGTCATTGGTGGTTATCGCTATTCACATTTTGTTAACTGGCTCTCAATGTTGTCATTTGCTCACTTTCTGGCATGAAATCCGGTCGATTCAGAGCCGCTCCAGGTGGAGCAGATGATGCTCTGCCGTCGTCAGGATGGCTTGCTGCTGTTCTGTGGTTTGGCCATCCCAGTTGGCATAAGGCAGGGCGAGGCGAGGGTTGTTGCCAAGTTTGGCCCGGTTGCGCCAGAGAAAGTGCCAATAGAGGCTGTTGAAGGGGCAGCTGTCCGGCCCGCTGCGGGCCTTCACCTGATAGTGACACCCCTTGCAGTAGTGGCCCATCCGCTCGAGATAGGCGCCGCTGCTGGCGTAGGGCTTGCTGCCCATCAGACCGCCATCGGCAAACTGGCTCATGCCGCGGGTGTTGGGCAGCTCCACCCACTCGATGGCATCCACATAGATACCCAGATACCAGGCATCCACCTCGTCAGGGTGGATCCCCGCCAGCAGGGCGAAGTTGCCGGTCACCATCAGCCGCTGGATATGGTGGGCATAGGCGTGCTCCAGAGACTGTCGAATGGCGTGACGTACGCAGGCCATGCTGGTTTCTCCATTCCAGAAAAAACCGGGCAGGGGTCGCTCGGCCCCGAGAAAGTTGGTGCGCTGATACTCGGGCATCTTTTCCCAGTAGAGGGCGCGGACAAACTCGCGCCAGCCGAGGATCTGGCGGATGAACCCCTCCACCTGCGCCAGGGAAATGGTGGCCTGATTGGCCTGCCAGTGAGCTTGCGCAGCGCGGATCACCTCGAGGGGATGGAGCATCTTGCTGTTCATGGAAAACGACAAGCGGCTGTGGAACAGGCTCCAGCCCCGCTCGCTCAGGGCGTCCTGATAGCGGCCGAAGTGGGGCAGGCAGTGTGCAAGGAAGTGTTCAAGCAGTGCGCGGCTCTGGCGCCGGGTGACGGGCCAGGGCAAGGCGCCCGCATCGGCTGTGCCAAGGGTGGCAATGCCGTGGCGGGTCAGCATGGCATCGATGTCGCTCACCTCGTTGGCAAAGGTGAGGGGCGCCGGGATGGGTTGGCTCGCCGGCAATTTGGCGCGATTCTCGGCATCGAAGTTCCAGCGCCCCCCAAGGGGCTGGCCGCGTTCATCGAGCAGCACCCGGTACTGCTTTCGCAGGACGCGGTAGAAGAACTCCATCCGGCTGTGGGGGTAGCGTCGCCAGCCATCGCGGGGGGTGAGAAAATGTTCGCTGTCCACCTCAGCGGTCGGGATGGCAAGGCCTGAGGCCCACTGGGTCAGCTGGCTTGCAAGGCGCCACTCGTCCGGGCTCTGCCAGGCGAAGCGATCGGCCTGATGCGCTTCGAGCTGAGCCGCCAGCAAGCTCGGCAAATCGGGCCAGGGGGCGCTCTCATCGAGAGTCAGGTAGCAGACCCGGTGGCCCGCCTTGGTGAGGGCGGCGGCGAAGGCACGCATGGCGGCAAAGAAGGCGAGCACCTTCTGGCGATGGTGGCGGCAGTAGTCGGTCTCCTGGCGCAGCTCCACCATCAGGTAACAGACAGCGGGATCCGGCGTGCGAAACCAGCTGTGACCTGCGTTCAGTTGATCCCCGAGAATGAGGCGCAGCTCCATCAGGGGTGCTCCTTCCGACGACGGCAGCGTTCGCTGCAATAACGTACTTCCTGCCAGCAGCGGGCCCACTTGCGCCGCCAGGCAAAAGGACGTTGGCAGACGGGACAGATCTTCTCGGGAAGATGGGGTTTGAGGTGCATGTGGCGGCCCTGTTGATGCCCTTGGTTTCTCTCTGCCTCCTTAACGAAGCACCATACGGTCGGGATCACTGGGAGAGCAGAAAGAGGCAATAGGGGGGGATTGCCACTCATGAAAAAGGCCCCCGAACCTGCCGGTTCGGGGGCCCTTGTTCTCGTAGCCGTTACTGGCTGCTGAAGAGCCTGGGCTGGGGAGTGGACTGCGCCGTCAGGGTCATGCGGCCCGAGGTTTCCAGCCAGCTCTTGATCTTTCTGGCATCGGCGACCCGTTCATCCGTGGTGTTGGCGTGAAGCAGCACCATGACCACGGGCTCGTTGTTGACCCGGGTTCCCATCACCAGGCAGCGCCCCGCCTCGCGGATATAACCGGTCTTGGAGACCAGAATGGGCCAGCTTCCTTCCCGTACCAGGCGGTTGGAGTTGAGGTAGTGCAGCTGGCGCTTGCCGTTGCGTACCAGACGCTGCTCGGAGGCGGTGTACTGGCGGATCAGCGGGTAGGTGGATGCGGCAGCAGCCAGTTTGGCGAGATCGTGTGCGGTGGAGACGTTGCGGGGGTTGAGCCCGGTGCTGTCGGCGAAATGAGTGCTCCACATGCCGAGCATGCGGGCCTTGGCATTCATTGCCTCGATAAAGGCTTTGCGACCACCCGGGTAGTGCCGTCCCAAGGCGGAGGCGGCGCGGTTTTCAGAGGACATCAGGGCGATGTGCAGCATGTCGGCGCGACTCAGACGCGAGCCCACCGCGAGGCGCGACCCGGTGCCCTTGAGTCTGTCCACGTCATCCATGGTGACGGTGAGGGTCTCGTTGAGGCGCTGATTGCCATCCAGTACCACCAGCGCTGTCATCAGCTTGGTGATGGAGGCGATGGACATCACCCGGTTGGCGTTGCGCTCTGCCAGGGTCTCGCCGGTTTTCGGGTTGACGACCACGTAGGCATCGGATCTCAGCGGCAGGTTGCTGCGGGGTTCGAGCAGGCTGTTGGTGGAAGAAGAGGTCGCAGAAAACGGGTTGGCATGGGCGCTTTCCATGCTGGCGGGAAGGAGGAAGGCGCCGAGCAGCAAGGGAAGAAAAGGACGAAGGTTCATGATTTGACTCTACTACGACTCACAGGGACATTTGGCTAAGTTATATGACGGTAATTGACGCTTCACAACGTCTGGTGGCCGGATATTTCCATTTTATGGGCCAGCGCACCTTGAAATCCCCCGCATCGGGGCTATTGGCCCGCAAAAGGGAGTCATAGAGGCCTGTCAGGCCATGCCAGACACGCCACCACGGGGGCGCACTATATGCTGGCGAGGGGCGGGATGACGACTCTTTTTGCACCTTTCGGCGCCTTGGGATGATGAAGGGGTCGTTAATGGCGACCATGGCGATAAAAACGGCGCCCGGCAGGGAAGATGGCCCGCTGCATTATCGCCGTTTTGCCCCGCGTCATCCTCCCATCATCCGCGCGGTCTGAATGGCCTCGATCAGCGCGGTCCGGTTGATACGGGGTCGCTCTTCATCGAGCAGTTGCTGCCACAGCGCAATGGCCTGGCTGTAGCGACCATGCAGGAAGTGATCGGAGGCGAGCAGCATCAGAGCGCTCACCTCACCCTTGTCCTGCTTGAGCGCGCTACCCAGCAGGCGCTGCGCCTCCGGGGTCAGCTGCTGGCCCGCCTGATAATAGAGCACGGTAGCCTGTGCGGCCTGGGTCGCCGCGCTGGCGCCCCCCTCCAGCAGAGCAAGACGCTGGTAGGCGAGCAGGGCATTGTCGTACTCGTCCCGATAGAGATAGAGCTGGCCGAGCGCCACCCAGCCGTCGAGATCGGTGGGGTTGGCTTGCAGGCGCTGGTGCAGGGCGCCCAGCTCCTTGTCCTGCAGATCCCGCGGGCTCAATCCCGCCAGCGGATCGGGGCGCGCCTGATACGCCTGCCACGCCTGATAGCGGCCGGTGCCGGCATAAATACCGGCCATCAGCGCCAGCAACAGGGCCCCAAGCAGCATCCAGGAGCGCAGCCAGGGCAGCGGACGGACGGTGCGGTCCTTGGCCAGCCGCTCGCGCAGGGCCTGCTCGGCAGGTGGGGTGGCGTTGGCGAGGCGGGCCAGCTCCAGCTCCCGGTAGAGGCGGCTGTGGGGGGCAAGCCCCGCCTGCTGCTCGGCCATGATCAGCCGGTTCAGCTCGGCCCTGGGGTCGTGAGCGAGCGCCCCCTCGGCTCTGTCGCCGACAAGCGGCACCCGCGCCGGTTGCCGGCGATGCAGGCTCCTGCGCAGGCGATGGAGCGCCAGCAGCAGCAAGAGGGCGGGGCCGCCCCACAGCAGCGCCGTGCTGCGCTTGAAGGGGGGATCGTAGCGCACGAAATCGCCGAAGCGCTCCGTCATGCGGGCGATCACCTGCTCATCAGACTGTCCCTCGTCCACCCAGCGGTAGACCTCAAGCCGCAGATCCCGGGCGATGGGGGAGTTGGACTCCACCAGGTTCTGGTTCTGGCACTGGGGGCAGCGCAGGGCGCGGGCCAGTTCCTGAGCGCGGGTCTGCCGCTCGGGGTGGCGAAACTCATAGGTGTCGACCCCGCTGGCAAGGGCCCCGATGCTCAAGGCCAGCAAGAGCGGTGCGGTCAGGGCGTGGCCGAGACGTCTCATGGCTTGCTCTCCCGCACTTGTCTCTCCACTTCTCTTTCCACTTCGGGCTGTCCGGCGGTGTTGCTGCGGGCCTTTGCAAGCAGGGGGGCAAACTGGCGTTGCCAGATGTCCCGGGTGAGCAAGCCGGTATGGCGGGTCAGCAGGGTGCCATCGCCGGCGAAGAGATAGGTCTCCGGCGTGCCGTATACGCCGAGCTCAAGGGCCAGTTTGCCGTCGGGGTCGGCCAGCACGGTGCGATAGGGGTTGCCCGCCTCGGTGAGCCAGGCGCGGGCGGCATCGCCCTTGTCCCGGTAGTTGAGGCCATAGAGGGGCACGGCACTGGCCAGATCACCCAGCAGCGGATGCTCGGCGCGGCAGTTGGGGCACCAGCTGGCCCAGACGTTGAGCACGAAGGGCTCCCCCTTGAGCGCCGCGGTGTGGATGGGGGCGCCACCAAGTAGATCGTCACTCTGCCAGGCGGGCAGGGTGCGCCCGGCGACGGCCTCATCCTGGCTGTAGGGGTTGTTGCCAAGGCCGAGCCAGAGCAGGGCACCGAGCCCCAGGGTGAGCAGGAGCGGTACGAACAGGCGCAGACGGGCGTTCATAAGGACTCCTGTTCAAGCCGAGGGCAGGGGGCGGTAGCTGGCGCAGGATGGTTAGCCAGCAGCGGCCGGCGGGCGAGCAGGCGCAGGGTGCCACCCGCCATCATCAACAGGCCACCTAGCCAGATCCAGCGCACCAGCGGCTTGTAGTGCAGCCGCATGGCATAGGCGCCGGGTCCCATCTTCTCGCCAAGCACCACGTAGAGATCGCCGAGTATTCCCCACGCGATGCCGGGTTCGTTCATGTTCATGGTGCGCACGCTGTAGTGACGCCGCTCCGGGATGAGCCGCGCCACCTCTTTACCGTCTTTATGCACGCTAAGCGTGATGCGCTCGGCGGTGTAGTTGGGGCCTATGATCGGCTCGCTCTCCTCATAGCGAAACTCGAAGGCGCCGAGCCGATAGGGCTGGCCTGCGGCGAGTACGGCACCCCCCTCCTGGCTGTGGTGACTCACCTGCGCGATGCCGAGGGCGCACACCGCCACCCCGAGGTGGGCCAGCAGGCTGCCGAACCGATTGAGGGTGAGCTCGCGCAGGGCGACCGGTTGCAAGAGCGGGAGCAGCAGGCTGGCCATCAGCCAGAGGCTCAACACGTTGGCCGCGAGCCCCAGCCAGCCGCCCCGCAGCGGCTCGGGATAGGTGAAGCTCAGCAAGGCGCCCCCCAGCAGGCCGAACAGGCATGGGAGCAGCACCTTGATGCGGCGCTGGACTGCCAGATGCTGCCAGCGCAGACGCGGCAGCTGGGTCATCAGCGCCATCAGGCAGAGGGCCAGCGGCACGAAGATGGTATTGAAATAGGGAGCCCCCACCGAGAGCGAGCCCAGATGGAGCGACTGGAACACCATGGGGTAGAAGGTGCCGAGCAGCACGCTGGCGCAGGCCACGCTGAGCAGCAGGATGGCGGCGCCGAGCAGCCCCTCTTTTGACAGCAAGCCAAAGCGGGCATAGGGGGCGCGAATGTCCGCCCGCAGGGCAAACAGGGTGAGGGCGCAGGTCAATAGCAAACCGAGCAGCAACAAGAGGGTGAGGCCGCGGCTGGGGTCCACCGCAAAGGCGTGCACCGAGGTGAGCACCCCGGAGCGCACCACGAAGGTGCCGAGCAGGCTCAGCGAGAAAGTAAAGATGGAGAGCAGCAGCACGGCGTGGCCGTAAGCGCCGCGCTTCTCGCACACCACCAGGGCGTGCAGCAGGGCGGTGCCGAGCAGCCAGGGCAAGAGGGAGGCATTTTCCACCGGATCCCAGAACCACCAGCCGCCCCAGCCGAGCTCGTAATAGGCCCACCAGGAGCCCAGCACGATGCCGGCGGTGAGAAACACCCAGGAGCCGAGCGCCCAGGGGCGGCTCCAGTGGGCCACGGCGCCATCGAGCCGACCCGAGTGCAGCGCCGCCATGGCGAAGGCGAAGTTAACCGCAAAGCCGACGTAACCGAGATAGAGCAGGGGCGGGTGAATGATGAGGCCGATGTCCTGCAGCATGGGGTTGAGATCGCGCCCCTCCAGCGGCCCCGGGAACTGGCGGTCAAATGGGCTGGAGAAGACCAGGGTATAGAGGCCGAACAGCCCGACGATGAGCCCCATGATGGCGATCACCCGAACCAGGATCAGCGAGTCGACCCGCTTCGAGCAGAGCGCCACCAGGGCGCCCCAGAGGGCCAGCGCGAAGACGAAGAAGAGCATGGATCCCTCGTGGCCCCCCCACACCGCCGCCAGCTTGAAGCCCAGGGGCAGGGCGCTGTTGGCGTGCTGGGCCACATAGACCAGGGTGAAGTCATCCTGGGCAAAGCAGCTGGCGAGCAGCAGCAGGGCGGCCACCAACAAGAGCGCGACCAGGATGGCCAGCGGCTTTGCGCAGCCCAGCAGCGGGCGTGAGGCGAGCCGCAGCCCCAGCCAGGGCAGCAGCCCTTGCAGCAGGGCGAGCCCGGTCGCCAGCAACAGTGAGAGATAGCCGAGCTCCGCCAGCACACAACCTCCAGTCAATCATTCGTCTATGTTATGCCGCAGCGTCTGCACCGTACCGGCGCTGGGGGATAACATCCACATTTCTGGCAACAATCAATCGCAACAACTCATTGCAACAAATAAGCGCCAGTCACCCGAGGGTGGCTGGCGCTGGTGATCATACCTTTAAACTACCGTCATCTGGCCGGCATAGAGCACGAAGTAGCGCAGCAGCAGGATCCCCACCAGGGTCAGGCTGCAGACCAGCACCAGATAGCCGTTCTTGGCCCGCAGCGGTGCGGGGGCCAGCAGGGCCAGCAGCTGGGGCAGCAGCATGCCGATCCCCACCACGCCCACCCAGAACACCTGGGCCCAGAAGCCGCTGCCGATGGCGGCCCACATGGCTGCCTCCTTCTGGCCGCCACCGAAGTAGAGGCCGGTAAAGAAGCAGACCAGCAGCAACACCTCCACCGCCAGCACCGGCCGCTCGAAGCGGTGGACAAAGCTCACTCCCTGGCTGTGATGGTTCTCCTTGAACAGGGTGACCGCCAGCAAGATGGTGGAGGCGATGCCGGAGCTGACGCCGGAGATGAGGAACAGCACCGGCAGCACCGGGTTGTTCAACAGCGGATAGGTCTTGAGCGCGGAGAGCAGGAAGCCGGTATAGGCGCCGAGCAGCACGGCGAGCAGCAGCAGCAGTGGTGCCAGGATCTGTTCAACGCGTGCCAGCCAAGCGATCAGCCCATCCACAAAGGCGAACTTCTCTTGCAGCAGGTGACGGCGCAATGTCTCGATCTCGCTTCTGAACACCACCGCCAGCCAGGCGAACAGCACCGCCATGTAGAGCTGGAACAGCATGACCCCCATGGACATCACGGAGTCGAACTGGTAGTGGAACATCAGCTTCCAGAAGGTCCAGGGACGGGCCAGATGGAAGATAAGGATCAGTAACCCCAGCACCACGCTCACCGGCGCCAGAATGGCGGTCGCCTTGATGATGCCGCTCTCGCTGCCGGCCCCCTTCTTGCGCAACAGCACCGAGAGGGTGGTGGCCCCGGCGGAGATGCCGAGCAGGAAGAGATAGATGGCGATCGGCCAGTCCCACACCAGCGAGGAGAAGTGAAATGCGTCATGCAACATGATCCATTCCTCCTTCTGTTACTGCGGTAGATGGCGATGGGTCACATCCCCAGACAAGGGAAGGGAAGTGAAACGCCTCTTGCATCGTCATGACTTTATCTCCCCTTTGGGCACGCGGTACATCTTGGGCGAGGTGCCGAGTGCCTGCTTGTAGCGATAGGTGGTCTCCTTCACCAGCCGTGTGGCGATGGGGCTGTCCGGGTCATCCAGATTGCCGAACACCAGCGCCTTGGTGGGACAGGATTCCACGCAGGCCGGCTCCTTGCCCGCCGCCAGGTTGGTCTTGCGGCAGAAGTCGCACTTGTCGGCCACCTTGGTCACAGGGTTGATGAAGCGCACCTGATAGGGGCAGGCGGCCAGACAGTACATGCAGCCGACGCAGAGATCCGGGTTGACGTCGACGATGCCATCCTCCTTGCGGATATGGGAGGCACCGGTCGGGCAGACATGCACGCAGGGAGCGTTGTCGCAGTGCTGGCAGGACTTGCGAAAGAAGTGGTACTCGGCATCGGGGAATTCACCGATGGGGCCGGAGCGGATGATCTCGAGGCGCGAGACCCCCTCTGGCACCTGATTCACCTCCCGGCAGGCATCCATGCAGGCGGTACAGCCGATGCAGGCCGTCTCGTCGTGGATCATGCCGTAGCGGATCCCGTCGATGGTCTGGCTGTGGGCGAGGGTGGTGGCACGAGCAGCCCCCGTCATCATGATGAGGGCCCCCGCGCCCATCCCCGCCATAAAGTGACGGCGAGAGCAGCTCATGGTGCCTCCTTGCCCGAGGTGGTGTTCGCCTTGGCCGCCTTGACGGCCTCATGCTGCTTGCTGTGGCAGTCGACGCAGAGCTTGATGCGGGACTTCTCCGGAATAGCCACCATGGGCTCCTTGGCCTGGTGCAGGGCGTGGCAGCTGGTGCAGGTGAGCTTGGTGGCGTGCACGTCGTGGGCCCAGAGCGCCTCGCGCAGCACTTTGGGCTCGTGACAGCTCATGCAGACCCCGTTCTGCTCGGCGATGGGGTAGCGCTCGGTGCTCTTCTGCTCGGCGATGGGGTAGCGCTCGGTGCTCTGTTTGTTATTGAAGCTGTCGCTAAAGCGCATCACGTCCTTGACCCCTTCCCGGTGTTGGGGGGAGGGTTGACCGTGGCAGTTGGTGCAGGTGACCGGCGCCAGGCTGTTGGGGTTGGTCGCCTGGCCGTGCTTGCCGTGCATGCCTTCGACCTGCTCCTTGTGGCAATCGGTGCAAGCCTTGTCGGCACTGCGCAGAAATTCCACTTCATGTGTAGTCGGTGCCGGGGCGGTTGCCGCATCGGCCGCCTGGCCCTGCAGGCTGGTGAGCAGCATGGCTGCCATCAGCATCAGTCGTAAGAAATCCATCGTTAAATCACCCATAGGAAGCCTCCATCCGGCGGCAGGCCCGGCTGTGCGGGCCCGCCTCCCTCGTCATTGTGCGAGCCGTCCGGCCGCTTTGGCCTCGGCATCCCAGGCGGGGACAGTGGTCTTGAGGAACTGGGCCTTGTCGCTGTTCATCTGCTTCATGTCCATGCCAAGGGCGGCCTGGGCCTTCTCCTTGGTGGAGATGTCAGGAATGGCGATCTCGTGGCTGATCCCCTTGGCGGCCAGGAGGCGTGCCAGCTTGGTGCGGGCGTCGGCTGCCTTGTCCAGGGCGGTCCCCAGCATGCGCAGCGCCACTTCCGGGGCGTGCATCTGCACCCCGTGGGAGGCGATGGAGAAGTCCCAGCGCCACTGGGCGTGACGGATGTCCTGCAGAATGTCCTTCATCTCGGCCTCGGTGGCGCCGGCATCCCAGGCGGCCTTGGCTTCGAAGTGGGCGTGTACCAGCTGCTTCTCGACCTTGAGCTTGATCTCGGTGACGGCCTCCTTGCGCTGCTTGACCACCCCTTGCAGCATCTCCTTGCTCTGGGTGTGGCAGCTGCGGCAGGTCTGATCGAAGCGATCGAAGGGGTTGCCCACCTTGTGATCCGTGTAGACCTTGCCCTGCTCGTTCTGCACCTTGGGCATGTGGCAGTCGACGCAGGCGACGTTGTTCTGGCCGTGAATGCCGGCGCGCCAGGTCTCGTACTCGGGGTGCTGGGCTTTGAGCATGGGGGTCTTGGAGAGGGCATGGGTCCAGTCGGCAAAGCCTATTTCATCGTAATACTGCTCCATCTGCTCAACTGTGGTGCCCTTGTCCCAGGGGAATTTCACCGCCTTGGTCGGGCCGCTGAAGTAGTACTCCACGTGGCACTGGCCGCACACCTGAGACTGCTGATCGAAGCGCCCCTGCTCCTTGAACGGCTTGCCGATGGCGGTCATGGCCCGGTCAGCATAGGGACGGGAGAGGTGCAGGGCGGGTTTGCCCTCCTTGAACTCTTTCGAGGCGGTGTCGTGGCAGTCGGCGCAGCCGATGGTGTTGACGATTTCCGGCCCACCTTTTGCCCACATCCCCTTGAAGTAGCCATCCTCACCCTTCTCGTCGATGACGCGGGCCACGTCCGGGCCTTTGCAACTCCAGCAGGCCATGGGCAGCGGACCGTCTTCGGCGGTCTTGGGGGCGCCGGTACGCAGGGTTTCCCGCACGTCGGTCAGGGCATAGAAGTGGCCGCGGGGTTTGTTGTAATCCTTGGAGAAGGGGTAGCCGGCCCAGAGCACCACCATCTGCGGATCTTCCGCCAGGGCATCGGTGCGCTCGCGACTCTCGCCGGTGGCCTTCCAGCTGCTGAACTGATCGGCGTGATCCTTGGCGAACAGCTCGCTGCGCGCCTCGATCTTGCCCTTGGGGGCACTGTCGTCTGCCTGTGCCAGACTGCCTGTACCCAGCAGGGCGGTCAGCAGCAGGGCCGCCAGCCCTGGTCGAAATAGCTTGTCATATGAACCCACGGTCATCACTCCCAGATAAAAAGTCCATGTCGGGCCTGACCGTTCCATCTTGGTGTGGACATCTGTGCTCATCATCGACGGGCATGGCAGGCCGATCCATTGTTATGGCTGCATATAAATTGGACTTTATGCAATTGATCGAGGGAATAATACCAAATGGGTAAAATGGATAATGATTTATCCCGACGGGAATTGCGCTAGATCAATTGCCATGGGGGGAGGATCCCAAAAGTGCGATCCAGGTTGAATTATTGAGCGTCATCGCGGGGTTACAGCCTCTCTTTTTCCACTGACGGGGGACGAAAGCGCGTCGTCACAGGATGCGTAGCAAGGCACAGGGGGCGCGCGAGGAGGGCTTTCTGCCCGCCCGGTCTGGACGGTGAGAGTAGATACCTGAATGCACATGCACTTTTTTGCCTGCGCCGGTCAGGGAGATCCCGCCTGCTGAAATAGTGCGGCGGGTCGGGAGAATCAGGGGTTGCCAGAAACTGTCGCGCTATTGGGAGCCAGAAGAGCCAGTTTTTTGCCCGGAATGGGCGGGAAAAGGTTTTTCTGTCTGCCTGCAATCAAATTCTCAGTGTTTAAGTGAATTTAATAGGAGGTTTAATAGAGTTTGCTTTCGATATTATCGAAAATGGAGAAGTGTTGTGCTGGGTTGCTGGCGGTAAAATAGCCATCTGTCACGGCGACTTTCCTTATTAAGCTTCATGTGCTGGGAAGTCAGTGTTTACCCGTTGGAGGATGTATGACCGAGCTGCGAATCGAGAAACCGACTCTTATTGCCAAAGTGGAAGGCACCGTTTTTGTAATGGATGCTGACGGCGCCCAGCGCCCTGCCACCCCTGGCATGCAACTGGAGCCGGGAACGCGCCTGGTCAGCGGATCCAACGGGCATGTCGAGCTGGTCGAGGCTGGCGGCGAGCGCCCCGAGCCCGCCCAGCCCGAGGCGGCACTGCCCGCCGGTGCCGATGCCGAGCTGGCGAGCCTGCAGGAGGCCATCCGTCAGGGGGCCGACCCAACCGAGCTGTTTGCAGAGACGGCCGCCGGTAATCCGGGCGCGGGCACCGCTGGCGGTGTGGTCGGCTCCAGCGCCGGCGGTTTCGTGGTGGTAGATCTCAACAGTGAGTACACCCTGGCCGATGCGGGGTTTGACACCGGTCATGAGGCGCGTCAGCCGGGCGACGAGCTGCTCTATGCCGAAGATCAGGATCTGCTGGCGGCCATCACCATCACAGAGCCCCAGACCGACGACAACATCATCAATGCCGACGAGGCGACCGGCGTCATCATCCGCGGCTTTGTCGAGGATGTGGAAGTCGGCCAGACCGTCACCGTCACCCTGATAGATCAGGATGGCAACCGCCTGACCACCACCACAGTGGTGCTGCCCGGCTTCGTCTGGGAGGCAAACTTCGGCGACGTCACCGGCAAGCTGGTGGACGGCCCCCTGACCATCCAGGCCGATACCCAGGATGCGGCTGGCAACCGGGCCAGCGACACCGGCCAGACCCTGCTCGACACCATCACCACCATTACTCTGGATTTGGCGGACGAGAGCGACACCGGCACCAGCCAGACCGATGACCTGACCCGCGACACCACACCGCTGCTGCAAGGGAAGGGGGAGCCTGGCGCTACCGTTACCCTGACCCTGGAAGGCAAGGTGATGGCCGTGCTCACCGTGGATGGCAACGGCAACTGGCAATATCAGATCCCCGATACCCTGGCCGATGGCGCCCATGATTTTCGCGTCGATGCGGTGGACATCGCGGGCAACCGGGCCAGCGACACCCTGACGGTGACGGTGGATACCCGTGCCGCCATCGACATCGACGATCTCGATACCGACAGCATCCTCGGCCATGACAAGGTCACCCTGAGCGGCAGTACCACGGACGTGGAGGCGGGGCAGCGGGTGACCATCACCCTGATTGGCCAGAATGGCCAGACCCTCTTCAGCGGCAGTGCCCTGGTGGGCAGTGACGGCCGCTGGCAACTGGGAGGCCTGGATCTCTCCAGCATCCAGGGCCCCTACGAGGTACGCGCCGAGGTGACGGATCTGGCGGGCAACCGGGTGATCGACGGGGCTCCCCTCATCGGTCAGAGCGATACCCTGACCCTCTCCGAGGCGGATCTCGCCAAGGGGCCGGTGAGTGCCACCGGATCCCTGCACACCGGAGCCGGGCTTGATGGCAACCTGCAGGTGAGTTTTGCCGCCGATCAAGGTGCCCTCAATCAGCTTAGCTTGACCAGCCACGGGACGGCGCTCGCCTACCAGGTCAGCGGCCAGACCCTCACCGCCAGCGCGGGGGGCGTGACCGTCTCACCCTGACCCTGGCCAACGACGGCAGCTATCGCATCGTCTGGAACCAGAGCCTGGATCACGGCCAGGATAGCCTGAGCCTGCCCTTTGCCCTGGAGTACCGCGACAGCGACGGGGATCGGGTGAGCGCCAATCTCACCGTCAACCTGGTGGACAGCACACCGCCGGACTTCACCATCGCCCCCATCAGCCTCACGGAGGATGATTTCACCAATCCGGCGGCGGTGGTGGGACAGAGCCAGTTCGTAGTGGGCCATCAGTCCGATCCCTTGGTGGCAACAAGTGCCGTCTTCGCGGATCAGAGTGCAACCCTGGCCCGTCTCAACGGCAGCGGTATCAGCAGCGACGGCCACGCCTTGACCTTCGAATTCACCGGTGATCGCCTGCTGACGGGTTATTACCTGGATGGGAATGGCAAGCGGGTCGAGGTGCTGAAGGCCGAGCTGACCGCCAGCCAACATGGCAGTGATATCGACGGCAATGTCACCGTCTCCCTCAATGGGCCTCTGGACCATGAGGGCAGCGACCAGCTCTCCCTCGGGCTCACCGTTTCCGCCAAGGAGATCGACGGCGACGAGACCCGCGCCGATCTGGTTGTCTCCATCAGCGACGGTGTGGATCCCCGCCTTGGCATCGACAGCGGGGTCACCTTGCAGGAGGGGGCCTCTGGCCAGACCCTGGATGGCCAGTTGCCGGTGAGCGTGGGCAGCGATCGCCTGGTGTCGCTCAATTTCGAGGCGAACCAGCCCGGCCTGAATGGCCTCACCAGCGGCGGCCAGCCGACTCACTATCAGGTCAACGGCAACGTCATCACCCTGCTGGATGCGGGCGGCAAGACCATTCTGACCGTGACCCTGGGGCTGGATGGCAAGTACCAGGTGGCGCTCGACGGCGTGCTGGATCAACCGGTCAGCACCAACAGCGTCAACCTGGGGCTGCAGGTGCAAGGCACCGACTTTGAAGGGGACAAGAGCAACCTTGGCACCCTCAATATTCATATCACCGACGGCGTGCTGCCCCAGGTCGACCCCGTCTCCCTCACCCTGGTGGAGGACAGCGACTGGAGCGCAGCCCAGACCCTCACCGGGGATCTGGCCATCACCGCCGGGGCCGATCCCCTGGTCAACATCGCATTCGATGCCAGCCAGCCCGGCCTGCAAGGGCTCACCAGCGGCGGCCAGCCCGTGGTCATCACCATCAGCGGCAACAGCATCAGCGGCGCCGTCAACGGCCAGAACGTCTTCACGTTGACGCTGGATCAGAACGGTCACTATGTCTTTACCCTGAACCAGCCGCTGGATCAGGGAAGCGCAGACAGCCTGCTCAAGGCGGGCTTTACCCTGACCGACAGTGACGGAGATAAAGTCTCCTCCACCTTGAGCGTTGCCATCGGCGATGGTGCCGACCCGGTGATCAGCGCCGTGACCGGCACCAGCCTGACCGAGGCCAACCAGGGCGCTGCCGCCGTGGTGGGCCATATGAGCTTCACCGTGAGCCACGGCTCGGACGCGCTCGATGCGAGCAGCCTGAAGTTCGATATCGCGGCCATCCAGAGCAGTCTGCATGGCAAATTCAGCAGCCACGGCAGTCCGGTCACCTTCACTCTGGACACCAACGGCGAACTGGTGGGCACCAGCGCCGACGGTCGCGAGGTGCTGCGCGCCGAGCTGGATCTGGTGGAGAGCAACGGCGACTGGAGCGTCACCGCCAAGGTGACCTTGAGCGGCGAGCTGGATCACCAGGGCAGCGAATCCCTCGACCTGCCGCTCACCGTCACCCTGACCGACAAGGACGGAGACAGGGTCTCCACCGACTTGCCGCTCACCATCAAGGATGGCCATGCGCCGCACTTCGTGGCGGGCAGCGGGGTGAGCCTGGATGAGCGTGGGCTCGACGGCAGCAATACTCTGACCGGCACCGGCCACTTCCAGATCAATGCGGGCTCGGATCGGGTGAGCGAGGTGTCGTTTGCCGACATCAGCGAGCAGCCGGCCCTGACCGCCCTGGGCCAGAGCGTCAAATACGAGCTGGTGGACGGCGATGCCAGCATCCCGGGCAACCAGGTGCTGAAGGGCTATGTGGAAGTCAATGGCCAGCGCGTCGAGGTGCTTCAGGTCGAACTGGTGGGCAAGCTGGACAACGCCGCCAGCAACGATTTTGACTACAAGGTGACCCTCTATCAGGGGGTGCACCAGAGCGGTGGCAACGCCACCGACCTGCCGTTCAAGCTCAACATCGTCGACAGCGACAAGGGCAGCGGCAACAACGACAGCACCACGGGTACCCTCACCATCCGCATTTCGGAAGGGGACAAACCGACCCTCAACCTGACCGGTGTGACGGTGAGTGAAGGGCGCTTCGATGGCGCCGGCAACAACCAGACCGGCGATGATCAGCATGCCACCGGCACCCTGACCATCACGGCGGACTCCGATCCCGTGGTGGACGTGCGGCTGACCCTCTCGGGCCAAGTCGTGGATGGGAGTGGCAAGGCCATCACCCACAACGGTGAGACCCTCACCTGGCAAGAGGTGGCGGGCAGCAACGGCCACAGCTTCCAGGCAGTGACTGCGAGCGGCACCCTGGTGCTGACGGTGACCCTGCCGAGCGTGCCGGGGCGCATCGAAGCCCACACCCAGGCAACCCTCGATTACCAGGTGACGGTACACACCAACCTGGATCACGGTGCCGACGACAAGCTCAACCTGAGCCTGCCGGTGAAGGTGACCGACAGCGACGGCAGTGTGATCACCGGCAGCACCACGGCGGTGATCACCGATGCGGCGGATCCCGTGATCACCGCCATCGAGGGGGTGACCGTCAAGGAGTCAGACCTCAACGGGGGCAGTGGCCAGCATGGAGGCACCAGCCCGTCAGGCACGGGAGAGGTTGCCATCGGCCAGGTGACGATCGCCGCCGGGAGTGACCGGGTGGTTTCCCTGCAACTGGATGTGGCCCGCTTCAACGCCCTCAATACCCTGACGTCGGGGGGCAAGGCGGTCACCATAGGGGCAGACAGCCAGCCGGGTGTCTACCTTGGCAAGGACAGCGCAGGCAAGCTCATCTTCAAGCTGACCCTGGATGTGTCCGGCCGCTACACCTTCGAGCTGACCGGCAACCTGGATCACAGCGTCCAGGGCAAGGATCTGCTGGATATCCAGCTGCCCTTGCAGGCACGGGACAGTGACGGGGATCTGAGTGCCGAAGTGATCGGCCATGTGAGCGTGCAGGACGACGTGCCCGTGGCCGTGGACGCGAGCAAGACCCTGAATGAAGGGGCGAAAGTGACCGGCGATCTGCTGGCCACTGCCAGCGAGGGGGCGGATGATGCGGTGGTGAGAGCGGTGACCATCAATGGCACCGAGCACCCCATCGCCGCCACGGGCAACACCACCATCTCGGTGACGGACGGCACGGGGCAGATCATCGGTACCCTGGTGATCAATGCCGAGGGTGACTACAGCTTCACCGCCAAATCGGGCATCGATCACAGCAACAGCACCCTGGTACAGCAGATAGGCTTCCACCTGGTGGATGGCGACGGAGATACCGACGACGGTCTTCTGACCCTGACCATCCGGGACGAGGCGGGCATGTGGAGCAGTTGCTTATCCAGGCGCCAGCCAACGCCCAGGGCACCTTCTATTTCAACGGCGTCGCACTGACCACCATCACCCAGGGGGGCAAGACCTGGTATGAGGTGCCGCCCGCGGCCATGGTGGCGGTGGCCAACACCGATGACAAGTTCCAGCTCACCGGTGTCACTTTTGTGCCAAACCACGACTACTCGAGCTACAACAACGGAGGCGCTGCGCTGCGCTTCCCGGTGCAGTTGCAGGTGGGGGTCACCGAGGGGAGCAAGCCCCCGGTGCTGACCGGCAATCTGGACATCACGGTGCAGGGCATTGCCGACAAACCCCTGTGGGATGCGGGCAACACGCACCAGCACTACACCGCGGACGAGGACAGCAGCGGCATCGCCCTCAACGTCAAGGCGGGCCTCACCGATACGGACGGCTCCGAGACCCTGAGCTACCAGATCAAATGGGCGTCCGGCCAGGGCACGCTGACCCTGAACGGCAAGGTGCTCACCCCGGGGGCGAACGGCCTCTATACGGTGGCTGGTGGCGACATCAACAAGGTGACGGTGGTGCCCGGCAAGGACTACAGCGGTGACATCAAGCTCATTGTGACCCCGGTGAGCACGGAGAAGACCCGGTGGTGACCGGCAAGGAGACGGCCCTCGGCGATCCGCTGGAGGTGATTGTCAACGTAAACCCGCTGGCGGACGACGCCAAGCTGACGGTGCGCGAGATCCAGGGCAAGGAAGATACCCTGATCGATCTGGGCAGCAAGATTGGGCTCGCCCATCTGGGAGACACCACGGATGGCTCCGAGCAGCTGTTCGTGCGCATCAGCGGCCTGCCCGCCGGTGCCACCCTGCTGCTGGGCGGGGTGGCGGTCACCCTGGATGCCAACGGCTATTACGAGGTGCCCTATGACCGCATCAATGACCTCAAGCTGCTGCCGCCCAAAAACAGCAACGTCGATTTCGATCTCACCATCAAGGGGGTGGTGAAGGACACCGCCATCCTGACCGATGCCAGCGACCAGACCCACACCGTGGTGAACGAGAAGGAGACCGGCAGCCAGAGCCTGCACGTGGATCTGGTGGGGGTAGTGGATGAACCCCATTTCGATCTCAATACCACCGACTGGACCCAGGATGGCAACGGCTACAGCATCACCATCCAGGAGGATGGCCGGGCACCGCTGGACTTCAAGCTCACCTCGGGGGAGTGGACGGATACCCCGCTCGATCACTCGGAAACCCTCAACCTGGTGCTGGAAGGGCTGCCGGAAGGGGCCAAGGTATTCGACGGCAGTGGCAAGGAGCTGACCCTGACCTTCGCCGGGCTCGATGGCAAGGGCAATCCCCTCTATCAGGTGGATGTGACCAGCCTTGGCAACCTGCAGATCCAGCCGCCCCCCAACAGCACCGCCGATCTGCACTTGGTCGGCCACGTGGTGGTGACCGAGAATGACGGCGACCACAAGAGTTTCGACGTGCCCCTCACCATCAAGGTGGAGCCGGCCATCGACGCCACCGACTATGCCAAGACCAGCCATGGCCTAGAGGATCAGTTCACCGTCCTCGACTGGCAGCCTGACCTGACCGACGGCGCCGAGAAGGTGACCCACCTCAGCCTCTCCGGTATCGAACCCGGGTATGAAGTCTGGATCCGCGTGGGTGGGGTCGAGACCCAGCTGACCGTGAGCGGCGGCGCCGTGGACTTGAGCGACGCCGAGCTGCAAAGCCTGCTCGGCGGTGGCCAGCTGCTGGTGAAAGGGCCCGAAGACAGCGACAGGGACACCACCCTCCAGAGCCATGTCACGGTGACACAAGTGGATGTGGACTCCAGCGCCACTGCCCAGAAGGTGATCGACGGCACCCTGCATGTGGATATCCAGGCGGTGGTGGAGCCCGATGCCAACCTGGTGCAGACCGGTCAGCTGGAGAGCCCGGACGGGCACGACATCCCGCTGGACGGCGTCTTCGTGTTCGAGGATCTGGACCCCAGCAGCGATGAGGTCATCGACTACCTGGTGATCAGCGATCTGCCCCCCGGCTTCGTGGTGGTGGGGGGGATCAACGACGGCCAGGGCAACTGGACCGTGCCCCACGACGCCCTCGGCAGTTATGCCTTGCGCTCGCCGGATGGCTTCACCGGCACCGTCACCTTCAAGGTGAGCGCCAGGGTGGTCGACCTTGGCGACAACAACGAGGGGGATGTGAGCGCCCCGGCCTATCGGGAGATCACCGCCAGCGCCGACTTCCATGGCGCGACCCACTCGGGTCAGGTGGCCGCCGATGTCGATTTTGACAACAGTACCCCCATCACCGGGGTGGAGGATCACGGCGTCAACTTCGGCAGCCAGCTCAAGCAGATGGTGACCCTGGGCACGGCGGACAGCGGGAACGACGAGCTCAGCATCGTCATCACTGGTCTCCCCCCGGGCGTCAACGTGCAGGGGCTCACCTTCGACTTTGTCAACGGCGAGTACCTCATCAAGCTGCCGGGTGGCCTCGATGATCTCGACCGCCTGACCCTGACCCTGCCGCAAGACTATGCCGGTGACGGCCTGCACTTCAATGTGCGCCTGGTCAACACCGACACCGTGAGCGGTGACACCAAGATGGTGGAGAAGGACGTCACCCTCTCCATCACCCCGGAGGTGGACATCAACGGCAGGGCGGACGGCCTGCCCGAGCTGCAACTGAACGTGAAGGACATAAACGGCGACGGCCAGCCTGACAACCTGGAAGACACCGACATTCATCTCGATCTCTCGGTCAAGCTCGCTGACATCAGCCCCTCGGTGGCCGATGGCGGTCTCGAGACCGTGGAGCGGGTGGTCGTGACCGTGGATCCCCAATATGGTCACTTCCTCGACAAGAACGGCCAGCCGGTCTCCACCCTCACGGTGAACGACCCGGCGGACCTCAAGGATCTGGTGTTCGTGCCCAAAGAACACTTCAGCGGCAAGGTGCCGCTGGCGGTGACGGTGGATATTCTCGATACCGCCACCACGGGCACGGATCGGGGGAGCTGGAGCGGCAACGTGAACTTCGAGGTGCTGCCGGTGAACGATCCGGCCAACCTCACGGTCCAGAACGTCACGGGCCAGGAAGATGGCAGCGTGAGCCTGGGGGGGCTGGGGGCCAGCCTCATCGACAACGATGGCTCCGAGCAGATCGTCGGGTTGCAGATCAAGGGGGTGCCGGATGGCTTCACCCTGTCCGCCCCGGCGGTCAACAACGGCGGTGGGGTGTGGCAGGTGCCTGTGGGCACCGACTTCTCCAAGCTGACCCTGATCCCGCCTGCGGACTTCAGCGGCACCGTGAGTCTGACCCTGAGCGCCTTCACTCTGGACAAAGGGCTGACCTTGCCCCTTGAAACCAGTGCGGGCTTCACCGTCACCGTCAATCCGGTGGGGGATGCGGTCATCACCGACATGCAGGAGCAGGCGAGCGGCACCGAAGGGGATGTGATCACCCTGAACCTGGGGGTGGAGACCCGGGATACCCAGGCTACCGGCGGCAATGCCGGCAATGTGCACGAGAACGGGCCCGAGCAGGTGCGCGTCACCCTGGAAGGGGTGCCGGACGGGGCAGAAATCCGCCTGCCGAGCGGGGTGAGCGGCACCGTGGTGGATCTCGGCGGTGGCCGCTGGCAGGTCACCACGGATGGGGGCAAGCTCGACGCGGTGGAGCTGGTGACCAACGACGCCAACGGCGCCATGGCGATCAAGGTGACGGCCCAGAGCCTGGACAACGGCGCCCTCGGCCCCGAAGTGAACGGCACTATCCATCTCGATGTGAGCCCGGTCAACGACGCCCCCGTCAACGTGCTGCCCGATGATCCCCAGGTGGCCCAGGAGGACGAGCCGTTCGTCATCCAGGGTCTGCAGGTCAAGGACGTGGATGCGGGCAACGGCATCATGGAAGTGCGCCTCTCGGTGGAGCACGGCACCCTGACCCTGCCGGCCGGGAGCGGTGTGACCCTGACCGGCAACGGCACCGGCGATGTGGTGCTGACCGGCACCCTGGCGGATCTCAATGCCCTGCTTTCGGGCGGCGTCACCTATCAGGGCGACCCGGACTTCCATGGCAATGACGCCTTGACCATGGTGACGGACGATCGGGGCAACACCGGCAGCGGTGGCGCCCTGAGTGACACCGATGTGCTGCCCATCCAGGTACAACCGGTCAACGATGCTCCCGTCAACCAGCTGCCAACGACGCCCCAGGTGGCGCAGGAAGATCAGCCCTTCACCATTCACGGGCTGCAGGTGAGCGATGTGGATGCGGGCAACAGCCCCCTCTCTGTCACCCTCTCCGTGCTGCACGGTACCCTGGAACTGGCGGCGGGCAGTGGCGTGACGGTGAGCGGCAGCGGCAGCAACACCCTGGTGCTGAGCGGTTCCCAGGATGCCATCAATGCCTTGCTCGCAGGGGGCGTGACCTATCAGGGCGAGCAGGACTTCAATGGCCAGGATGCCCTGACCATGGTGACCAATGATCTTGGCAACACCGGCAGCGGTGGCCCTCTGAGCGATACCAACGTGCTGCCCATCGAGGTCGAGCCGGTCAATGATGCCCCTGTCACCCAGGTGCCGGGCTCATTGCAGGTGAAAGAGGATGGCTCCCTGTCGCTCACCGGGATCAGCGTGAAGGACGTGGATGCGGGCAGTGCGCCCATCTCCATGGTGCTGCGGGTGGAGCACGGTGTGCTGACCCTGCTGGGGGCGGCAGGGGCCGTCTCGGTGCAGGGGGCGGGGACCAGCGTGGTGACCCTGGTCGGGTCGCTCGATGATCTCAACGGCCTGCTGGCAGGCAACCTGCACTACGAGCCAGCCAGGGACTTCTGGGGTCAGGACAACCTGAGCATCACCACCTCGGATCAGGGCAATACCGGCGCCGGTGGCGTCCTGACCGACAGTGCCCAGATTGCCATCCAGGTGACGGCCGAGCCGGACGATCCCCAACTGGGGGTCGGCACCCACGATATCCTTGCGCTGCAAGGGGCCTGGGTGCCGCTCAACCTCAGCGCCAGCGTGGTCAATCCGGCCCCGGGCGAGCTGTCGGTGCGGATCCAGAACCTCGGCAACGCCCAGGTGGTGGACGAGCACGGCCAGAGCGTCGGCCACGCGGATGGCAACGACTGGTTGCTGCCGATGGACCAGTCCGTGCCCATCTACCTCAAGGATCTGCCGGCGGGGGATCATGCCCTCACCCTGAGTGCCGAATCCAGCCTGGGTGGCGGCACCCTGAGCTCGGCCACGGAGACCATCACCATCCACAGCCAGAGCGGCCACGATCTGCTGGGCTCGGATCAGGGGGACTGGCTGTTCGGCTCCTCCGGCAATGATCGCCTCCTGGGCGGCATGGGGGATGATGTGCTGCGGGGCGGTCAGGGCAACGACATCCTGACCGGTGGCGGCGGCAGCGATCTCTTCGTGTGGGGCAGTGGTGACGAGGGGACGACGGCCTCTCCAGCGATAGACACCATCACCGACTTCCGTCCCCAGGAGGGGGACAGGATCGATCTGGCGGACCTGCTCAAGGGGGTGACCGACAACAGCGTGGATGGCCTGCTGGGTCATCTCCAGGCATCGGTGACCAGCACCGGCAATGGCCTGAGTGACGTGAGCCTGTCGGTCTCCCCGGCGGGGGATGGCAATGTCACCCAGCAGATCACCCTGAAGGACGTGGATCTGAGTGGCTGGAACCTGAGCGGCTCCTCCTCTCACGACATCCTGCAATCCATGCTGGATCAGCACAGCCTGATCATCCAGCACCCCTGATGGGGTGAGATGATGCAAAGAGCCGGCGAATGCCGGCTCTTTTTTTGGCTGAATATGCTGGCTTGATGTTTTCTGGTGGTGGTAATGGGAGATGGATTTTAACGGGGTGGGTGTTGTTGCTTTTCACTGTGTGGGTGGTTCAAACAACCAAAAGGTTCGCCGTCCGGGCCTCCCATCGGGCTGCCCGGGCGGTGTCAGGGCCTTGCCGCGCCGATCCCGGTCAATGCCGGCCAGAGGGGGCGCAGGCATTGACCGGGGCGTGTCTATTCCAAGCCGGTGCCCGTGATGATGGGCGGACCGGGGGGATGGCGGTCAGGCCAGCGCCCGTGCCAGCAGGTGCACCGGGTGTTCGCAGCGAAACGCCGTGCTCATCTCGATCTGCCACTTGCAGGTCTCGCAGTCGGTGATGACCAGATCGGGTTTGAGCCGGTTTATCTGATCGAACAGCCCCTGACCGATGGCCTGGCTGGTGTCGTAGTTCTCCGACTTGAAACCGTAGGTGCCGGCGATGCCGCAGCACTGGGAGTCCAGCACCGTTACCTTGACGCCGGGGATGGCCCGCAGCAGTTCGAGGGTATAGATGACGCCCCCCATCTTCTCCAGGTGACAGGGGGTGTGGTAGGCGATGTGCAGATTGAGGGGCTTCATGGCCGGTTTGTTGCCCCGATCGAACTCGTTCCACAGGAAGCGGGTCACCAGGGAGATGCGATCCCGCACCTTGTGGTTGTCCTGCTCCAGCAGGTGGGGATATTCGTCCCGCAGGGTGAAGCCGCAGGTGGAGGAGGTGGCCAAGAGCGGCATCTCGTTGCCGAGCAGGGTGTTCTCCAGCTGCTGGATGTTGAAGGCCGCCTGCTGCTTGGCCTTGTCCATGAAGCCGTTGGCAATCAGCGGCACGCCGCAGCACTTCTCCCGCGCAAGCAACTGGACGCCGATGTTCATGGCGTTGAGCACCTGCACCAGCTCCTTGCCGAGCTGCGGATGGTTGTAGTTCACATAACAGCCGTGGAAGTAGGCGATCTGGCGCGCAAAGCGGGCCTGAGTCGCTTTCTGCTTCTTGTACCAGCCGCGGAAGGTGCCTTGTGAATATTTGGGCAGGTCCCGGTGGGAGGAGACCCCCAGCGCCTTGTCCAGCACCTGCTTCATCGGCTTGAGGCCGGTGGTGAAGTTGACCACCGGGGCCATCAGGGTGGACATGCTGCCCATCAGATCCGTGTGGGAAAGCACGAACTCGCGGATCCCCGGTTTGAAGCCGCTGTACTGGTGCTTGGCCTTGGCGATGATGTCGCCGATGCGCACCCCGCTCGGGCAAGCCACTTCGCAGCGCTTGCAGTTGGTGCAGTACTTGAGGGCGCTGTCAAAGAGCTCGGGACTCTTGATGCGCAGCCGCTCCCCATCCGGGCCCGCCTGCTTGGGGCCGGGGTAGGCCGGGTTGGCCTTGGCCACCGGGCAGTAGGCGGTACAGACGGTGCATTTGATGCACTGATCGAAAGTCTGGTTGGCATGATCCAGTAGCATGTCAGTTCTCCTCCCGTTGGGTGTGAAGGCACGGGATATGGGGCGAAATCATCATTGGGCTGAACTCAAAATGTGACCGGCGGCCTGCCAGCCGGTGGCAACGGCCACGCCGGAGCCGGAACCTTCTTTAATGGGGTCATAGTGCGCCAGCACGCTGCCGGCGCCGTAGAGGTTGGCGAGGGGTCTGCCACCGCGCAGCACCCGCAGCCGCTCGTCGGTCTTGACCCCGAAGCCCATGAAGGGGTGGTGGTCGAACAGGCGGCGGCCGGCCCAGGCGTCGCGCTCGGCAAGGCTCAGTACGTCGGCATCGAAGATGGGTTCACGAATGCCCCCGAGGCGCGACTCCAGCCCGCGGCTGAAGAAGCTGCCGGAGGCGAGCACGAAGTGGTCCGCCTCGAACAGCTGATCCTCCCCGTGCTGGCTGTGCACCCCGATAACCTTGTCGCCGTCATAGCGGGCGCCCAGCACCCGCTCGCTGGTGAGGAAGGTGCCGCCAAGGGCCATGAAGCGGCGCTTTAGGGCCTCCTGCATCCGCATGCCGATGAGGGACGGCGGCATGGTGGCCACCTCCTTGATGGTGCAGCCGGTGCGCCGTTCCAGCTCGCTCAGACGCGGGCCGACCAGCCCCAGCGACAGGCAGGCGGGCAGCACGATATGGCGACAGTCGGGCACGCCGCATCCCTGCACCATGCGGCTGATCTCGCGGGCCAGATCCGCCAGCAGGTCCTGCTGGCCAGGCCCCTGCTTGTCGAACAGGCGGGCGATGTCGGCGGAGCGAAACTCGTGGGGATTGCGGCTGAACTGGGCGAGCTGGGGCTGGCGAATTTCCCCGGTCAGGATGCGGCTGTGGGCAAAGCGGGCGTGGGTCGCGAGATTCGCCGCCGCGAGCGCCGGGTGAAAATCGCGAAACCCTTCCAGGGTGGCGAGCAGGATGGCGTCGGGAGCGGGGGCATCAGTCACGCAGGCACAAGTGTCGGGGGAGAGCCAGGTGGATTTCAGAGTGCCGATGGGGGTCAGCCGCTGGTGGTTGTGCTCCTGGCGCATCAGGGGCAGCTCCTCTTCTGCGCAGTGGCGTTGCAGGTCGGCCAGACTCCCCTCGATATTCTGCATCCCCACCTTGCTGTAAGGGTGATCCGGATGGGCCGCCATGAAGGCGGGCAGGGCGGCGCGGGGATCCCCGTCGCTCTCCAGCAGATCCACCGAGCCGGAGGAGAAGTGCAGGGCGCTCTGGCCGGAAGCCATCAGCAGGGTCTTCTGGCCCGCCTCGGCCAGGCGCAGGGCTGCGGAGAGGCCCGCCATGCCGCCGCCGATCACGATGCTGTCAAATTTCATGGCTGCGCTCCTTGGTGGAATTGGCGGTGCTGGCATCGAGCGGGAAGGGGGGCTCGCTCACCAGGTGGGGGGCCGTCCACTCGCCAAGGCCGAACAGCCCTTCGTAGATCCAGTAGGTAAATTCGGCTTCCCGCAGGGCATCGCCCCACAGCACCGGCCGGGTGCCCTTGTAGCGCTCCTCCAGGAACTGGCGCAGCATGACGCAGGCCTGACGACCGTCCGCCTTGCCATACTCCTGCATCAGGCCGGCGGCGCGATAGGCGCACAGCTCCCCCTGACAGGGGCCCATACCCAGTCGAGTGCGGCGGCGCAGATCCACCAGGTTGTCCACGTCGAGCTCCCGCAGGGCGTATTCAATCTCGCCCGCGGTCACCATCTCGCACTCGCAGATGAGGGCGTTGGCCTTGGGATTGTCGCGGAAAAAGGCGATGACCCGCTCGCCGTGGCGGTACTGGGCCGAGCCTTCGGCGGGTACCGAGAGACCGGGGGCGGAGACCTTCTCCGGATCCCGCGAGCCGGGCAGGCTCAGCTCGGCGGTGCGGCAGGGCTTGCTGTTGCCAAGCTTTTTGGCAAGCAAGTCGGTGGCCCATTCGGCCATCAGCCGGTAGGTCATCAGCTTGCCGCCTGTGATGGTGTTGAACCCCTGGAGGCCGTCACGTTCGGCGTGATCCAGCAGCACAATGCCACGGCTGATGTTGCGGCCGGACTCGTCGCCATCCATCGCCACCAGGGGGCGCACGCCGGCGTAGGCCCGCAGCAGACGGGTGCGAGCCATGATGGGGGCCAGTTTTATCCCCTCGCGCAGCAGCACCTCCACCTCCTCGGGCTCGACGGTGAGCTGGTCAATCTTGTGGTAATCGATGCGACTCGACGTGGTGCCGATGAGGGAGATGGTATCGCCCGGCACCAGAATGTCCGCGTCCGCCGGTTTGCGGCAGCGGTTGAGCACCAGCTGGTTGATGCGGTAATCCATGATGAGCAGGGAACCCTTGGCGGGGAACATGCGGATGCCGAGATCGGCGTACTCGCAGATCTGCTGGCCCCAGATGCCGGCGGCGTTGATCACCTCCTGGCACTCCACCTCGAACGCTTCGCCGGTGCGGGTGTTGATCGCCTTGACCCCGTGCACTCTGTCTTGGGTGCGCAGCAGCCCCAGCACCTTGCTGTGAGTGAAGATGCGGGCGCCGTGCTCCTTGGCATCCAGCACGTTGGCAGCGGCCAGGCGGAAGGGGTCGACCGTGCCGTCCGGCACCTGAATGGCGCCGATCAGCGCCGGGTTGACGTTGGGTTCAAGGCGCAGCGCCTCGGCGGGATCCAGCTGGCGGGCGTCGATGCCCGCCAGGGCGCAGGCGTCCATGAAGGTATTTTGAAAATGGATGTCATCTTCCGGCAGGGTGATGAAGAGGCCGCCGGTGTCCTCGACGCAGTGGCTGGCGATCCGCTTGAGGATGCGGTTCTCCTGAATGCACTCGCGGGCGGACTCCTGATCCGTCACGGCGTAGCGGGCGCCGGAGTGGAGCAGGCCATGGTTGCGGCCCGTGGTGCCGGCGGCGATGTCGTCCCGCTCAAGCAGGATGCAGTCGATGCCGCGCAGTGCGCAATCGCGCATGATGCCGGCGCCGGTGGCGCCCCCCCCTATGATGACGACTTGTGTGGTGATTCTTTTCATTCTTGCCCGTCTCATCTCTTCCAGATGAGGCCAGTGTGGCGCCTTCACGACGTAAAATGTTTGATATGGGCCAAATTAATGTTCGTAAACGCTCACTGAGTGTGAGGCGATGAGCGAAATGTGATGAACCTCACGTCACCGTCGAGGCGGGCAGGGGAAAGCATGACGGGAGGGGAGAAGGCCAGCCCGGGGGCTGGCCAGAGGGCGGCGTGGGGGAAACCTCAGCCGCAGCACTTCTTGAACTTCTTGCCGCTGCCACAGGGGCAGGGGTCGTTTCGCCCCACCCGCAGCGGCGCCGGATCCTGCTCGCCGTCGGTGTAGACCCAGCGCCCCTGATGGCGCACGAAGCGGGAGCGCTCATGAAGGCAGTGACGTTCGTCCCCCTCCAGGAACCAGGCTTTGAATTCCACCATGCCGAGGGTGTCATCGGGGCCGCCCTGGCTGGCGAGGATCTCGAGGCCATCCCAGCGGGTGTCGGTCGATGAGAGGTCGGCCGCGGTCAACCCGTTCAGATAGTCCGGGTGCCAGCTGTGTACCAGATATTCTCCCAATCCCAGCACGAAGGCGCTGTAGCGGGATCGCATCAGCTGCTCCGGGGTGGCGGCGGGCTGACCTGCGTGGAGTACACCGCAGCACTTGGCAAGAAAAAGAGAGGAACCGCAAGGACATAGGTTCATGAGTCAGCTCATCTGGTCGATAATTAAAGGTGGCGGGATTGTAGCGAACGCACTTCCCTTTCGGCCAGCTTCCCATGCCGTTTAGGCAGACATCATGCAGCAATGAACACAGCACAAAGGGTGACACAATGACACTTAAGCAGAAGATCCTGTTACTGGGGGCCATCCCCGTGCTGCTGATGGCCCTGGTGGTCAATCTCAGCAACTACCTGGTGGCCAGGAGCGATCTGGAGTCGGATCTGGTGGTGGCGCGGGAGAGGGCAATCAAGGAGCGCAAGGCGCTGCTCAGCAGTTATCTGATGCTGGCCAAGACGGCCATCGAGGGCAGCTACGGCAAGCCTGACAGCCCCGAAGTGCGCCAGCAGGTGAAGGAGATATTGCGGCCGCTGCGCTATGGCAGCGACGGCTACTTCTTCGTCTACGACTATCAGGGCAATACCGTGCTGCTGCCGACCCGGCCCGAGATGGAGGGGAAGAACCGCTGGCAGGACAAGGATACCAAGGGTGCCTTCCTCATTCAGGGGATCATCAAGTCGGCGCGGGAAGGAGATGGCTTCTCGGAGTACTGGACCAACAAGCCCTCTATCGGGCGGGATGCCCCCAAGCTCTCCTTCAATCTGGTGCTCGACAAGTATCAGTGGGTCGTGGGCACGGGCTTCTACATCGACGACATCGACAATGAGCTGGCCACCCTGCGCAGCGAGCGGGAGGAGACCATGTATGGCTCCCTGAAAACCGGGGTGCTGTTCATCCTGGTGATCCTGGGGGTGACCCTGGCGGCCACCGTGGTGATCGGCAACCGGGTCACCCGCCCGCTGGCGGATGCGGTTGCCGCACTCAATGACATCGCCGACGGGGACGGGGATCTGACCCAGCGCCTCAAGGTGCAGAGCAAGGACGAGGTGGGGCAGCTGGCCGCCGCCTTCAACCGCTTCGTCGAGCGGATCCAGTCGGTGGTGAGCCAGGTGGGGGAAACCAGTCACCAGTTGCTGGGGGCCGTGGATCGGCTGCATAGCCTGAGCGAGCATGCGGACAGGCAGATGCAGGGCCACGGCAAGGAGACGGATCAGGTGGTGACCGCGGTGACCGAGATGAGCTCCACCGCCCAGGAGGTGGCGGCGAGCGCCTCCAACGCAGCCAGCGCAACCAGCGATGCGGCCCGCGAGTCCGATGCGGCCCGCGGCGTGGTGAACAGCGCCATCGGCAGCATCAACCGGCTGGTGGACGAAGTGCATGTGGCGGCCGGGGTCATCGAGCAGCTCGCCCATGAGACCGGCAAGATAGGCTCCGTGGTGGAGGTCATTCGCGGCATCGCCGATCAGACCAACCTGCTGGCCCTCAACGCCGCCATCGAGGCGGCCCGGGCGGGCGAGCAGGGGCGCGGCTTTGCGGTGGTGGCGGACGAGGTGCGATCCCTCGCGGGCCGTACCCAGCAGAGCACCAAGGAGATCAACGAGATGCTCCAGCGCCTGCAGGGCGGGGTGAAACAGGCGGTGGAGGTGATGCAGGCCAGCGAGGCACGCAGCCAGGAGACGGTGCAGGAGGCGAGCCACATCGCCAGCTCCCTGGACAGCATGGTGGCGGCGGTCGGCACCATCAACGACATGAACATCCAGATCGCCACGGCCGCCGAGGAGCAGCACGCGGTCTCCGAGGAGATCAACAAGAACCTGGTGGCCATCCAGCAGATCGTCAGCGAGCTGACCGAGGCGTCCGGGGAGTCCAGCACCACCACCCGCGCCCTGGCAGGCACGGGTGACAAATTGCGCCAACTCGTCTCCCGCTTCCGTTACTAATCACATTTTTGCCGTCTGGACAGGATTTCCAGACGGCAAATTTGGGGATCGGCGCAGAATGTGTGAAAATCGCGCCATTCGTTCCTTTCGTTAGCCCCAACCCTATGAATGAGATCGTGAAAGGCAGTATCGATTTGATCCGTCAGCTCAACTACGGCCTGGTCTATGCCAGCCTGGAGGAGCACAAGGAGCTGTCCCGTACCGATCTGTCCCGTCTGACCGGCCTGTCGCCGGCCAGCATCACCAAGATCACCCGCGAGCTGCTGGACGGCGGCCTGGTGGTCACCTGCGGCGAGAGCTCGGTGGGGCGTGGCCGTCGCCAGACCCTGCTGCGCATCAACGAGCGCCGCTTCCAGTTTCTCTCCATGCGTCTGGGGCGCGGCTATGTTGACATGGCCCTGTTTGACCTAGCTGGTCACTCCCTGGCACGCCATCGCCATGTCTTCAACGAGGCGGAGCGTGCCGAGCTGCTGGCCAGCCTGGTGCGGGCTATCGAGGGCTTTTTGCCCAAGAAGGCGCTGCGTCTGGCCTGCATCGCCCTCTGCCTGCCCGGCCAGGTGGAGCGCCACTCCGGCATGGTCAAGCATTTTCCCTATTACGATCTGCGCAACTGGCCCCTCGGTCCCACCCTGCAGGAGGCCTTCTCGGTACCCGTGCTGGTGAGCGGCGACGTGCGCACCTGGATCCAGGCCGAGCGGGAGTGGGGCGCCGCCAGGAACTGCTCGGATGCGGTGCTGGTGTTCGTGCACAACGACATCGGGGTCGGCATGGTGGTCAATGGCCAGCTCATCGAGAGCGAGTCGGCTCTGCTCGGGGATCTCAGCCACCTGCAGCTCGAACCCTATGGCCAGCGCTGCTACTGCGGTGGCTTTGGCTGCGCCTGCACCCTGGTGACCAATCAGGCGCTGGAGGCGCAATATCGGGAGCTGCGCGAACGGATGCAGGAGTTCGATCTGCCCGAAAGCGTCACCATCCGCGAGCTGTGCGAGCTGGCGCTGGCTGGCAACAGCCTGTGTCAGGACATCCTGCACCAGGCAGCAGGCCGCCTCTCCCGGGTGCTGGCGAACCTCATCTGCCTGCTCAATCCGGGCAAGCTGCTGCTCGGGGGGGAGATCACCCGGGCCGATCGACTGCTCTTCCCCATGTTGCACCAGTCCCTGGCAAGCCAGTTGCCCGCCGAGTACCTGGTGCGCCTGCAGATTGAATCCACCCACTTCTACGAAGATCCCACCAAACCCACCTCGGTGCAGGTGCACAAGGCCCTGCGCGATGGCAGTCTGCTGCTCGACTTGTTGCGAGGCGACAAGGAGGCATGAGGCTCGGGTTGCAAGGACGCTTCCTGCTCATTCTCTGTCTGGTCAGTCTGTTGCAACTGGTGTTGCTGAGCGGTGCCAGCTACTACTATGTCGCCGAGCAGCGCTACCGTGAGGTGGGGGATCAGGCCCTGGATGTGGCACGGCTGGTGGCGCGGGAGTCCGGCGTCATCGCCGGGGTGAAGCGGGCGGATACGGTCCGCCTCAATGCCCTGGTGGAGCGGATCCGCGCCGAGGTCGGGGCCAGCTACATCGTCATCGGGGACAGGCAGGCACGCCGCCTGGTGCACCCCAATGCGGACCGGATTGGCAAACCCATGGTGGGTGATGATCCCGAGCGTGCCCTGCAGGGGGAGGCCTATATCTCCAGGGCCCAAGGGTCCCTTGGGGTCTCGGTGCGCGGCAAGGGGCCCATCCGGGACGAGATGGGCAAGATCATCGGGGTGGTGTCGGTCGGCTATCTGGTGCGGGACATCGATGCGGATCTGCAGGGCTATTTGCGCTTTGGCCTGGCCATGACATTGCTCATTGTGGTACTCAACAGTGTCGCCGCCGCCTGGCTGGCCCGGCGCTACAAGAAGGCGATTTTCGGCTTTGAACCCGAGCAGATGGGGCGTCTCTATGCGGAGCTCGACTGTACCCTGCGCACGGTGCGCGAGGGGATCCTCACCATCGACGAGCAAGGGCGCCTCACCTCTCTGAACCCCAACGGCATCAAGCTGCTGCGCCTGGACGACACCACTGCCCGGGCCGCCATTGGACAGCCCATCGGTCACCTGCTGCCGGGCAGTCGCATGCTCTCCATCCTGCAAGAGCAGACCCCCCAGTTTGACGAGGAGATCGTGCTCAACGGCCAGTCCCTCATCGTCAACCGGTTGCCGCTGGTGCGCGAGGGCAAGCTGATCGGCGCCGTGTCGAGTTTTCGGCGCAAGGACGAGCTGGCGGAACTCAGTGCCCAGCTCTCCCAGGTGCAGGCCTACAGCGATCTGCTGCGGGTGCAGACCCACGAGCACAACAACCAGCTCGGGACCATCGCCGGCCTCATTGAGCTCGGTGCCACCCGGGAGGCGCTCGCCTTCATCGGGCGGGAGGCGGCCACCGAGCAGACCCTGCTCGGCTTCCTGATGGGGGCCATCGCCAAACCCAAGGTGGCGGGGTTGCTGCTCGGCAAATACCACAGGGCACACGAGCTCGGTCTTGAGCTCGTGATCGATCCCGATGCCCGTCTGCACGACATTCCTGCCCGTGTCAGCGGTTCCCAGCTGGTAACGGTGCTGGGCAACCTCATCGACAACGCCTTCGAGGCGACCCGCCGCCACGGTGCGCCCTATCAGCCCATCCGGGTTTCCCTGAGCGATCTGGGGCAGGATCTGGTGCTGGAGGTGGAAGACGGGGCTGGCGGCATCGACCCGCAGTTGGCGGACAGGTTGTTCGAACAGGGGGTCAGCAGCAAGCCCGAGCCAGGACACGGTATCGGGCTCTCCCTGGTGCGCAAGACCCTGGATGCCCTGCAGGGGGAGATCACCATCGAAGCCACGACGCAGGGAAGTTGCGTCGTCTGTTACATTCCCAAGGAGGTGTGAGTGATCAAGATCCTGATCGTCGAGGATGATCCCGCCATTGCCGAGATCCACCGCCGTTTCGTGCAGCGCCTCCCCGGTTTCGAGGTGCTGGGGGTGGCGTTGACCCTGTTCGATGCCAGGGAGCAGATAGGGATCCTCCGGCCCGATCTGGTGCTGCTGGATGTCTGGTTGCCCGATGGAGAGGGGTTCTCGCTATTGAGAGAGCTGCGCCAGGCGGGGGCGAGTCTGGATGTGATCCTGCTCACCGCGGCGCGGGAAGCCGCTGCCCTGCAGGAGGCGATGCGCCTCGGGGTGGTGGATTTCATCTTGAAGCCCGTGGTGTTCGAGCGGCTGCGCGACACCCTGGAGAAGTACCGTCAGAGCATCGCCGCCCTGGCGGCGTTGGCCGACATCGACCAGCAGGCGGTGGACACCCTGTTCGGTACGCCGTTGCAGCAGGTGGCGGCAGAGGGACTGCCCAAGGGCATCGATGCTCTCACCCTGCAGCGGGTGCTGACGGCCCTGACTCCGGAGGCCGCCAGTGCCGAGGAGATAGGCAGCCGGATAGGGGTGAGCCGGACCACGGCACGCCGCTATCTGGAATTTCTGGTGGGGCAGCAACTGGCGAGCCCCGAGCTCGAATATGGCACCGTCGGGCGGCCGGAGCGGCGTTACAGCAAGCCGTGATCCGGTCGCCCGGAACCTGTTGTCCAGACAAGAAAAGAGCGCCTTTCGGCGCTCTTTTTATCAGGATTTGCTTCCCGTGGGCATCAAGGTCTCTGCGCGTGATGGTCAGGGTTCAGAGGTGGCAGAGGATCATCGATTCAGTGGCTGGTGGCAGGCTCCACCTTGGGGGCCCGGCGAGCCTGCCACCACTGCCAGACGGGCAGCAGCAACATGGTCAGGGTGATCACCGTGAAGGCGAGGGTGATGGGGCGCTCCCACAGGAAGCTCAGGCTGCCGTCGTTGATCACCAGGGCCCGGCGCAGGTTGTCCTCCAGCATGCCTCCCAGGATGAAGCCGAGCAGCATGGGGGCCATGGGGAAGGTGAGCAGGCGCAGGCCGATGGCGATCAGTGCAACGATGGCCATCACATGGATGTCCATGGTGTTGAAGGAGACCAGATAGACCCCGGTCAGGGAGAACAGCAGCACCATGGGGATGAGCACGGGGCGCGGCACCGCCAGTACCCGGGCCAGGTAGGGGATGAGGGGGAGGTTCAGGATCAACAGCACCACGTTGCCCAGATACATGGAGATGATCACCGACCAGAAGACGTCCGGATGCTCCATGAACAGACGTGGGCCCGGCTGGATGCCGTAGGCCACCAGGGCGCCCAGGATGAGGGCCGTGGTGCCGGAGCCCGGGATCCCCAGGGTCAGCAGGGGCACGAAGGAGCCGGTGGAGGCGGCGTTGTTGGCCGCTTCCGGGGCGGCCAGACCGCGCAGGCTGCCCTTGCCGAACTGCTCCTGGCGCTGTTTGCCGGCGATGTTGCGCTCGGCGCCATAGGCCATGAAGGCGGCGATGGTGGCGCCGGCCCCCGGCAGCACGCCGATGAGAAAGCCCAGCACCGAGGAGCGGGCGATGGGGGGCGCTATCTCCCTGACCTCCTCCTTGCTCAGCTTGAGGCTGCCGAGCTGCTGCATCTGCCTGGCTTCTTCCTCGCTGTTGTCCTTGCCGGGGCGCAGCACCGCCATCAGGATCTCCGCGAGGGCGAAGGTGGCCATGGCCAGCAGCAGGAAGGAGAAGCCGTCACGCAGGTCTGGCAGGCCGAAGGTGAACCTGTCTACCCCGACGCTGCGGTCGATGCCGATGGTGGAGATCATGATGCCAAACAGCGCCATGATCAGCGCCTTGAGCACCTGCCCCTTGCCGGCAAAGGCCGCCACGGCGGAGAGCCCCAGCACCATGAGGGCGAAGTAGTCCGCCGACTGGAAGGAGAGGGAGACCTTGGCCAGCAGCGGCGCCGCCACCATCAGCATGATGGCGGAGAGGGTGCCGCCGGTGAAGGAGGCGTAGGCGGCGATGGCCAGCGCCTTGCCCGCCTGTCCCTTGCAGGCCAGTGGATAGCCGTCGAAGGCGGTGACCACGGTGGCGGAGCAGCCGGGGGCGTTGATCAGGATGGAGGAGGTGGAGCCCCCGAAGATGGCGCCGTAATAGACGCCGGCCATCAGGATGATGCCGGAGGAGGGATCCAGGCCATAGGTGATGGGGATCATCAGGGCGATGGCGGTGACGGGGCCCAGGCCCGGCAGCATGCCGATAAAGGTGCCGATGAAGCAGCCAAGCACCACCATCATCAGGTTGACCGGCAGCAGTGCGGTGCCGAGTCCTTGCAAGATTCCGTCTAACATGGTGACTCCTTAGAAACCGAGCAGGGTGAACAGGCGACCCGGCTCCAGATAGACGTTGAGCCCCTTGGTGAGCAGGGCCCAGAAACCGATGGAGAAGGGGACGCTGATCATCAGGCCGTAGCGCAGGCTCGGCTCACCCAGTACCCGGATGCCCACGCTCAGGAAGGCGATGGTCGAGAGCACGAAGCCAAACCAGGTGAGCCCCAGTCCGTAAATGATCATGAGCCCGAGCAGGATGAAGACCCGGCGCCAGTCCCCCTCTTCCCGGCACAGAGGCTCACCCCCGGGAAAGAGCACCAGCAGCAGGGAGAGCAGCGCCCCGATCCCGGCCAGGGCATAGGGCAGGGTACTGGCGGTGAAGGGTTCGTATTCGTCGCCGGGGTAGCCCGGTATCTCGGTGGCGTAATAGCCGTAGGCGAGGGAGAGCAGCAGAAACAGCAGGCCCCCCAGTCGCTCCTTGGTGATGTTCATCTCTTGACTCCAACATGAGCGGCGGGCCTGCGCCCGCCTGCGATGTGACAACGAGGGTTACTTGATGAAGCCGAGCTCGCGCATCAGGCCGCCGATCTGCTGCTCCTGGCCGTCGAGGAAGGCGGTGAACTCGGGACCGGACTTGTAGAGGTTGGTCCAGCTGTTGCGGCTGCGGACCACTTCCCACTCCGGCTTGTCGTACATCTGCTTGAGCAGGGCGGCAAACTCGGCGGACTTTTCCGGGCTGATGGTGGGGGAGGCGAAGTAACCGCGCCAGTTGGCGAAGACGGTGGGATTGTTCTGCTCGCTGAAGGTGGGGATCTGCTCCGCCCCCGGTAGGCGCTTGTCGGAAGTGACCCCGAGGATCCGCATCTGGCCCGACTTGACCGCTTCCATCGCCTCGCCAAAGCCGGTGGAGATGGCCTGGGTCTCCCCGGCCAGCACGGCGGCCATGGCGCTGCCGCCAGCATCGTAGGCGACGTAGCGCAGCTTGCTGGCGTCGGCACCGGCATTCTTGAAGGTCAGGGCGGCGACCAGGTGATCCAGGCTGCCACGGGCTGAGCCACCGGCGATCTTCACCTTGGCCGGGTTCTCCTCGTAGGCGGCCAGCAGTTGGGCCCAGTTCTGATAAGGGGAGTCCGCCTTCACCGCCAGCGCCTGGTAGTCGGCGATGATGGCGGCCACTGGCGTCAGGTCACGGAAGGACTGGGGCAGCTCCTTGGAGAGGGATTTGACGATGATGGGGGTGGAGTTGACCATCAGAGTCTTGTCGGACTGGGCCGAGGTCTCGATGAGGTGGGCGATGGCCTTGGCGCCTCCACCGGCGGACATGTTCTGGTAGGAGACGGTCTTGACCAGACCGGACTTGGCCAGCACTTCACCGGTGCCGCGGGCCGTGGTATCCCAGCCGCCGCCAGCGCCGCCCGGGATCAGGAAGTGGACTTCGTTGATCTGGGCGTGGGCGCCGACGCTCAGTGCGAGCAGGCTACCGATCAGGGTGCGTTTGAGGGTTCCTTGCAACATGGTGCTCTCCTTGTGATTGTTGCAAGAAGGTTAATTAATTATGTCTGATTGGAAAACAATCTGACCGTAATGGCTATTAAGGCTGTTGTGCCCATTGTGTTCATTCTGGTCACGGGCCACAGAAGGATGTGCACAGAGACGAGGCGCCATGGGCGCCTCGTCCGGCAAGGATCACTGGGTCGGTTTCGCCGCCGATGTGCTGACGTCCTCCTTCGCCTCCTGTTTCAGGGCATCGCTCGCCTGCTGGCGCAGGGCCACCTGCTCCATCACCAGCTTGTAGGCGATGTAGTACTTGTAGATGTTGCCCACATAGGTGACCGTCTCGGGGCCGATTTTCTCTGCCGCCACGTACTCGACATTGTGGAACCAGACGTTGGGATCCAGCCCCCGTTTTCTGGCCTCGGTGCGGAGCCGCGCCACCCGGGCGGGGCCGGCATTGTAGGAGGCGAACGAGAAGAGGGCCTTGTCGAGGGCGGTCATGGGCTCGTCCGCATAGTAGTGATCGATCATCCAGCGCATGTATTTGACGCCGCCGTGAATATTGGGCTCGAGCTTGCGGATGTCGCCGACCTTCAGCCCCTTGCCGGTGGCGGGCATGATCTGCATGATGCCGATGGCGCCCACATGGCTGCGGGCCTGGTGGTTGAGGGCGGACTCCTGGTAGCCCTGAGCCGCCATCAGCAGCCAGTCCATGTCATAGCGTTCGCCATATTCACGGAACAGCTCGACCACCTGCAGGAATTTCTTGCGCTCCGCCTCGACGGCGGCGCTTTTGACGAACTTGTTCTGCTTGAGATAACGGGCCAGGATCTCATCCCCCGTCGCCTTGCCGCGCAGCGCCTTTATCTGCTCGTTGAGCATGGCGAGCAACTGGGGGCTCTCCTTGCGCACCGCCCAGGCGATGACGCCCCCTTCCCGGAACACGGGGGTGTCGTGAATGGTGATCCCGGGGAAAATCTTTTGCCAGAAGCGGGCCTTGTGCTCGTCCATGACGATGAAGGGGAGCAGGCCTGCGTTCACCATCTCCACCAGATCTTCATCTTCGAGCACCTCCGAGGCGGGCTGGAGGTCGATGAGGGGCTCTCCCGCCGACTTGCGCGCCTGGTTGTAAGCCATGAGGCTCTCGAAATAGCTCGAGGAGGGGCGCACGTAGATGCGTTTTCCCCCCAGATCGGCGGCGCTTTCCACCTTGGGCGAGTAGGGGCCGGAGACGAGCAGCTCCCGCACGTCTTGCAGCAGGGGATCGGTGAAGGTCACGCCCTGCTCCTTGCGCTTGTCCGTGATGGTGAGATTGGCGGCGGCGATGTCCCCCTTGCCGGCGATGAGGGCGCTCAGCAGGGCTTCCCGGGCCACGGGAATGAAGACGAAGTGCACCTTGAGGTGGCGCTTGATGGCCTTGTCCTTGCGCAGTTGCTCGTTGAGCCGCTTCTCGACCTGGACGAAGGCGTCGTAGGTGGCCCCCCGTTGCACGCCCTTGTTGATGAAGTAGCCGGTCTTGTTGTAGGTCGTCAGTACCCGGATGGAGCGGCGCTCCAGCATGGCGTCAAGGTCGCCCAGCATGGGTTTGGCAAGCTCGTTGCCCTCGAAGCTCAGGGCGCTTTTTTCCGTTTCCTCATTGGTGGCCGCCTGCTTGTCGGATTCGGCCCCCCAGGCTGGCGTCAGGGAGCAGAACAGCCAGATCACGACAATCCATAAGCATTTCATAACGTACACCTCACTCGTTTTATTGAGTGTAAGTGGCGCCTTGCGGGTGATTTAGCTTATTGGGTTTGATAGAGAAGGCCCCATAGCACGATTTCCACTATTCAACCCCCTGGCCGTCTACCCATGAAAAAAGGAGCCCCGAGGCTCCTCTTTTTCTGCGTGTTGCGGGCCCGCCTGGCTAGAACCAGAAGCCGATGATGAAGGAGCCCGCCAGGGTCAGCATCACGTTGGCCACCGCATAGGTGCCGGCGTAACCGAGCGCCGGGATGGAGCTGTTGGCGGCCTCGTTCACCACGTCCATGGCCGGGGCGCAGGTTCGGGCGCCGGTGATGGCGCCGAGCAGCAGGGCGGGGTTCATTTTGAGCACCCAGACCCCGAACAGGTAGCCGACCAGCACCGGCAAGGTGGTGACCAGCATGCCGGAGAAGAGCACCACCATCCCCACCTCGCTCAGGTGATCCAGGATGCCACCCCCCGCCTTGAGGCCGGTGCTCACCATGAAGACGGCAAGGCCGAGATCCTTGGCCAGACGCAGGGCGCCAGGCGGCACATAGCCTACCGTCGGGTGGTTGGCCCGCAGGTAGCCCATCAGGATCCCCGCCAGCAGCAGGCCGACGGCGTTGCCGAGGCCGAACTCGATCTGGCCGAACACCAGGGAGACGGAGCCGATGAGCAGCCCCAGCACGAAGAAGGTGGCAAAGGCCACCAGATCCGTGGTCTGGCTGTGGATGCTGATGAAGCCGATCTTGTTGGCCAGCAGCTTGACCCGCTGCTTCTCGCCGCTGATCTGCAGCACGTCACCCTTTTGCAGCATGATATTGCGATCGAACGGCATCTCGATCTGGGAGCGCACCACCCGGTTCAGGAAGCACCCCTTCTCGGTGAGGTTGAGCTCCACCAGGTGGCGACCCACCACGGCATCGTTCTTCACCACGATCTCTTCGGTGACGATCTGGAGGTCAAGCAGGTTGCGATCGAACACCTCTTTGCCGTTGCGGTAGTTGACGTCGAGCTTCTCGTGGCTCTCGGGGTAGCCCACCAGAGCTATCTCGTCCCCTTCCTGAATGACGGCATCACCGTCGGGGCTCGCCAGGATGCCGTTGCGGCGAATGCGCTCCACATAGCAGCCGGTGTGGGGATAGATGCCGGTCTCCCGCAGGGTACGCCCCCCGATCCAGGCGGCGAGCTCTGGGCCGACCCGATAGGCGCGGATGATGGGCAGATAGGTCTTGCGGCTCTCGCTGTCGGAGAGCCCCCGCTCGCGCGCAATCTTCTGCGCTTCGGTATTGAGATCCAGCCTGGCCAGGGAGGGGAGGTAGCGCACCACCAGCATCAGCCCCACCAGCCCCACCAGGTAGGTCAGGGCGTAGCCGATGCCCATGTTGTCCAGCACCGACTGCATGTCGGTCTGGTGGGGCAGGTTGAGCAATCCGCTTCGCAGGGCGTCCTGCGCCCCCACCAGGGCCGGCGTGGAGGTGAGGGAACCTGCCAGAATGCCGGCGGCCATGCCGGGCCCCAGATTAAAGAACTTGGCGAGCCCCACGGTCAGCAGCAGGGCCGACAGCAGGATCACCAGGGTCAGGGTGATGTAGTGGATGCCGTCGCGAAGGAAGACGCTGAAAAAGTGCGGCCCCGCTTCAATTCCCACACAGAAGATGAACAGCATGAAGCCGACGTTTTCAGTGGAGGTGGAAAACTGGAATCCCATCTGGCCAAACAGCAGGGCGGTGAAGAGCACGCCTATGGTGTTGCCTATCTGGAAGTTGCCGATGCGTACCTTGCCCAGCAGCAGCCCGAAGGCTAGTACCACGAACAGCAGCAGGGAGTCGCTTTGATGTAGCAGTGTCACGAAATCTATGGTCATGCCCGGAAAAACCGAGGATAAAAGTGAGGCCGATATTGTGCCGGATCCTGTATCAAGAAAGAAGCGCCAAAGCGGATTAACAGCCAGTTAAGTGCTGGTCTCTTCGATGAAGATAGGGATGCGAGGGGGGGCTGGGGAAAACACCTCTATTTTACGCTGCAAGGCCCGCTGTCAATGAGTGAAATATGCTGTCGAGCAGAGAGGGGATGACGCTCTGTGGACAATTTATTACCTGCTGCATGGGGAGCAAACGGGCATGTTTTTCAGCATTTTCCACTGAGGAAATTGAAGGGTAACAAAAGAGACTCATGACTCATCCGGCGAGGGCTGACCCGTAGGACGCGGCATAGCGAAAAAAAATCCCCCACAGGCAGCACCGCGAGTCGATTCATCCCATTTAGGGGGGAAGGGAAAAACAGCAGAAAATGGGGAAGAGCGGGGGCAGCCATCGCAAACCGGGGACAATGGCTGCCAGCCCAGATGAACCGTGGCTTTGGTCAAGTTACCCACAGAAACTGTGGATAACCCTGTTTATGAAACTTGGCGATCAGGCTGAAAGCCGCGCCAATACTGGGCTGCAAGGACTGTTCAAAAAATACCTGCAATAAATTGTTTCTATAAAAATCAAATAGTTATGCGCAGCAGAACAAAACGCTGCTGGTCAGTAACGGGATATCAAAAGGGAGTCAGGCCGCAGGGGAGGGCTTGTGCATTAAAATTGGAAGAGGAAAGCACTAAAGTGGATAACTTGCACCGAGATGGTGAGGAATTGGCTCCCCCGACTGGACTTGAACCAGTGACATACGGATTAACAGTCCGCCGTTCTACCGACTGAACTACGGGGGAACATCAGGCAAGGAGGTGCATCATACAGAGGTCGTATTTCAGGGTCAATAGCCATCAGGGAGGGTGAGCGGATACCCAGCTCCTTCAACTCGGGGTACACTGCTCCCTTGCCGTTTTTTGCCGGGAGTCGTCATGAGCAAGTTATTCCAGTTGGCCAGCCAGTTTCAACCCGCCGGGGATCAGCCGAGGGCCATCGCCCAGCTGCTCGATGGCATCGAGTCGGGACTGGCCCACCAGACCCTGCTCGGGGTGACCGGTTCGGGCAAGACCTTTACCATGGCCAACGTCATCGCGACTCTTAATCGTCCCACCATGATCCTGGCCCCCAACAAGACCCTGGCGGCCCAGCTCTATGGGGAGATGAAGGAGTTCTTCCCCGACAACGCGGTGGAGTATTTCGTCTCTTATTACGATTACTACCAGCCCGAAGCCTATGTGCCGACCACGGACACCTTCATCGAGAAGGATGCCTCCATCAACGATCACATCGAGCAGATGCGGCTGTCAGCCACCAAGGCGCTGCTGGAGCGGCGCGACGTGGTGATCGTCGCCTCGGTATCGGCCATCTATGGTCTGGGGGATCCCCAGGCCTACCTCAGCATGATGCTGCACCTCAAAGTGGGGGACGTGATCAATCAGCGGGATATCCTGCGCCGCCTCGCCGAACTGCAGTACACCCGCAACGACATGGCCTTCCAGCGCGGCACCTTCCGGGTGCGGGGGGAGGTGATCGACATCTACCCCGCCGAATCGGACAAGCTGGCCCTGCGGGTGGAGCTGTTTGATGAAGAGGTAGAACGCCTCTCCCTGTTCGATCCCTTGACCGGCGCCATCGAGCAGACGGTGGTGCGTTACACCATCTACCCCAAGACCCACTACGCCACCCCGCGGGAGACCATTCTGGGTGCCATCGAGCACATCAAGGAGGAGCTCAAGGGGCGGCGCGAGCAGCTGATGAACCTCAACAAGCTGGTGGAGGAGCAGCGCATCAGCCAACGCACCCAGTTCGACATGGAGATGATGCAGGAGCTGGGTTACTGCTCCGGTATAGAGAACTACAGCCGCTACCTCTCCGGCCGCGCACCGGGTGAGCCGCCGCCCACCCTGTTTGACTACCTGCCGGGGGACGGCCTGCTCATCATCGACGAATCCCACGTCACGGTGCCGCAGATCGGCGCCATGTTCAAAGGGGACAGATCCCGCAAGGAGACCCTGGTGGAGTACGGCTTCCGCCTTCCATCGGCGCTGGACAACCGGCCCCTCAAGTTCGACGAGTTCGAGGCGCTGATGCCCCAGACGGTGTTCGTCTCGGCGACCCCCGGCCCCTACGAGCTGGAGAAGTCAGGCGGTGACGTGGTGCAGCAGGTGGTGCGTCCCACCGGCCTGCTCGATCCTGAGGTGGAAGTGCGGCCGGTCAGCACCCAGGTGGACGATCTGCTCTCCGAGATCCGCAAGCGGGTGGCGGTGGAGGAGCGGGTGCTGGTCACGACACTGACCAAGCGGATGGCGGAGGACTTGACCGAATACCTGGCGGATCACGAGGTACGGGTGCGCTATCTGCACTCGGATATTGATACCGTGGAGCGGGTGGAAATCATCCGCGACCTGCGCCTTGGCAAGTTCGACGTCTTGGTGGGCATCAACCTGCTGCGCGAAGGACTCGACATGCCGGAAGTCTCCCTGGTGGGCATTCTGGATGCGGATAAAGAGGGCTTCCTGCGTTCCACCCGCTCCCTCATCCAGACCATCGGCCGGGCAGCGCGCAACCTCAACGGCAAGGTGATCCTTTACGGGGATACCATCACCAACTCCATGAAGGTTGCGATCGAAGAGACCGAGCGGCGCCGCGCCCTGCAACACGCCCACAACCTGGAACACGGCATCGTGCCGAAGGGGCTCAACAAGGCCATCGGCGATGTGATGGACATGGGGGGCAGCCGCACGGCGGGCAAGGCGGGCAAGGGGAGTCGCAAGGCTGCCGAACCGCAAGGGGAGTACCATGCCCGCTCTGCCAGCGAGATCAGCAAGGAGATCAAGCGGATGGAAGAGCAGATGTTCCAGCATGCGCGGGATCTGGAGTTCGAACAGGCGGCGGCGCTGCGGGATCAGATCCAGCGGCTGCGCGGCGAGCTGATCGAGTCATGAGCACCAGACGCTGGCTCATCTGGCGGCGTTTGCGCCGCCTCTATCAAGGCTTTCGCCACCCAGGCACGCCCTGGTGGGCGAAGGGGCTGGTGATCCTTATTCTGCTCTATGGCATCAGCCCGGTGGACGTTGTCCCCGATGTGGTGCCTCTCCTTGGCTGGCTCGACGACGCTACCTTGTTGCTGCTCCTCTTGTGGGGCTGGGAGAAATGCTTGCCCGGCGAGGTGCTTGCCGCTCTGGACAAGGCCGAGTGAGCAGAAGCCTACGTTCAGGGAGAGGGGAAAAGAAGGGGGGACTGAATGACTCCCTTCATGGGATTCGAAAAAGGGGACCATGGGGAGATTGTGAGCCAGGTCTCATTGGCGTAGACTCCACGCCGTTCACTTCATGGGTACCAAAAAATGGATCTGATCCTCTTTGCCATCGACTTTATTCTGCACGTTGACGTGCATCTGAAAGAGCTGTTCGAGAACTATGGCGTCTGGGTATACGCCATCCTGTTTCTCATCATCTTCTGTGAAACCGGGCTGGTGGTGACTCCCTTCCTGCCGGGGGACTCCCTGTTGTTTGCTGCAGGTGCCCTCACCGTGGGCAGCGTGTTGGACGTGCACACCCTAGCCGCCGTGCTGATCATCGCCGCGGTGCTCGGCAACGTGGTGAACTACACCATAGGCCACTTCTTCGGTGAGCAGCTGTTTCGCAACCCCGATTCCAAAATCTTTCGCCGGGACTATCTGGTCAAGACCCATGCCTTCTATGCCAAGCATGGCGGCAAGACCATCATCATCACCCGCTTCCTGCCCATAGTGCGCACCTTCGCCCCCTTCGTGGCGGGCATGGGGGCCATGACCTATCCCCGCTTCCTGGCGTTCAACCTGGTGGGGGGGCTCTTGTGGGTGCTCTCCTTCGTCTATGCCGGCCACTTCTTTGGCAATCTGCCGGTAGTGCGCCACAACTTTACCCTGCTCATCTTCGGCATCATCGCGGTCTCCTTGTTGCCCATGGTGATCGGCATGGTGAAGGCCAGGAGAAGTGCCAGCAAGGCTACCTCCGAAGGCGCGTGACATCGCCGTGCACGACATGAAAGAAGGGAGCCGATGGCTCCCTTCTTGTTGGTAGGCCGAGTGGCAGGTCGCTGCTGCGCCCTTTGACCCGCTTGTGGCCTGTTACGATGATGCACACCCGCAGGCAGCCACTTCATTGGCAGAACAGGGAGAAGGAGATCCGGCCCTCTGGGCATGGGGTCGTGAGGCGATAAAGAGGAAATAAAAAGGGAGCCATGGGCTCCCTTCTTAGGGTCGAGTGACGAACTAGTTGCAGCAGCGCCCTTTTATCAGGTTGCCAGCAGCCACGATGACGAACACCAGCAGATAGGCGGCAAAGATGACCACGAGCCACTGCGGCATGGAGAAACCGAGGAACTGCCAGCTGATCTCGCTGCAGTCGCCGTCCGGGTAGAACATCCAGGGAACCCACTTATCCAGTGGTGCCCAGGCAGGGAAGTCAACAAATCCCTCGCATACGTTGAAGGGGGAGGGGTTCATCTGGTAATCCACATGCTTGAGCGCCAGTTTCAGGCCCCAGAAGGCGCTGTAACCCCACAGGAGCATGGCACTCCAGCGCAGGTACCAGCGCTCTGGCGCGACCATGCCGAGGAGGCCGGCCGTGAGTACGCCGAGGAGGGCGATACGTTCATAAATGCACATCACGCAAGGGTGCAAACCCAACACGTGCTGGAAGAAGAGGGCGCAGAGTTCCAGCGCGAAAGCGGAGGCTGCCAGCAATCCCCAGGCCAGACGATGACTGGCAATGCGGCGAAGATACTCGATCATCTGATTGATCTCTCAGAGAAAAATAGTGGCTTAATTAGAGCAGAGCCCCATCTGAAAAGAAAGGGGCCGAACAGCCCCTTTCATGATCAGTGTGTGGACGGGGTGGGCAGTGGCAGTGCCCCATGATCCAGCAACCACCCTGCCTGATAGAACCATTCGGTTGCAGGACCGAGGAGCAGTTCCACGGAGAAGAAGCCGACAAGCCCCAGCACCAGGGTATAGGGCAGCGCCATCCAGACCATGCGGCCATAAGAGAGGCGCAGCAGGGGAGCGAGGGCCGAGGTGAGCATGAACAGGAATGCGGCCTGGCCATTGGGGGTGGCGACCGACGGCAGGTTGGTGCCGGTGTTGATGGCCACGGCCAGCAGATCAAAATGCTCGCGGCTGATGGCGCCGTTGATCAGGGCGGTCTTCACCTCGTTGATGTAGACGGTGCCGACGAAGACGTTGTCACTGACCATGGAGAGCAGACCGTTTGCCAGGTAGAAGAGGGCAAGCTGATCCTCCGGCTTGGCCGCCAGTACCCACTGGATCACCGGCTTGAACAGCTGTTGATCGATGATGACCGCCACCACGCTGAAAAAGACGGTGAGCAGGGCGGTGAACGGCAAAGCCTCCTGGAATGCCTTGCCAAGCGCGTGTTCTTCAGTCACGCCGGTGAACGCCGTCGCGAGCACGATGACCGTCAGGCCGATCAGCCCAACTGCAGCCAGATGGAGGGCAAGACCCGTGATAAGCCAGGTGGCAATCAGCGCCTGGACGATCAGCTTGGCCTTGTCCTGCGGGGTACGTTGTGCGTCTTCGTCTCGCTCGTAGGATTCCATGATGTGACGCACGGGCTCGGGCAAGCGGGCGCCATAACCGAACCAGCGGAATTTTTCGACCAGGATGCAGGTCAGCAGGCCACAGATGAAGACCGGGATGGTGACTGGCGCCATGCGAATGGCAAATTCACCGAAGTGCCACCCCGCCTGTTCACCGATGATGAGGTTCTGGGGTTCGCCGACCAGGGTGCAGACGCCCCCCAGGGCGGTACCGATGGCGGCGTGCATCATCAGGCTGCGCAGGAAGGCACGAAATTCGTTCAGATGCTGGCGGGAGAGCTCGTCAATCTCTTCGTCATCATGATGCAGATTGCCGGACTCATCCCGGGAGGCCACCTTGTGGTAGATAGCGTAGAAGCCGGTTGCGACGCTGATGACCACGGCGATCACGGTCAGGGCATCAAGGAACGCGGAGAGGAATGCAGACACCAGGCAGAAGGCGAGAGAAAGCAACGTTTTGGAGTGGATGCGCACCAGCATCTTGGTAAAGACGTAGAGCAGCAACTGCTTCATGAAGTAGATGCCGGCCACCATGAAGACCAGCAGCAGAAGCACTTCGATATTGGCCACCAGCTCATGTTTTATCTGGTTGGCGGAGGTCATGCCGATGAGCACGGCTTCGATGGCCAGGAGTCCGCCCGGTTGCAGCGGATAGCACTTGAGGGCCATGGCCAGGGTGAAAATAAACTCGACAACCAGCAGCCAGCCGGCCAGGAAGGGATCAACGTAGAAAATGATCGGGTTGATCAGCAGGAATAGAACGATGGCAATTTTGTACCATCGCGGAGCATTGCCCAAAAAGTTCTTTGTAAACGCGCGCCCTAGGCTGATTGGCATAATGATGGTTCTCTGTTCTGTTGTTGATATCTGCGTCTATGCAGTCGAGCCCGACCCGAGCCGAACATCCGGATATTCACCTGTATCAGATTGATTGCACATGATTTTAATCAAGGGAGCGATAACTATAAATAAGGTCGCTGAACTTGCCCAGCGAGCAAACGCTTATATTCCCATCATTTGGTGTTGGTTGACTCCTCACTTGTCGCCGCATACATATTTTTAACAAAAAGATCGGGGTAATGTGAGCAGAGGACCGACCTTCTGCTTGCCAGCATGACCGGCTTTGCTATTATTCGGGGGCCTTTTTACGCACTACAACAGAGTCATTACATGGTCATTAAAGCGCAAAGCCCTGCCGGGTTTGCCGAGGAATACATCATCGAGTCCATCTGGAACAATCGCTTTCCTCCTGGATCCATTCTACCGGCGGAGCGCGAGCTGTCCGAATTGATCGGCGTGACTCGCACTACCTTGCGTGAAGTGTTGCAGCGCCTTGCCCGTGATGGCTGGCTCACCATCCAGCATGGCAAACCGACCAAGGTCAACAATTTCTGGGAAACCTCCGGTCTCAACATTCTGGAGACACTGGCACGTCTCGATCAGGACAAGGTGCCGGATCTGGTGGCACAGCTGCTCTCCGCCCGGACCAACATCTGCACCATCTTCATCCGTGGCGCCATTCGCAACAACCCGGAACAGGCCGCCGAGATCTTGCGGGGTGCCGATGATGTGGAGAACACGGCCGAGGCCTATGCGGACTTCGACTACCGTTTGCATCACCAGCTTTCATTTGCCTCGGGCAACCCCATCTATGCCTTGATTCTCAACGGTTTCAAGGGCTTATATAGCCGGGTTGGCCGCTACTACTTCTCGGACAAACAGGCGCGGGAAACCGCAGATGCCTACTACAAGACGCTGCGCAAGCTGGCCGAAACTAAGGATCACGAAGCCGTGTTCATGACGGTACGCCAGTACGGCATCGAGTCTGGCAAGCTTTGGACCCGTCTGCGTCAGGACATGCCAAGCAACCTGTGTGACAACTGATTGCCCTGATCCAAGAAAAACGCGCCTGATGGCGCGTTTTTTTTGGTTCATCGCGGCTTTCCGGGGAAGGCCGCCTTGATTTTCAGAAAAAAGTATTCTGAGTCCCTAAATCCATATGCCATGCGCTTTATCACTTTGATCTTGTTGTTCACCCCTTCCAGCACACTCGTGTGCATCGGGTAGTTTGC